>DATGPR010000146.1:0-3293 GCA_035304725.1 Arenimonas sp.
AGGGCGTAGGGGTAGCGGCGCAGGTACTGCAGGGTTGCCGCCAGCACCGAGCGCACCAGCAGCACCTCGACATCGCGCCATTCCGGCTTGCCGTTGATGCCGATGTCGCTGCTGTCCTTCAGGTCCGGGTACAGGCCGCCGCCGACCAGGCCGGGCTGGGCCTGGCCGCTGCTTTCGAACCTGCGCACGATGTCGGCGCAGGTTTCCGGCGTCAGAACACCATCGAAGACCTCGATGAAATCGTCGTTACGCATCCGTTGCCTCTCCCCAGGCGAAGGTTGCGCCGCGGCGTTGCTTCAGCCGTCGGCGTGGTACTGCTCGGCGACCGCCACCTCGTTGCGTGAACCCAGGAAGACCGGGATGCGCTGGTGCAGCGCCGTCGGCTGCACTTCCAGCATGCGCTGGCGGCCGGTGCTGGCGGCGCCACCGGCCTGTTCGACCACGAAGGCCATCGGATTGGCCTCGTACATCAGGCGCAGGCGGCCGCCCTTTTCCCGGCACTTGGCATCGAGCGGGTACATGAAGATGCCGCCACGGGTGAGGATGCGGTGTACGTCGGCGACCATGCTGGCGACCCAGCGCATGTTGAAGTCCTTGCCACGCGGACCGGTCTTGCCGGCCAGCAGGTCGGCAATGTAGCGCTGGGTGGCCGGCTCCCAATGTCGCTGGTTGGACATGTTGATGGCGAATTCCTGCGTGTCGGCGGGAATCTGCACGTCGCGCCGGGTCAGCAGGAAGCTGCCGACCTCGCGGTCCAGGGTGAAGACGTGGGTGCCATGGCCGGTGGTCAGCACCAGCAGGGTGCTGGGGCCGTAGACGGTGTAGCCGGCGGCGACCTGGGCGGTGCCGGGCTGCAGGAAGTGCTCGTCGCTCGGCTCGGTGACGCCCTCGGGGCAGCGCAGCACCGAGAAGATGGTGCCGACCGAGACGTTGACGTCGATGTTGCTGCTGCCGTCCAGCGGATCGAACAGCAGCAGGTAGCGGCCGCGGCGGGCGGCGTCGGGAATGGGCTGGCTGTGGTCCATTTCCTCGGAGGCCAGGCCGGCGAGGTGGCCGCCCCAGGCGTTGGCCTCGAGCAGGATCTCGTTGCTGAGCACGTCGAGCTTCTTCTGTGCCTCGCCCTGGATGTTGCCGGTACCGGCCTCGCCCAGCACCCCGCCCAGGGCGCCCTTGCCGACGGCGATGGAGATGGACTTGCAGGCGCGGGCGACCACCTCGATCAGCAGGCGCAGGTCGGCATTGATGCGGCCGGCGTGCTGTTCCTCGATCAGGTGACGGGTCAGGGAAATAGGGCTCATGGCGCTCCGGCGGGTCTTGGGGACCCCGCTATTGTCCGACATTTGGAAACCGGGGTCAGACCCCCTACTCTGACCCCCGACTCCGACCCCGGGGTCAGAGCAAAGGGTCGGAACAAAGGGTCTGACCCCGGTGGGAGGGATGGTGGAGGGAATGCCGTTGTTGCCGCTGGCCACGGCGCTGGGCCTGGGCCTGCTGATTGGCGCCGTGACCGAGCGCGGGCACCCGGGCCCGCAGACGATCGCCGGCCTGCGCACCCACGCCCTGGCCGCCCTCTGCGGCGCCGTCGCGCTGTGGCTGCACCTGGCCGCCTTCGTCCCGGTGCTGGTGCTGCTGGGCGTGTTCGTGGCCATGAGCTACCGCCAGAGCCAGCACGAGGACCCCGGCCTGACCAGCGAGATCGCCCTGGTCCTCACCTGCCTGCTCGGCGGCCTGGCCGTCGGCCTGCCGGAACTGGCGGCCGGCCTCGGCGTGGTGGTGGCCGTGCTGCTCTACGCCAAGGCGCCGCTGCACCGCATCACCCGCGACCTGGTCAGCGAGGCCGAGTTGCAGGACGGCCTGATCCTGCTGGCCTCCGCCCTGGTCATCCTGCCCCTGGTGCCCGACCGCACCCTCGACCCCTGGGGCGTGTTCAATCCCTCGCTGCTCTGGACCCTGGTGGTGCTGGTGATGGCCATCAGCACCCTCGGCCACATCGCCCTGCGCCTGGTCGGCAACCACTGGGGCCTGGCGGTGGCGGGCTTCTTCGCCGGCTATGTTTCCTCGACCGCCGCCGTGGCCGGCTTCGGCCAGCGCGTGCGGGAAACGCCGGCCCTGCTGCCGCAGGCGGTCGGCGCCGCCCTGCTGGCCAACCTGGCCTCGCTCAGCCTGCTGGTGCCGATCCTGCTGACGGTGGCGCCGGACCTGGTGCCGCAACTCCGGGCCGAACTGGCGGCGGCCGGCGGCGTGCTGCTCGCCGGCGGCGCCCTCGGCCTGCGCCGCGGCAGCGGCACGGAGCCGCCGCCGACGGCGGGCCGGCGCATGTTCCGCGTCAGCCACGCGCTGATATTCGCTGCCGTCGTGACCACCGTGATGATCGCCGCCGCCATCCTCAACGCCTGGCTGGGCCCGCGCGGCGCCCTGCTCGGCGCCACCATCGCCGCCCTGGCGGAACTGCAGGCGGCCGCGGCCACCGTCGGCCAGCTGCATTCCGGTGCCGTCTTCGACACCGGACAGGCGCGCTGGGCCCTGGTCGCCCTGCTTGGCGCCAGCGCCCTGTCCAAGACCATCGTGGCGGTGGCCTCCGGCGGCCGCGCCTATGGCCTGCGCGTGGGCCTGGGCCTGGCGTTGATGGTGGCCGCCGCCGTCACTGCCGTATTGCTCACCTGAGGAAACGCCGATGCCGTCTTCCCGCTTTCCGAGAATCCCTGTCACCCTGAGCTTCCTGCTGCTGGGCCTGGCTGCCTGCCAGCCCGCATCCTCGTCATCCGCCGAAGTGGCTGCCGCTGCGGCCGATACCGCGCAGGCCGAAGCGCCGGACGCATCGCCACCGGCATCCGCGGCCGCGGCCGCCGACACCACCCCCCTCGCCCGCCTGCGCGGCCAGGTTTCCTATCCCAGCGAATACGTCCCGGCCATGCGCGTCTGCGCCATCGCCGCCGACGATCCGGGCACCGGCCACTGCGGGGACACCGCGCAGAACGCACCGGATTTCGACCTGGCCGTGCCGGCCGGCGACTGGTGGCTGCTTGCCTGGCCACTGGACGAAGCCGCCGGCGATCCCGGTGTGCTCAGCCATGCCTCCGACTGCATCGCCCGCGCCGACATCGGCTGCGACGACCACGCCCTGGCCGCCATCACCGTCACTGCCGGCGAAACCCGCGAAGGCCTGGCCATCAACGACTGGTACTACGACCCGCGCGAATTCCCGCCGCCGATGCAGCCCCGCCCCGCGCTCAGATGATCCGCAGCGTGATCGCCTTGAGCACGGCCCGGGTGCGGTCGCGCGTGCCCAGCTT
>DATGPR010000147.1:0-2351 GCA_035304725.1 Arenimonas sp.
TCCAGGCCGCGCAGGTAATACAGCTTGCCCTGGCGCACCTTGCCGCGGCGCTTGACCACGACCGAGTCGATGGCCGGGCTGTGGGTCTGGAACACGCGCTCCACACCGAAGCCGTGGGAAATCTTGCGGACGGTGAAGGAGGAGTTCAGGCCGGCATTCTTGATCGCGATGACCACGCCTTCGTAGGCCTGCACGCGCTCGCGGTTGCCTTCCTTCACCTTGACGTTGACGACGACGGTGTCGCCCTGGCCGAACTTCGGCAGCTCGCGCTTGATCTGCTCGGCCTCGAACTGCTGCAGCAGGGTGTGGATGCTCATGATGGGACGCCTCTGATGGTTGTTGTCGTGCGTGCCAGAGGCCCGGAGGTCCGTGCGTGGCTCATGGAAAGCGCGGCAGTATAGCCGGCAAGCCATTGAAATGGAAGGACTACCCCTGCCCGGCCGGGTGCGCCGCCCGCCATTCGGCGATGAACTCGGCCAGCAGGGTCCGGTCGGCGGGGCTCAGCCGGGTCCGGGCCAGCAGGTCGGGCCGGCGCAGCCAGGTCCGGCCGAGGCTCTGGCGGCGGCGCCAGCGGGCGATGGCGGCGTGGTCGCCGGACAGCAGCACCGCCGGCACCCCCTCGGTGCCCCAGGCCTCGGAACGGGTGTAGTGCGGGCAGTCCAGCAGGCCGTCCTCGAAGCTGTCCTGCTCGGCCGAGGCGGCGTCGTTCAGGGCGCCCTCCTGCAGCCGGCCGACCGCGTCCACCAGCACCGCCGCGGCCAGCTCGCCGCCGGAGAGCACGTAGTCGCCGATGGACAGTTCCTCGTCCACCTCGCGCTCGATGAAACGCTCGTCCAGGCCCTCGTAGCGGCCGCAGAGCAGGATCAGCCGGGGCTGGGCCGCCAGCTCGCGGACCTTGGCCTGGGTCAGGCGCGGGCCCTGGGGGCTGAGCAGGATGACCCGGGCCGGAGCCGGATCGGCGGCGCGGGCGGCCGCCAGGCAGGCGCCCAGGGGCTCGGGCAGCATGACCATGCCGGGCCCGCCGCCGAAGGGGCGGTCGTCCACCCGGCGATAGTTGTCGGTGGCGTAGTCGCGCGGATTCCAGGCTTGCACCTGCAGCAGGCCGCGCTCGCGCGCCCGGCCGACCACCCCGACCGAGGTCGCCTGGTCGATGAAGTCCGGAAACAGGCTCAGCACATCGATGCGCACGGCCTAGAACTCCGGGTCCCAGTCGACGACGATGCGGCCACCCTCGAGGTCCACGGACTTGATGTACTGGTCCATCACGAAGGGCAGCAGGCGCTCGCGCTCGCCCTGCACCACCATCACGGCGTTGGCACCGTTGTCGAACAGGTGCGAGACGGTGCCCAGGGCCACGCCCTCGGTGGTTTCCACCGCCAGGCCCTCGAGATCCACCCAGTAGTACTGGCCCGGCGGCAGCGCCGGCAGGCGCTCGCGCGGCACCCAGATCTCGGCGCCGCGCAGGGCCTCGGCCTGGTCGCGGTCCTCGATGCCGGGGATGACGGCCAGCACGTGCTTGCCGGTGTCGCGGCCGCGCACGCCGGAGACTTCGCGCTCGCTGTCGCCAACGCGAAGGGTCCAGGGCTGGTACTTGAACAGGGCGGCGCGGGGATCGGTCCAGGACTGCAGCCGGACTTCACCGCGCACGCCAAAGGCGCCGACGACCCTGCCCAGCAGGATGCGGCGCCCCTCACTCATGTCGGGATGCCCCTGGTGGTACGGGGCAGGCGGCTCAGGCCGAAGCCTGGGCCGAGACTTCCTTGACCAGCGCGGCGACCTTGTCGGTCAGCTGGGCGCCGTGGGAGACCCAGTGCTTCACGCGCTCGGTGTTGATCTCCACGCGCTTCTCGTTGCCCTGCGCAACCGGGTTGTAATAACCCAGGCGCTCGAGGGCGCGACCGTCGCGCTTGTTGCGCGAGTCGGTGACGACGACGTGGTAGAAGGGGCGCTTCTTGGCGCCGCCGCGGGTCAGACGGATCTTGACCATGTGGGTTTGCTCTGTAGTTCTAGGACTGGAGGTCCGACCGGGTCCCGGCCGGGGAATCGCGGATTGTAAGCCCTTGCCGGGCCGAAAGATACCCCCGGTGGGGGCCTGAGACCGGCCCCGGCCCCCGCCGGGGACCGGTCCGGGAGTCCGCCCCGCCAGGCCCGGCCGGCGCCGGAAAGCCGTCTCAGCGGCCCGGGAAACCGCCCGGGAAGCCGCCGCCCAGCATGCCCTTCATGCCCCGCAGCAGGCCCTTCATGCCGCCCCGGGACAGCTTGGACATCATCTTCTCCATCTGCTGGTACTGCTTGAGCAGGCGGTTGACGTCGGCCGGGGTGGTGCCGGAGCCGCGGGCGATGCGGGCCCG
>DATGPR010000148.1:0-8789 GCA_035304725.1 Arenimonas sp.
TCTGGCGCGACCTGCACGGCCTGGACGACGTGGACGCCACCCTGGCCGGCAGCAGTCGCATTGCCGAACAGGCCCTGCGGATCGGCGTCGAGGCGCTCTCGGCACAACTGGCGGAGCGTCATGGCCGCGTCCGCGACGTCGGCGGCCGCGAACAGCAGCTGGTGGTGTTCGGCCTGGGCAAGCTGGGCGGCGGCGAACTGAACTTCAGCTCCGACGTCGACCTCGTCTACGCCTACCGCGAAACCGGCCAGAGCGACGGCGCGCGGCCGCTGGATGCGGAGGCCTGGTTCACCCGCCTCGGCCAGCGCCTGGCGCAGCTGCTGGGCGACACCACCGCCGAGGGCTTCTGCCATCGCGTCGACCTGCGCCTTCGCCCCTTCGGCACCTCGGGCCGGCTGGCGCTGAGCTTCAATGCCATGGAGCAGTACTTCCAGCGCGAAGGCCGCGACTGGGAACGTTACGCCTGGATCAAGGCGCGGCCGGTGGCCGGCGACATCGAGGCCGGCGAGGAACTGCTGCGCACCCTGCGGCCCTTCGTCTACCGCCGCTACCTCGACTACGGCGCCATCGACGGCCTGCGCGAGATGAAGGCGCTGATCGCCGCCGAAGTGCAGAAACGCGAACTGGCCGACGATCTCAAGCTCGGCCCCGGCGGCATCCGCGAAATCGAATTCCTGGTGCAGTGCCTGCAGCTGATCCGCGGCGGCCGCGAGCCCGCCCTGCGGCAGCGATCGCTGCTGCCGGCCCTGTCGGCGCTGGCGCAGGCGGGCCACGTCGCGCCTGCCACCGCCACGCGCCTGGCCGAGGCCTACCGCTATCTGCGCCGGCTGGAGAACCGCGTGCAGATGCTGGCCGACCAGCAGGTGCATGCGCTGCCGGAGGATCCGCTGGCCCGCCTGCGCATCGCCCGCGGTCTCGGCTATCCGGACACGGCAGCGATGCAGGCCGAGCTCGACGGCCATCGCGCCGTGGTCGCCGGCGAATTCGCCGGCCTGCTGGAAGCGCGCCGCCGCCGCCGCAGCGAAGCCGGTGCCCTGGTGCAGTACTGGCGCGCCCTGCCGGAGGGCGGCGATGCGCAGGTGCTGGTCGAGGCCGGCTTCGGCGATGCCGAAGGCCTGGACCAGGCCCTGCGCGAATTCGCCGCCACGCCGGCGGTGCGCACGCTCTCGGAGCGTGGCCGCAAGCGTCTGGACCAGGTGCTGCCGGAACTGCTTTCCGCCGCCGCCCGCGGCCCCGCGCCCGATGCCGCCGTGCCGCGCGCGCTGGCGCTGCTGCAGGCCATCACCCGCCGCACCGCCTACCTGGCGCTGCTGGAGGAACAGCCGGCGGCGCTGGCGCGGCTGGTGGACGTATCGGCGCGCAGCGCCCTGCTGTCCGAGCGACTGGCCGAGCACCCGCTGCTGCTGGACGAGCTGCTGGATGCGCGCGCCGCCGGTCCCGTGCCGGAAGAGCAGGACATGCCGGGCCTGCTCGCCCAGGCCCTCGCGCAGGCACCCGCGGGTGACACCG
Source organism: Arenimonas sp. (assembly GCA_035304725.1). Classification (GTDB taxonomy): domain Bacteria; phylum Pseudomonadota; class Gammaproteobacteria; order Xanthomonadales; family Xanthomonadaceae; genus Arenimonas. Next base: position 1,510 of record DATGPR010000148.1, read on the forward strand.
AAGCGGCGCTGCACGTGCTCAACGAACAGCGCCAGGCCGTGTCCTTCCGCCTGGCCCTGGCCCTGCTGGGCGAGCGGCTGGCGCCGGTGGAGGCCGCCCGCCGCCTGGCAGCGCTGGCCGAGGCGGTGCTGGCGGAAGCGCTGCGCCTGGCCGAGGCCGACGTCGCCGCCGGCCATGGCCGCGTGCCCGGCGCCGGCCTGGCGGTGATCGGTTACGGCAGCCTGGGCGGGCGCGAGCTCGGTTTCGGCTCCGACCTCGACCTGGTCTTCCTGCACGACGCGCCGATGGACGCGCAGTCCGACGGCCCGCGTCCGCTCGATGCCGGCCGCTGGTTCGCGCGCCTGGCGCAGCGCCTGGTCAGCCTGCTGGGCACGGTCACCGCCGCCGGCAAGCTCTACGAGGTGGACGTGCGCCTGCGCCCCGACGGCGCCAAGGGCATGCTGGTGTCCAGCCTGGAGAGCTTCGCCGCCTACCAGCGCGAGCGCGCCTGGACCTGGGAACGCCAGGCCCTGGTGCGGGCCCGCGCCATTGCCGGCGCGCCGGCGGTGCGCGCGGCCTTCGAGAAGATCCGCGCCGAGACCCTGGCCACGCCGCGCGACATCGACACGCTGCAGGCCGACGTGCGGGCGATGCGTCAGCGCATGCGCGCCGAGCTCGACCGCAGCGGCCCCGGCCGCTTCGACCTCAAGCAGGGCGAGGGCGGCCTGGTGGACCTGGAATTCCTGCTGCAGGCCCTGGTGCTGCAGCACGCGCCGACGCGACCGGACTGGGCCGTGCCCGGCGACACGCCTTCGCTGCTGCGCGAACTCGGCGCGGCCGGGTGGCTGCCGGATGCCGAAGCCCTGGCCAATGCACACGCACAGCTGGTCGGCCTGGGGCTGGAATGCACGCTGGATCAGCGGCCGCGGCTGGTGCCGCCGGGCGAGGCGCTGGCGCAGGCGCGGGAAGCGGTGCTGGCCGCCTGCGCCCGGGCCGGCCTGTCCTTCAGCGTGCCGGCGGCAGCGGCCGGTTCATAGCCCCAGACGCTGCCGCACCAGGGCGGCGACGCGGGCGGCTTCGCGCAGGGGCTCGGCGGCGAAATCCTCGGGCTGCTCGCCGAGGGCGCGGATACGTCCGCGTTCCAGCAGGCTGTCGAGGAAGCGGCGGATGCGGCCGGTGGCGAGGTCGGGACGGGCGACGAAGACCGGCGCCTCGGTGGCGCAGGCCTCGGACACCATGTTCACCGAGTCCGGCGTGCAGACGATGCGGTCGGCCCAGGCCAGGGCGGCGGCGTAGGGGTTCTCGCCGTCTTCCGGTCCCAGCCAGCACAGGCCGGCGCCTTCCTCGGCCAGCTCGCGCGCCGCCGCCGCCCAGGCCGCCGGTGTCCGCCGCGATCCGATCAGCAGCAGGCTGCCGCCGTCACCGGCACGCCAGGCCGAGAGCTGGCGGAACACGCGGGCGAAGGCGCCATCGCCCATGGGCACGGCGCGGGTCGGCCCGCCCAGCAGCACGACGGTGCGCGGGCCGGGCAGGGTGCCGAGCTCCGGCCGGGTCTCGCGTGCAGCGGCCAGCCAGTCGGCGTCCACCGGGTGCAGGCTGCCGCAGAGGCGGATCACGTTGGGCGCGTCGACGCGGTCGTGTTCGGGCGCGATCACCAGGTCCCAATGCTGCGGATCGAGGCGCGGGTCGAGCACCTGCACGACGGTGCTGCCCTGTTCGCGCAGCAGGCGGGTGGCCAGCGCGGCGCGGCGGGCGCAGCCGATGGCCAGGCGTGGCGGCGCCTGCAGCAGGCCGGCGAATTCCGCGCCGAAGGCATGGCCGGCGCCGGGCAGGCGCCGCGGTGCCAGCCAGACCCAGGGCGCGCGCGCCCGCAGCGCCAGCTCGCGGCAGTCCGGAAACAGGGCTTGCGCCAGCGCCAGCACCTGCCGGCGGTGGCCGGCGATGCCGTCGTGCAGGGCCCAGCAGGAATCGGGTGCGGCCATGGCGCGCAGCCTAGCCGCAAAGGCGCCGGCCGCGCGAGGGCGGCCGACGCGGCCGGGCTTCAGTCGCCCAGGAAGCGGGTGCCGAAGTAGATGCTGGCCGAGTCGACCATCTGGACGGTGCCGGCGATGTCCAGGTGGATGGTGATCGGGCCCTTGAAGAACTCCTTCACCTGCTGCGGCGTCAGGCCGTAGCCCAGCTCCAGGTTCTTGGCGCTGATCAGGCCGGCGATGCAGGTGCGGGTGGAGGTGTCCTGCTCGTACTGGTAGCTGCCGTTCGGCAGCAAGCCAAACTTGCTGACGCCGCTGAGCGGCAGTTCGATCTCTCCGTTGAAGGGCAGACCGGTGCCCGGGTCGATCAGCGTGGGGTCGTCCAGCACCTTGCTGCGGACCCGGTAGATCGGATAGGCGCGGAACTGCATGTACTGGTCCGTGCCGGTGTAGTTGGAATAGGAGTAGGCGACGATCGGCGTCTGCCAGTGGCAGAGCATCGACTCCGTGCTCTTCTTCGGCAGGGTGATGCTGTCGAGGTCGTTGATGCGGAAGGTGGTGACCGCCGGCGCCGGGTTCAGCGTCACGCAGGTGCCGGAGGTGTCGCCGGTGCAGTCGGTGTCGAGGTAGACCGAGCCGGCCACCAGGCCCAGCCACTTGGCGTTCTTGCCGAAGGAGGCGGCGTCGCCGACCTCCGCATCGCTCGGGGGCGCGGCCAGGGCCGGCGCGGCGGCGAAGGGCAGCAGGAGGGACAGAAACAGGGGATGCAAGCGCATGCGCATGGCGGAATCTCCAGGGAAGTCCGACGGTAGTCCGGCTTTGCCGGGGAGGCGGGCGCGGGGGGGCGTGGCCTCCACTCCCTCTTACGCGGCCCGGGGCGAATAAGGGTCGGCCGGACGGCCAATTCACCCTGCGCGGGCTTGTTGCAGTGCGAAATCGCAGGTGCGAGCGACGGCGCCGGCCCCCGGTCACGGCGGGCGCGGCAGGCGGACGCTGCGTTCCCGGCAGGCGGTCGACCGGCCGGCATGGCGACGGCAGGCTCTATGGCTACCCCGGAACCAAGAGGAAACGCCGATGTCCCTGCGTCACCTGCTCGCCGTCGCCCTGCTGGCCAACGCCGCCCCCGTCCTGGCGGCCGACACCTATGTGATCGACCCCACCCACACCCAGGTCGAGTTCACCTACAGCCACCTCGGCTTCTCGAACATCACCGGCCGCTTCGACAGCGTCGAAGGCAGCATCGTCTACGACGCCGAGGATCCGACCCGTTCCAGCGTCGAGGCGAAGATCGCCATCGACAGCATCAGCACCGGTGTCGGGAAGCTGGACGAGCACCTGCTCGCCGCCGATTTCTTCGACGTCGCCAACCACCCCGTCGCCACCTTCACCAGCACCGGCGTCAAGGCGGTCGGCGAGGGCCGGCTGGAAGTGGCCGGCGAGCTGAGCATCCACGGTGTCACCCGGCCGGTGCTGATGGACGTGAACATCAACAAGATCGCCCTGCACCCGATGACCAAGAAGCAGGCGGCCGGCTTCGACGCCAGCATCCGCATCCTGCGCAGCGAGTTCGGCATCGGCGCCTACGTGCCCATGGTCAGCGACGAGGTCCTGATCGAGATCACCGTCGAGGCCCAGAAGGCCGAGTGACCGGCGCAAACCCGGCCGGGCAGCCCCGGCCGGGTGTAGAATCCCCGGCCGGATTCCACGGGGATCGCCCACCATGTCGCGTACCGACACTGCCACCGCCCGCGTCCAGGCCAATGCCGAGCGCCGTTACGAGGTCCGCCGGGACGAGCTGCCGCTGTGCTGCCCGACCCCCGCCATGGCGCTGTGGAACTCGCATCCGCGCGTCTACCTGCCGATCGAGGCCAGCGGCGAGGCCACCTGCCCCTACTGCGGCGCCCACTACGTCCTGAAGGACTGACGGCGCGCCGACCTTGGCCGGCCGCACCATCGTCCAGCTGTTGCCCGCCCTGCACAGCGGCGGCGTCGAACGCTCGACCCTCGAGATCGCCGCCGCCCTGGCGGCGGCCGGGCATCGCAGCCTGGTGATTTCCGCCGGCGGCCGGCTGGTGCCGCTGCTGGAGCGCGAGGGCAGCGAGCACATCGCCCTGCCGGTCGGCGCCAAGTCGCTGCGCATCTTCGCCACGGCCCGCCGCCTGCGCGCGCTGCTGGCGGACCTGAAGCCCGACCTGGTGCACGTGCGCTCGCGCCTGCCGGCCTGGTGCCTGCGCCTGGCCCTGCGCGGGCTGGAATCGCCGCCACGCGTGGTCAGCACCGTGCACGGCCTGAACTCGCCGGGCCGCTACAGCGGCATCATGACCCGGGCCGAACGCATCATCTGCGTCTCCGACACCGTGCGCGCGCACGTGCTGCGGCACTGGCCGGACACCGATCCGGCGCGGTTGCGGGTGATCGAGCGCGGCATCGACCCGGCCCAGTTCCCGCGCGGCCACCAGGCCCCCGAGGCCTGGCGGCAGCGCCTGCACGGCGAACATCCGGAGCTGCGCGGTGGCCGCCTGCTGCTGCTGCCGGGCCGCGGCACCCGGCTCAAGGGCCATGCCGAAGCGGTGCGCCTGCTGGCCGCGCTGCGCGCCGCCGGCGAGGACGTCCGGCTGTGGCTGCTGGGCGCGGACGAGCCCGGCCGCGAACGCTACCTGGGCGAGATCGACGCCCTGGCCCGCCAGCTCGGCGTGCGCTCGGCCCTGGCGATCAGCAAGCCGCGCCAGGACGTGCGCGAGGCCTATGCCGCCGCCGACCTGGTGCTGCAGTTGTCGGGCAAGCCGGAAGCCTTCGGCCGCACCGTGCTGGAAGCGCTGTCGGTGGGTCGGCCGGTGCTGGGCTGGGACCACGGCGGCGTCGGCGAGCTGCTGCGCGCGCTGTATCCGGCCGGCGCCGTGCCCCCGGGCGATGCCGGCGCCCTGGCCGGCACCGCGCGTCGCCTGTTGGCCGATCCCGCGCCGATGCCGGTTACCATCCCGCAGACCCTGGCTGCGATGCAGGCCGCCACCCTGAAGGTGTATGACGAGCTCCTCGCCAACTGAAGCCAAGCTGCAGTGGGCCCCCTGGTGGGTGCTCGCCTTCGTGGCGCTGTGGCCGCTGCCGGGCCCGGCCGAGGCGGTGCTTTCGCTCGGCGCGCTGGTGGCGCTGACGGTGCTGGCGATCTACCGCTTCCGCGGCGGCAGCCGCCTGCTCAGCCACGAGGCCTGGGCGCTGACCAGCGTGCTGTTCATGAGCTACTGGCTGCCGGAGCTGATCTCCGCCATCGACGGCTATGACCGCGCGCGTTCGCTGCGCGAGTCGCTGCTCGACCTGCGCTACCTGCCCTTCCTCTGGCTGGTGGCGATCGCCGTGGCCAACGAACGCGGGCGCCGGCTCACCTTCAGCGGCCTGGCGGTGATCGCCAGCTTCTGGCTGCTGGACGGCCTGGTGCAGGCGGTCACCGGCCACAGCCTCGGCGGGCCGATGGACGCCGACCGCCTGAGCGGCATCTTCGGTTCCGAGAACCTCAAGCTGGGCCTGGTGCTGGCGAGCATGGCGCCCTTCCCGCTGGAGTGGTCGGCGCGGCGCCTGGGCGTGGCCGGCTGGGTGCTGATGGCCGTCGGCCTGGTCGTGGTGGTGCTGCTGGCGGGCGCGCGCGCGGCCTGGGTCACCCTGGTGCTGGTGCTGGTGGCCAGCGCCTGGATCCAGTTCGGCAGCCGCCGGGCGGTGGCCCTGCTCGGCGCCGGCGGCGTCGCCCTGGCGCTGGTGCTCTACACCTGTTCGGACACGCTGCAGGAGCGCCTGAACCGCACCGAGGCCGCGCTCGCGGGCAATGTCGAAGGCCTCGACCACGCCCTCTCCGGCCGCCTGCCGATCTGGAAGACGGCCTGGCGCATGGCGCTGGCGCATCCGGTCAATGGCGTTGGCGTGCGCGGTTTCCGCATCGCCTATGCCGAGTACGCCGATGCGGATGATCCCTGGCTGTCGGACGAGTCGCACGGCGCCGGTTACCACGCCCACCAGATCGTGCTGGAAATCCTCAGCGAGACCGGCTTCATCGGCCTGTTCTTCTGGCTGGGCGGCATCGCCATCGCCTGGCGCGCCTGGCGTTTCGCCACGCCCGAGGCGCGATTGCGCGCCCGCGCGCCGGGCCTGGCGCTGCTCGTCACCCTGTTTCCGTTCAACACGCACCTGGCCTTCTACTCGACCTTCTGGGGCGGCCTGACCCTGCTGCTGGCGGCGCTGTACGCCGGCAGCCTGCTGGCCGATGGCAGCGCCGCGATGGCGTCGGAAGACGGGCAGGGCGACGAAGGCCGAAGCTGAGGCCATGCGCTGCCTCGGCGTGCGCCTGCTGGAAGGCCTGGCGAAGCTGTGTGCGCGGCTGCCGCAGCCCTGGCTGCTGCGCCTGGGCCGCGCCCTGGCCTGGCTGGGCTGGCCGCTGCTGCGCGGCCGCCGCCGCATCGCCCGCATCAACGTCGATCTCTGTTTCCCGGAGCTGGACGCGCGCGCCCGCCGCCGGCTGGCCGATGCCAGCGTGGTCAACACGGTGATCGGCGCGCTGGAACTGGCGCGCGCCTGGCACGCACCCTCGTCGCGCCTGCGCGGCCTGGCCGAGGTCGAAGGCCTGGAGCGGCTGCGCGCCCGCCTGGACGCCGGCCAGGGCGTGCTGCTGATGTGCGGCCACTTCACCCACACCGAACTGGCGGTGCGGCTGCTGTCGGAAGCGCTGGACCGGCAGGTGCGGGTGGTGGTGCGCCGGCACAACAACGCCTGCCTGGAAGCCTGGTTCGACGGCGCCCGCGAGCAGGTCTACGGCCCGACCATCGGCAAGAAGGACGTGCGTGGCCTGCTGCGCAACCTGATGTCGGGCCAGCCGGTGGTGTATTCGGCCGACCAGAACTTCACCTACCAGAACGCCTTCGTGCCCTTCTTCGGCGTGCCGGCGGCGACGCTGACCGCCACGCCCGACATCGTCCGCCGCGCCAAGGCGGTACTGCTGCCCTTCTGGTACCGGCGCGAGGCCGACGGCCGCTACCGCATCCGCATCGAGGAGCCGTGGCAGGACTGGCCCAGCGCCGATCCGGTGGCCGACGCCGCCCGCTACATGGCCGAGCTGGAGAAGGTGGTGCGCGAGTGCCCCGAGCAGTACCTGTGGGCGCACCGCCGCTTCAAGACGCGGCCGCCGGGGGAGCCGCCGGTCTACTGATCAGTACCTGCGCCGGGTGCCGTCCGGCTGCCGCTTGAAGCGCTGGTGCAGCCAGAAGTACTGCTCGGGCCGGCGGCGGATCAGCTGTTCCAGCGTCGCCATCACCCGGGCGGTGTCGGCGGTGGCATCGCGGGTGGGGAAGT
>DATGPR010000149.1:0-5778 GCA_035304725.1 Arenimonas sp.
TGCGATCCGCACGACACTCGAGGGCCTGCGCGCCCGCGTCGGCGACGCCCGCATCCTGGTGGCGATGGAGCCGCGCAGCAATTCCATGCGCCTGGGCGCGCATGCCGAGCAGATCGCGCCGGCGCTGGACCTGGCCGACGCCGTGGTCTTCCTGCAGCGGCCCGAATTGCCCTGGGATGCCGGCAAGGTGATCGCCGCGCTGCGCGGCCAGGGCGAGGCGGTGCCGACGGTGGACGCCATGCTCGAACGCCTGCGCGCGCTGGCGCGGCCCGGCGACCACCTGGTGTTCATGTCCAATGGCGGTTTCGAGGGCGCGCCGCGGCGCAGCCTGACGGTGCTGGCCGGCTGACGTGGCCACGGTCGAGCTGCCGCTGTTCCCGCTGTCCTCGGTGCTGTTCCCGGGCGGCAGCCTGGCGCTGCGCATCTTCGAACCGCGCTACCTGGATCTGGTGAAACGCTGCGGCCGCAGCGGCGAGGGTTTCGGCATCTGCCTGATCCTGGCCGGACGCGAGGTCGGCGAACCGGCCCTGCCGGCGGCGCTGGGCACCGAGGCGGTCATCGTCGACTTCAGCCAGACCGAGGACGGCCTGCTGGGCATCACCGTCGAGGGCAGGCGCCGCTTCCGGGTAGCGCGCACGCGCATCCGCGACGATGGCCTGGTGCTGGGCGACGTCAACTGGCTGCCCGAGGCCGAGCCGGCCGAACGCCTGCGCGACGAGCACAGCCTGCTGTCGGTGCTGCTGGCGCGTATCCTCGACAAGGCCGGCATCGAACACGAGGGCGCCTGCAAGGGCCGCCTGGCCGAGGCGGCCTGGGTGGGCTGGCGGCTGGCGGAATGGCTGCCGCTGAGCCAGGCCGAGCGCCAGCACCTGCTGCAGGAGGACGACCCGCACGAGCGCCTGCAGCGGCTGGTGCAGCGCCTGCCCGATTTTCAGTCGGACTGAGCCGATTCCGCTTCGCTGCCCGGCGGGCGCAGCCGCAGCACGCGGAAGCCCGGCTCGCGTTCGCCGATCTCCGACTCCATGCCGTGCAGGTCGGCGCGCAGGCCGTCCAGCAGCGCATCTCCGTCGGGTTGCGCCTGCCAGTAGGTGAAGAAGTCCAGGCGGCGGGTGAAGCGCAGGGTGTGCACGGTGCCCATCCACATCGCCTGGTCGCCGGGTTGCAGGTCCCAGGGCGCTTCCCACAGGCGCAGCACTTTCAGTTCCCTGGGATTGCCGGTGCGGCGGACCATCACCAGCGCCTCGGCCCGGCCCTGGTGGGTGGCCGGCAGCACTTTCAGTTCCTGCGGCGTGACCTCGTCGTCCAAGGTTTGCAGCAGGCCGTCCCAGCCGCCGGTCTGCAGTTCCTCCCAGCCGGACAGCAGCAGGCGGGCGCGCACCCCATCCAGCGGGCCGGCGATCTGCACGTTCAGCGGCCAGGCATTGCCGCCATGCCGGTCGTTGCGGCGTGCCGGCAGGGCGGTCTGCCACTCGCGCTCCCACCACGAGGCCCCGTCCAGCGGCAGGTGCGCCAGCGGCGGATCGAAGCGCGCGCGCGTGGCCTCGGCGCTGCGGCTGCCGTGCCAGCCGGCGGCCACGGCAATGCTGACGAAGAAGACCAGGGCCAGCGGTCGCACCCAGAACGAGCGGTCGACGCGGCGCCGGTAGGCGATGCCGAGCGTGGCGATCCACAGCAGGCCCAGGCAGACGCCGGCCAGGACGTCGCTGAGCCAGTGCGCACCCAGGTAGAGGCGGGCGAAGGCCAGCAGGCCCACCACCAGCGCCGCCACCACGTAGGGCCAGACCCGCTGCCGCCCCGGCAGCTCACGGGCGATCAGCACGGCGAAGAAGCCGTAGACCGCCGTCGCCAGCGTCACCGTCACCGAGGGAAAGCCGAAGCCGGCCACGGCGGTGGCCGCCGCCGGCCTGGGCATGTCCAGGGAATAGCCCAGCACCGTGGTCAGCACCAGGGCGAAGGCCGGCGCCGCCAGCCAGTGCCAGGCGGCGATGTAGCGCTTGCGCCACCACAGCCAGGCGAACACCAGCAGCACCGCCGGCGCCAGCACCACCGCATCGCCGAGGGTGGCGAGGAAGGCCATGGGCGTGTCGGCCAGCGGATTGCGCAGGCCGAACATGGCGTGGTGCACGCTCAGGTCCAGAGCCGAGGGCGCGTTGCCGCCGCCGACCGAGCCCAGCACGGTGAAGAAGGCCCAGCCGGCGAACACGATCACCAGGCCCAGCACCAGCAGCGAGGCCGATTCCGGCCGGGTCGGATCGATCAGCGCCTCGGTGTAGCGGCCCAGCACCGGATGCCGGTGCGACCAGTTCAGGGCGCGCTCGAGGATGCCGGTGGCGTGGCCGCCCAGCCAGCGCCAGGTGTAGACCACGGCGGCCCAGATGCAGGCCACCAGCAGCAGCACCACGGTCAGCACGATGGCCAGCGGCCCGGCCACGGCCGAGACCAGTTCCAGCGAGGCGCCGAACAGCCAGCCCGGCGCCAGGAAGGTGACCGACCACAGCACGGCCGCGATCAGGCTGGCCGGCACGTACTGGCCCAGGCGCATCTTCAGCATGCCGGCGATGGCCGGCACGAAGGGCCGGATGGCGCCGATGTAGCGGGCCATGACGATGGACTTCATGCCGTGCCGGCGGAAGGTGACCTCGCCCCGCTCCAGCCACTGCGGATGCTTGGCGAAGGGCCAGCGCTGGCGCAGCTGGTGGCCGTAGCGGCGGCCGATCCAGTAGCTGATGCCGTCGCCGGCGAAGGCGCCGAGGCTGGCGCAGGCCAGGGCATAGGCGCCCTCCACATGGCCGAGGCCGACCAGGGTGCCGACCGCGAACAGCAGGGGCACGGCGGGAACGGCCACGCCCACGATCACGAGGGCGTCGCCGAAGGCGATCAGGAAGATGACCAGGCCCGCCGCGATCGGGTTTTGGCCGATCCAGCTGACGAGGGCGTCGAGGCGGGCCGAATCCATAGGGGCGGAATTATAGGCGGTGTCGCCGGCGCGCCGGGGATAGACTTTCCGCCCATGCCATCGAGGAGGAGGCCATGTCAGGCCTGAAAGGCAAGACCCTGTTGATCACCGGCGCCTCGCGCGGCATCGGCCTGGCGATCGCCCTGCGCGCCGCCCGCGACGGCGCCAACATCGCCATCGCCGCCAAGTCGGCGGTGCCCAATCCCAAGCTTCCCGGCACCATCCACAGCACCGCCGAGGCGGTGCAGGCGGCCGGCGGCCAGGCCCTGGCCATCCGCTGCGACATCCGCGAGGAGGAGCAGGTGCAGGCGGCGGTGGCGGCCACGGTCGAGCGCTTCGGCGGCCTGGACATCCTGGTCAACAACGCCAGCGCGATCTGGCTGCGCGGCACGCTCGAGACGCCGATGAAGCGCTTCGACCTGATGCAGCAGGTCAATGCCCGCGGCAGCTTCCTCTGCGCGCAGCAGGCCCTGCCGCACCTGCTGAAGTCGGACAACCCGCACATCCTGACCCTGGCGCCGCCGCCCAGCCTGGAGCCGAAGTGGTGGGGCCCGCACCTGGGCTACACCCTGGCAAAGATGGGCATGAGCTTCGTGACCCTGGGCCTGGCGGCGGAGTTCGGTCCGCGCGGCGTGGCGGTGAACGCGCTGTGGCCGCGAACGGTGATCGCCACTGACGCGCTGAACATGATTCCCGGCGTGGATCCGGCCCGCTGCCGCCGGCCGGAGATCATGGCCGACGCCGCGCATGCGGTGCTGACGGCGCCGGCGCGCGAGCTGACCGGCCGCTTCCTCATCGACGAGGACGTGCTGCGCGGGCGCGGCGTCGGCGATTTCGACCGCTACGCGGTACAACCCGGCCAGCCGCTGCTGCCCGACCTGTTCCTGGATGACCCCGAGCTGGGGGGAGGATGGACCCGATGAAATACCTGCACGCCATGGTGCGCGTCCGCGACCTGGACGCTTCCCTGCGCTTCTACCGCGATGCCCTGGGCCTGGTGGAAACCCGGCGCCGGGACTATCCGCAAGGCCGCTTCACCCTGGTCTACCTGGCGGCGCCGGAGAACCCGGAGGTGGAGGTTGAGCTGACATACAACTACGACGACGAGGACTACGGCAGCGCCCGCAACTTCGGCCACCTGGCCTTCGCGGTGGACGACATCTATGCCACCTGCGAGCGGCTGCAGTCCTTCGGCGTGACCATCAACCGGCCGCCGCGCGACGGGCACATGGCCTTCGTGCGTTCGCCCGACAGCATCTCGATCGAACTGCTGCAGAAGGGCGAGCCGCTGCCGCCGCGCGAGCCCTGGGCCTCGATGCCGAATACCGGCAACTGGTGATCGCGCACCGCTGACGTCGCCGGCGGCGACGGGAAGCGACGGCCTGGCCGCGGCGGGATGCCGGCGCCGGCTCAGGCCTGCGCCAGCGCCTGCCCGAAATCGGCGATCAGGTCGTCCGGATGTTCCAGGCCGACGCTGACGCGCAGCAGGTCCTCGGGGCTCTGGCGCATGCTGCCCTCGACCGAGGCGCGGTGTTCGACCAGGGTCTCCGGCCCGCCCAGCGACGTGGCGTTGCGCACCAGGCGGAAACCGCCGGCCACCCGCAGCGCCGCCTCGCGGCCGCCGCGCACGCGGAAGCTGAGCATGGCGCCGAAGTCGCGCATCTGCCGGGCGGCGATGTCGTGGCCGGGATGCGTGGCCAGGCCCGGCCAGGCCACCGCGATCACCGCCGGATGCGCGATCAGGCGTTCGGCGATCAGGCGGGCATTGCGGCAATGCCAGGCCATGCGCGCCGGCAGCGAGCGCAGGCCGCGCAGCACCAGCCAGGAGGCGAAGGGCGAGGCCACCGGGCCGGTGACGTGGCGGCGGTGCGCCGCGCGCTCGAACCATTCATCGCGCCGGGCGAAGACCAGGGCGCCGCCGAGCGTGTCGCTGTGTCCGCCCATGTACTTGGTGCTCGAATGCATGACCACGTCGGCGCCCAGGGCCAGCGGTCGCTGCAGCAGCGGCGTGGCGAAGGTGTTGTCGCAGGCCAGGCGGGCACCGTGGCCGTGCGCGATCTCCGCCAGGGCGGCGATGTCGGCGATCTCCAGCAGCGGGTTGGAAGGCGTCTCCACCCAGACCAGCCGCGTCTCCGGCCGCAGCGCTGCCCGCACCGCGTCGAGGTCGGCCAGGTCCAGGGCGGTGCCGGTGACGCCGCGTTCGGGCAGGAATTCCCTGGCCAGGCTGCGCAGGCCGGTGTAGCAGTCGCGCGGGTAGAGGAAGTGCGAGCCCGGCGGCAGCGTGTCCAGCAGGCCGTGCATGGCCGCCATGCCGGAGGCGTAGGCCAGCGCCGCCTCGCCGCCCTCGAGCGCGGCCAGCGCGGTTTCCAGCCGCACCTGGGTCGGGTTGGTCTCGCGCTGGTACTCGAAGCCGGCGCGCCGCTCCGCCGCCGGGCCGTGCTCGAAGGTGGTGCTGAGGTGGATCGGCGGGGCGATGGCGCCGGTTTCGCCGTCGGGTTCGCCGCCGGCGTGCACGGCCAGGGTTTCCAGGTGCTTCATGGCGAAGGCTCCAGCAGATGGTGCGCGCGCAGCGCGGCGGCCAGGCCGTCGGCGCCGGTGAAATGGTAAGCATGCAGGCCGGCGGCGCGGGCGCCGTCGGCATTGGCGGCCTTGTCGTCCACGAACAGGGCTTCGGCCGGCGCCACGCCGAGTTCGGCCAGGCAGTCGAGGTAGACCTGCGGATCCGGCTTGCCGCGGCGGAACTGCGCCGAGACGAAGACCGCGTCCGCGAACAGGGGGAACAGCGGCGGGCACATCGCCTGCAGGTGCTCGCGCAGCAGCAG
>DATGPR010000150.1:0-12322 GCA_035304725.1 Arenimonas sp.
CAGCGACTGCGACACCGACATGAACGTGGTGATGAACGACGGCGGCGGCTTCATCGAGGTGCAGGGCACGGCCGAGGGCCACGCCTTCCGCCGCGAGGAGCTCGACGCCCTGCTCAGCCTGGCCGAGAAGGGCGTGGCCGAGCTGATCGCCCACCAGCGCGCTGCCCTGGCCGGCTGACGTCATGGCAAGGCTGAGCCTGGTCACCCTGCTGGTCGACGATTACGACCGGGCCATCGCCCACTACCGCGACTCCCTGGGCTTCGAAGTCCGCGAGGACACCGACCTCGGCGGCGGCAAGCGCTGGGACCTGCTGCAGCGGAAAGCCCGATGAGCCGGAAACTCGTCATCGCCTCCTCCAACGCCGGCAAGCTGGCCGAGCTGCGGCCGCTGCTGGCCGAGGCAGGCTTCGAACCGGTGAGCCAGGGCGAACTGGGGGTCGGCGACATCGAGGAAACCGGCCTCAGCTTCGTCGAGAACGCCCTGCTCAAGGCCCGCCATGCCAGCGCCGGCACCGGCCTGCCGGCCCTGGCCGACGATTCGGGCCTGGTGGTTCCCGCCCTCGGCGGCGCGCCCGGCCTGTACAGCGCCCGCTACGCCGGCGCGCACGGCAATTCCGCCGCCAACATCGAAAAGCTGCTGGCAGAACTGGCCGGCCGGCCCGAATCCGACCGGCGCGCCTACTTCCACTGCGCCCTGGTGCTGCTGCGGCACGAACGCGACCCGCAGCCGCTGATCGCCGAGGGCAGCTGGCACGGCCGCATCCTGGAAGCGCCGCGCGGCGACGGCGGCTTCGGTTACGACCCGGTCTTCCTGCCCGATGGCCACCCGCAGTCGGTGGCCGAGCTGGCGCCGGAACTCAAGCACCGCCTCAGCCACCGCGGCCAGGCCCTCGCCCGCCTGCGCGAACGCCTGGCAGAGATCTAGGCCATGCTGGTCCCGCCGCCGCTGGCCCTGTACATCCACATCCCGTGGTGCGTGCGCAAATGCCCGTACTGCGACTTCAACTCGCACGGGCTCAAGGGCGAGCTGCCGGTGCGCGAATACGTGCAGGCGCTGATCCGCGACCTGGAACAGGACCTGCCCCTGGCCTGGGGCCGCACCGTGCACAGCGTGTTCTTCGGTGGCGGCACGCCCAGCCTGTTCCCGCCGGCGGCCATCGCCGAGATCCTATCGGCCTGCTCGGCCCGGCTGCGCTTCGCGCCCGAAGCCGAGATCACCCTCGAATGCAATCCGGGCACGGCCGAACACGGCCGCTTCGCCGGTTACCGCGAGGCCGGCATCAACCGCGTCAGCTTCGGCGTGCAGAGCTTCGACGACGGCTGCCTGCAGCGCCTGGGCCGCATCCACGACAGCGCCGAGGCCGAGGCGGCGGTGAAGTCGGCCCAGGACGACGGCCTGGACAACCTCAACCTCGACCTGATGTATGCCCTGCCCGGCCAGGACCTGGCCATGGCCCTGCATGACGTCGAGCGCGCCATCGCCCTGGCGCCGGCACACGTCTCGCACTACCACCTCACCCTCGAGCCCAATACGGTGTTCGCGGCCAAACCGCCGGAAGGCCTGCCCGACGAGGACAGTGCCTGGGACATGCAGGACGCCTGCATCGCCCGCCTGGCCGAGGCCGGTTACGCCCAGTACGAGGTCAGCGCCTATGCCCGGCCCGGGCGGCAGTGCCGGCACAATCTCAACTACTGGCGCTTCGGCGATTACCTCGGCATCGGCGCCGGCGCCCACGGCAAGCTCACCTTGGGCGCCACCGGCGAGATCCGCCGGCGCTGGAAGGTGAAGAACCCGCGCGACTACCTGGCCCACGCCGGCACCCCCGCCTCGATCGGCGGCGACGATCCGATCACCCCCGAGAACCGGCCCTTCGACTACATGCTCAACACGCTGCGCCTGGTCGAAGGCTTCTCCCTGCGCGACTTCGAGGCCCGCACCGGCCTGCCGCGCTCGGCGATCGGCCCTGAGCTGGACAGCGCCGTGCGGCGCGGCTGGCTGGAGATCGAGGGCGATGCCGTACGCCCCACGGCCCTGGGCCGGCGCTTCACCAATGACGTGATCGGCCTGTTCCTGCGCGACTGAGGCTGGCGTGGCCCGCCGGCCGACGCCCGCGCCCTCGCCGGCATGGCCGGCCTGCCGCTGACGGGCGGCCCCGTCATCCACTAGACTTCACCCGCCCCAGGTGCTCGGGAAGCCGGTCCAAGTCCGGCGCTGCCCCCGCAACGGTAGGCCCGCACAACCGTCCAACACGCCACTGTGCCCCAGGCATGGGAAGGCGGACGGCCCGGCGCGACGCATCGCGCCGGCGGGCAAGCCCGGAGACCGGCCTGGGGTCCGGCGACCGCCCCCGCGCGGTCGCCCGCAGGCACGTCGCGGTGGGCGACGGGGCGGCGGTGCCGGTCTCCCGTGTCCGGCCATTGCCCTCCTTCTCACCGCGCGCGCCACCAGCCGCGGGTGAGCGAAACAAGGAGAGCCATCGATGTACCCCATTCCCCGATCCGCCGCGCTGGCCGCGGCCATCGCCCTGTCCCTGCCCGCCGTGTCGGCGGCGCAGGACGCACAGACCCTGGACGCCATCCAGGTGACCGCCAGCCGCGTCGAGCGCGCCGTCGCCGACACGCCGGCCTCGGTGACGGTGCTGGACCGCGCCGAGATCGAGCGCAGCCAGGCCCCGACCCTGGGCGACCTGCTGGCCCGCCAGGTCGGCGTCGACCTGGCCCGCACCGGCGGCCCGGGCAGCGCCGGCACCGTCTTCCTGCGCGGCGGCAACGCCACCCACGCGCTGGTGCTGGTGGACGGCATCCGCGTGTCCTCGACCGGCCAGGGCGTGTTCGACTTCGCCCACCTGCCGCTGGACCAGATCGAGCGCATCGAGATCGTGCGCGGTCCGCGCGCCGCGATCTGGGGTTCGGACGCGATTTCCGGCGTGATCCACATCCTCACCCGCGACCCGGCCGCCGCCTCGGCCCGCCTGCATGCCGGCAGCTACGGCCGCCACGGTCTCGGCGGCGCCTTCGGCCGCAGCGGCGAAGACGGCGGCTTCGGCGTCACCGCCGGCTACGAGCGGCTGCGTGGTTTCTCCGCCACCAACGCCAAGGCCTTCGCCCATGACCCCGACCGCGACGGCTACGAGAACCGCAATCTCGGCCTGCGCGGCCACACCGCCCTGGGCAGCCAGCGCCTGGGCTTCACCGCCATCGCCACCGATGCCGACGTCGAGTTCGACCAGGGCGAAACCAATGCCCGCAACGTCTCCGGCGGCCTCACCCTGGGCGGCCCGCTGGCCGGACGCTGGAGCCACCAGCTCACCCTCGGCCACGCCCGCGAGGACCTGGATTCGCAGGGCGACTACCCCAACGGCTTCCACAGCCGCCGGCACAGCCTGGACTGGGTCAACAGCATTGACCTCGGCAAGGGCGTGCTGAACATCGGCGTCAACGCCCAGCGCGAATACGGCGAATCCTGGGACGGCTTCAACGGCCAGGTCTTCGACCGCGAGCGCAAGAGCCAGGCGGTGTTCGCCAGCTGGGGCGGCCGCTTCGGCAGGCATGTGCTGGACCTGTCGGCCCGCCACGACGACAGCGACCAGTATGGCGGCGCCGGCACCGGCCAGCTGGGCTGGTCCATGGACGTCGGCCAGCGCGCGCGGGTCCGCCTGTCCTGGGGCGAGGGCTTCCGCGCCCCCAACTTCAACGAGCTGTACTACCCGAACTTCGGCTATGGCTTCGCCGGCAACCCGGACCTGAAGCCGGAACGGTCGGAGACCTGGGAAGCCGGCTGGGACCTCTGGCCCACCGGCGGCCAGCGCCTGGGCCTGTCGGTGTTCCGCACCCGGGTGCGCAACATGATCGCCTTCGCCGCCCCGGGTACCAATGACGCCATCAACATCGCCCGGGCACGGATGGACGGCGTGGAGCTGGAATACCGGCTCGAGCGCGGCGCCTTCTCGGCCGGCGGCAACCTGGCCTGGCTGGACGCCGAGGACGAGGACACCGGCCTGGAGCTGCTGCGCCGGGCCCGGCGCAAGGCCCACGCCGACCTGGAATACCGCTTCGACGGCGGCCTGGTGCTGGGTCTGGACGGCGACTACGTCTCGGCCCGCCGCGACGTGGGCGGCAATACCGCCGCCTTCGCCCTGGCGCATCTGCGCCTGGCATTGCCCCTGGCACGGGGCTGGCGCCTGGAGGCGCGGGTCGAAAACCTGACGGACCGCGACTATGAGCTGGTGCGGGGCTACAACACCCCGGGCCGCAGCGGTCTCCTGAGTGTGGTCTGGAACGGCAACTGATCCCGGAAGCGGCCAGCCGGCACCTCCTGCCGGCTGGCCGGACCGGCCCTATGCGCGGACCGCGCGCTATGCCTAGAATCCGGGCGGGGAATCCAACCGGAGCGCCGTATGCCCGCCTCGGCTCAACCGCCGGCCGCTTCCGCGCCGACCCTGGCGTCCAGGCCGTTGCCAGAACGTGTCCGCAGCCTGCTCGGAGGAATCCTCGAGTACGCCTCGGATGAACTCGAGCGGGTGCTGGTTTCGACCCTCAACGAGTTCGAGCAACAGCTGTTCAAGTACGCCGAACAGGCGCGAAGCAACATCGTGCAGACGCGCTGGCTGGAAGCGCAGCGTCTGGTCAAGCGCACGCGGCCCGACCTGGTGCCGCGCTTCCTGATCCTGCTCGAGGCCGAACTGGCCTG
This sequence comes from Arenimonas sp., assembly GCA_035304725.1. Taxonomy (GTDB): domain Bacteria; phylum Pseudomonadota; class Gammaproteobacteria; order Xanthomonadales; family Xanthomonadaceae; genus Arenimonas. The sequence goes on from DATGPR010000150.1 coordinate 4,691, forward strand.
CATCAAGGACCCGGCCGGCCAGCGCGCCACCGTCGGCGGCTTCCGCTCCAGCGGCGAGCTGAGCCTGGTCGAGAACGTCGAACTGGACGAGGCCACGGTGCTGACCGAGATCTCCGGCCGCGCCGAGGTCCGCAACAGCCTGCCGCTTTACCTGCTCGGCCAGCGCTTCGGCGTGCTGGCCGGCAAGCCGGCCTTCGACGCCGAGAACCTGCCGATCGGCCCGCAGGCCCTGTGCCGGATGATCCGCCAGGCCTCCGAGTGCCTGGAGCTGGGCGCCGAGCACCGCCTGCTGCTGTTCCGCACCTTCGAGCGGCACCTGATGCCGGTCTACGGCAGCTTCGTCGAGAACGTGAACACCTACCTGGCGCGCAACGGCGTGCTGCCCAACCTGCAGTACGTGCCGGTGCGCGTCCGTCCGGGCAGCCCGGCGGCGGCGGCCACGCCTCCGCAGCCGCGCCGGCAGGCGCCTCGCGCCGGCGAGGACGGTGGCGGCGCGATCGGCCTGGGGGGTGCGGATGGCAGTCCCGGGGTTCAGGGCGGCCGCGGCGCGGGCGGCGCCGGTGGCGGTGCGGCCGCAGGTGCTGGTGCGACCGCCGGCGCTGCGGCGGGCGCGGCGCCTTCGCGTGTTCCCCTGCCGGGCATGGGCAGTACCGGTGCGGCCGCACCGGCCACGACCGGCGGCGTCGCCAGCGGCGGCATCGCCGGCGATGCCGCGGGCGATGCCTTCAACCAGATGCGGCAGTTGCTGGCCGGCCGCCGGCAGCTGCTCGGCAAGCTCTCGGGCGGCCGCAGCGCCGGTGAATCCGGCGTGCCGGTCGCCACCGACCTCGTGCAGCAGGCCCTGGGCGTGCTGCAGCACAAGGCCCCGGCCACGGTGGTGGTCAACGGCAAGCCGGCGCCGCGTACCGTCAACCACCTCAAGCAGGATCTGCTGGCGCAGCTGCGGCAGGCGGTGCCGGACGGCAAGGCACCGGCCCTGGCCGAGGAGGACGGCGACGCCATCGACCTGGTCGGCATGCTGTTCGACCACCTGATGAAGGACGTGCGGCCGAACAGCCCGGCTGCCGTGTTGCTTTCCAAGCTGCAGGTGCCGCTGCTGCGCGTGGCCCTGCAGGACAAGGCCTTCTTCACCCGCCAGCAGCACCCGGCCCGGCAGATGCTCAATGCCATCGCCGAGACCGGCGCCTACTGGCTGGGCGAGGACGATGCCGACAAGCAGCTGATCGGCAAGATGCAGACCGTCGTCGACCGCACCGTGCGCGAGTTCGACGGCAACCTCGACCTGTTCAACCACCTGCTCGAGGACCTCAGCTCGCACCTGCAGACCATCTCGCGCAAGGCCGAGGTGGCCGAGAAGCGCCACGTCGAGGCGGCACGCGGCAAGGAGCGCCTGGCCCTGGCCCGCGAGCGCGCCGCCAGCGCAGTCGAGGCCCTGCTGAAGAAGCAGAACCTGCCGCGATTCACCCACACCCTGCTCAGCCAGGCCTGGACCGACGTGATGGCGCTGACCGCGCTGCGCCACGGCGAGGACTCCGAGGCCTGGAACCAGCAGCTGGAAGTCGCCGAACGACTGATCGCCGTGGCCAAGGCACCGCCGGGGCAGTCGCCGGTGTCGCCGGCCGAGTCGGCATCGCTGCGCCAGGAGATCGAGACCTCGCTGTCCCAGGTCGGCTACCACAACGAGGAAGCCGCGGCGATCGCCCAGCGCCTGGTCGAGCCGCAGACCAATACCGAGGATGACAGCGCCGCCAGCCGCACCGAGCTGACCATGCGCCTGAAGGCGCGGGCCCGGCTCGGCGAGGAACTGCAGCAGGCACGCAAGAAGAAGGTCAGCCTCAGCGCCGAGGAACAGGCGCGGCTGGAGCAGATCAAGCACCTGCCCTTCGGCACCTGGTTCGAGTTCACCGTCAGCCAGGGCGAGAAGGTGCGCCGGCGCCTGTCCTGGTTCTCGACCGTCACCGGCCACGTGCTGTTCGTGAACCACCGCGGCCAGAAGGTCGGCGAGCACACGCTCGAGGGCCTGGCCAAGGCCATGGTCAAGGGTGAGGTCAAGGTGGTCGAGGAAGAAAAGGGAACACTGATCGACCGGGCCTGGAGCGCGGTGATGAATGCGCTGCGCTCCTTCGCCGGACAGACGCCAGCCGAGGTGCCCGCCCGATGAACCAGCCCAGCACCGACTACCGTCGCGCCAAGCGCCGCAAGGTCGGCTTCAATGTCGACGTCACCGACACCATGACCGGCGAGGTCGTCGGCAAGCTCAGCAACCTGTCCGAGACCGGCATGCTGCTGGTCCTGGGCAAGCCGCTGGTGGACGACGCGCTGTATCAGATGCGCTTCTCGCTGCCGGTCGACGGCGGCGGCATGCGCAGCATCGAGGTCGGCGCGCACGAACTCTGGTCGGACGAAGCATTGGCGCCCGGCCAGGTCTGGACCGGCTTCCGCTTCATCGACGTGACGCCCGCCGATGTCGCCTTCATCCGCGAGTGGGTGGATGCGCCCGGCAGCCAGTACGTCTGACCGGGCCCGCCGGCCGACCATCGCGCTCGTCCTCGCCGCCCTGCTGGCGGCCTGCCAGCCGGCGCCGGAGGCGCGCTTCGAGCGCCTGTACGTGTTCGGCACCCTGGCCGAGATCGAGATCCGCGAGGCCCGGCCCGAGGCCGCCCAGGCGGCGCTGGCGGAAGCCTCCGCCCGCCTGCGCCAGTACGAGCAGGAATGGCATGCCTGGGAGCCCTCCGACCTGACCCGCATCAATGCCGCCCTCGCCAATGGCGAATCGGCGCCGGCACCGGCGTCGGTGATCGAACTGGTCGAGCGCTCGCGGCCGCTGACCGAGGCCAGCGGCGGCCTGTTCGATCCGGCCGTCGGCGGCCTGGTGGAGGCCTGGGGCTTCCACACCTCCACCTTCCCGGTGCACACGCCGCCGCCGACGGAATCCTTCCTCGAGGCCTGGCGCCACGATCCGCCGCGGCTTTCCTCGGTGCAGGTGCGCGACGGACAGATTTCCAGCAGCGACCCGCGCGTGCAGCTGGACTTCGACGCGATCGCCGAAGGCGCCGCCGCCGAGGCCCTGCTGGAAATCCTGCGCCGGCACGGGATCGAACACGCACTGATCAACCTCGGCGGCGATGTGGTGGCCCTGGGCGACGGCGCCGGCCAGCCCTGGAGCATCAGCCTGCGCGATCCCTTCGGTGGCGTGCTCGGCGGCCTCTACCTGCACGACGGCGAGGCGCTGTTCTCCTCCGGCAACTACAACAAGTTCCGCACCTCGCCGGCCGGCGCGCGCTGGCCACACGTGCTGGATCCTCGCACCGGCTACCCGGCCCGCGGCGCCGCCGCGGTGGTGGTGGTGCATCCCGATCCGCTGCTGGCCGATGCCGCCGCCACCGCCACCTTCGTGGCCGGTCCCTCCGGCTTCGCCGACATGGTGCGCCGGCTCGGCCTGGGCTGCACCATGATGATCACCGAGGACAACGAATTGCTGGTGACGGCGGCGATGTCGGCACGGCTGCACCTGCTGCGCCAGCCGGTGCCGCTGGGCGAGCCGCTGGACCTGGGCCCGGACTGCGCCGCGCCCGCCGCCCTCAGCCCCGGTTCCTGAACACTGCCGCCGGCTCCGGCCGGTGGATGGCGAAGCCCTGGGCGTAGTCCACGCTCAGGCCGCGCAGCAGGTCGCGGGCGCGGTCGTCGGCCACCCATTCGGCGACCACCTGCAGGCCCAGCTGGTGGCCGATGTCGGTCACCGCCCGCACGATCGAATAGCTGACCGGATCGGTCTCGATGTTGCGGATGAAGCTGCCGTCGATCTTGATGTAGTCCACCGGCAGGTTCTTCAGGTAGCCGAACGAGGCCATGCCGGAACCGAAGTCGTCCAGGGCGAAGCGGCAGCCGGCGGCGCGCAGCCGCTGCATGAATTCCACCGCCCGCGCCATGTTGCTGACCGCCGCCGTCTCGGTGATCTCGAAGCAGACCCGCTGCGGCGACACGCCGTAATCCTCCAGCGCCCGCAGCACGAAGGCGGCGAAGGCCTCGTCCTCGAAGGTCGGGCCGGACAGGTTGATCGCGCACAGGTTCACCTGCCGGCCGGAGGGGTGCAGGCGGTTGAAGTTGGCCAGTGCGGTCTCCACCACCCAGCGGTCCAGCTGCGGCATCAGGCCGAAGCGTTCGGCGGCCGGGATGAAGGCACCGGGCGGCACCATCTGACCGTTCTCGTCGCGCAGGCGCACCAGCATTTCCACGTGCACGCCCTCGGCCTGCTCGCCGTGCCAGAGCGGCGCCAGCTCCTGGAAGTGCAGCTCGAAACGGCCCTCGGACAGGGCCTCGCGGATGCGCCCGGCCCATTCCATCTCGCTGCGCCGCTTGCTGGTCTCGGAATCCTGCTCGGAGAACAGGTGGACGCGGTTGCGGCCGCGCTCCTTGGCCATGTAGCAGGCGGTGTCGGCATGTGCCAGCAGGGCGCGCTGGCTGAGCCCGGGGCCGCGCATCATCACCACGCCGATGCTGGCGCTGATGGTGTAGTTGCGGTCTTCCCAGCCGAACACGTAGCCGTCGATGGTGGCGCGCACCTGCTCGGCCAGGGCCATGGCCTGCGGCTCCTCGATGCGTTCGACCAGCAGGGCGAACTCGTCGCCGCCCAGGCGCGCCATCAGCACGCCCTCGGGCAGGCTGCCGGCCAGCAGGCTTGCCAGCTGCGCCAGCAGCTGGTCGCCGGCGTAGTGGCCGGAGGTGTCGTTGATGATCTTGAACTGGTCCAGGTCCAGGTACAGCAGGGCACAGCTCGGACCGCCGGCGTCGAGCGCGGCGATGGCGGCGTCCAGGCGCCGCTCGAACTCGCGGCGGTTGTACAGGTTGGTCAGCGAATCGTGGCTGGCCTGGTAGCTCAGCTCCTCGCTGAGCACGCGCAGCTCGGTGATGTCGTTGGCCACGGCCAGCAGGTGCGGCCGGCCTTCCAGCTGGATCAGCGATACCGACAGCGTCGCCCAGAACGAGGCCTGGCCGGGCGCGCGCAGGCGGGCGGTCTCGTTGATGATGCTGCCGGGGCTGCGGGCGATGGCGGCGACGCGGTCACGCAGGGCCGGCTCCTCGATCAGGTCCAGCAGCGGCAGCGAACGGTGCTCGTCGGTGCCGAAGCGGTCGCGGAAGGCCTGGTTGGCGTAGACCAGGGCGCCGTCTTCGGCCCGGGCCAGCACCACCAGGGCCGGCAGCAGCTCGTTCAGGGCGCGGAAGCGCTCCTCGCTCTCGCGGAACTGCCGCGACATTTCCTGTGCCAGGCTCAGGGCGCGCGAGCGGGTGTGGGCGATGGACCAGGCCAGGGTGGCCATCAGCACGCTGGCGAGCAGGCCGATGGCCAGGGTCAGCCGCGGCATCCAGGCGCCGGCTGCCATGTCGGGCCGGGCCACCGCCTCCAGGCGCCAGGTGCGGCCGCCATAGGACAGCTGCCGGGTGTGCAGGTCGGCCTCTGCGGTAGCCATCCGCTCGAAATCATGGTCGACGAACAGCAGGGCCGGCTTGCCGTCGGTGACGTCGGAGACGCGCACGGCGAAACGTTCCCGCGCTTCCTGCGGCAGCGCGTCGGAAATCAGCCGGCTGACCCGGAACGAGGCCGCCAGCGAGCCGATCTCGCGGCCCCGCCGCTCGCCCAGGTCGCGCGGCTGCATGCCGGAACTGAACACCGGCAGGCGGATGGTGATGCCATCGTTGGCGCCGGCCATGCCGGCGCGCTGGACGAGCTCGAAGGGCGCGGACATCACCGGCCGGTCCGAGTCGCGGGAAAACCGCAGCGCCGTCAGGTTGGCCGGCTGGCTGGCCACGTCCAGGCCGAGCAGGCTGTCATTGCCGGAGGCCGGCGCCACCAGGGTGGTGATGTAGTGCTCGCCGCCGTCCGGCGAATCGGCGACGCGCTCGGCGAAGGCCACCGCCTGCAGGCTGGGAAACTGCTCCTGCGGCCGCAGGTTGTCGTACATGGCCTGGAACTCCTCGGCGGTGACCTCGTCCGAGGACAGGAACAGCGCCTGCAGGGAGCGGACCAGCAGGCCACAGGTATGCAGCTTGCCCTCGACCGCATCGAAGGCATTGCCGGACAGCCGCTCCAGGCGGATGCGCTCGGCGGCCGCCAGGGAATCGCGATGGAAGCCGGCGGCCAGCACGCTCAGCGCCAGGCCGATGAGCAGGGCGGCAAGGCTCCACCACCAGGCCGGCCGACCCAGCAATGCCCCCTCCTTTTGCTGCCGCGCTTCCATCCGCTCTCCTGCGTCGGGACCGCCGATGCGGCACAATCCGGGACTCTCTCCCCTGCCCGGTACGCGTCATGTCCAGCCAGCCGCCCGCCACTCTATATCGCGCCCACCTTGAAACAATCAAGGCGCGGGTTGATCGTGCGTTGCAGAAAGCCGGCTTCGACCACCTGCTGGTGGCCTCCGGTATCGAGAAGTTCGAGTTCCTGGACGACCGCCCCTACCCCTTCAAGGTAAACGCGCAGTTCAAGGCCTGGGTGCCACTGACCCGGCACCCGTGCTGCTGGGTCTCCTACACGCCGGGGCAGAAGCCGGTGCTGGTCTACTACCAGCCGGACGACTACTGGCATGTGCCGCCGACCGCGCCCGAGGGGGTCTGGGTCGGGGAATTCGACATCCGGGTGATCAGCGACCCGGCCGAGGCGGCGAAGCACCTGCCGCGCGAGGGCCGCCGCGCCATCATCGGCGAGGCCGATGCCGCCCTGCCCGGCTTCGAACCCAACAATCCCAAGGTCCTGCTCGACTACCTGCACTACCACCGCGCCTACAAGACGCCCTACGAGCTGGACCGCATGCGCGCCGCCCAGCGGCGGGCGGTGCCGGGCCACCTGGCGGCGCGCGAGGCCTTCCTGGCCGGCGCCTCCGAGGCGCGGATCCACGCTGCCTACCTGGCCGCCACCGGCCACACCGACCTGGACCTGCCCTACGGCAACATCGTCGGCCTGAACGAGCACGCCGCCACCCTGCACTATCAGTACAAGCAGGACCAGGCCCCGGCGCGTTCGCTGACCCTGCTGATCGACGCCGGCGCCGAGGTGGACGGCTACGCCAGCGACATCACCCGCACCTGGGGCCATGGCGACGGCGCCTTCGCCGAGCTGCTGCAGGCGGTGGATGCCGAGCAGCAGGCGCTGTGCGGCAAGGTGCGCGCCGGCACCGACTACCGCCAGCTGCACCTGGAGGCACACCTGCGCCTGGGCGGAGTGTTGCAGCAGCTGGGCATCGTCGACATGGATCCGGCCGACATGCTGGCCACCGGCCTGAGCTCGACCTTCTTCCCGCACGGCCTGGGCCATCCGATCGGCCTGCAGGTGCACGACGTCGCCGGCTTCAGTGACGAGGACGGCAACCTGATCCCGCGCCCCGAGGGTCACCCCTACCTGCGCATGACCCGGACCCTGGAGCCGGGCATGGTCGTCACCATCGAACCGGGCATCTACTTCATCCCCACCCTGCTGGCGAAGCTGAAGCACACCCCGCAGGCAAGGCACGTCAACTGGGACCGCATCGAACAGCTGCTGCCCTACGGCGGCGTCCGCATCGAAGACGAAGTCCACTGCACCGACGGCGACCCCGAAAACCTCACCCGCCCCGCTTTCGCCGCCGCTTGAGGGAAGGGGTT
>DATGPR010000151.1:0-3155 GCA_035304725.1 Arenimonas sp.
GCCTGCACGGCCGACTCGTTGGCGCGCAGGATGGGCAGGCAGGCCACCAGCTTGTCGCCATTGCGCGAGAGGCGGGTGGCGATGCGGGCCACCGCCAGGTCGACGGCATCGCGCTGGCGGTAGCTGCCCAGCCAGTCGCCGGAGATCATCAGCGGCGCCAGCCGGCGCAGGCGCTCGGGCAGGCGCTCGGCCTGTGCCCGCAGCAGGCTGTAGACGCGGCCGCTGAAGGCGTCCAGCGGCTCGGGATGGAAACGCGCCCAGTCGCGCGCCAGCAGATGGTCGAAATACACGTCCAGGGCGATGCCGGCGTAGCGGCGGCGGCCGTCCGGGAACCGCTCGCGCAGCGAACGCACGGCAGGATGGCCGTCGGTATAGCTGTCCACCCGCCAGTGCAGGCGGATCTCCCGCTGCTGCGCCGCCGGCCAGGCTCCGAGCTGGCTGCTGCCGACGAAATCGCTGAGCAGCGCCGCCAGCATGGCTTCGTCGTCGTGGCGGGAGAGATAGAGGTGGGCGAGGTAGTTCACCAGTGTCGACCATACCGCACCGGGAAACGGCCCCTCTGCCCCGGCCCCTCTGCCGCAGGGGGACACGGCGTTCCAGCCAGGTCACCCACCCTTTCGCTTGCATCGGCCTAAGCTGCCGCCATATCCCCAGCATCACCGGCCCGGATTCCCTGATGTCCGCCATCTCCCCGCCCGCCGCCATGCCGTCCCTGCAGGTCGACCGCGCCGGCTGGCCCGCCGAATTCGCCCGTCCGACCGTGCCGGCGCCGGCGCCCATCCCGCGCCTGCTGGCCTGGAACGCCGACCTGGCCGCGCGCCTGGGCTGGTCCAAGGAACCACCCTCGCTGGCGCCGCTGTGGTTCGGTGGCAATGCCCTTCCGCCCGGCGCCGAACCGGTGGCCACGGCCTATGCCGGCCACCAGTTCGGCACCTTCGTGCCGCAGCTGGGCGATGGCCGCGCCATCCTGCTGGGCGATGCCGTCGCCCCCGATGGCCAGGCCTTCGAGATCCAGCTCAAGGGCGCCGGCCGCACGCCCTTCTCGCGCAATGGCGACGGCCGCGCCGCGCTCGGGCCGGTGCTGCGCGAGTACCTGGTGGGTGAGGGCATGCACGCGCTGGGCATTCCCAGCACTCGCGCCCTGGCGGTGGTGCTGACCGGCCAGCATGTGCTGCGCGAGAAGCCGCTGCTCGGCGCCGTGCTGACGCGGGTGGCGGCCAGCCACCTGCGCGTCGGCAGCTTCCAGTACTACGCCGCCCGCGGTGACGTGGATTCGGTACGCCAATTGGCGGACTGGACCATCCGCCGCCACTACCCGGACCTGGCGAACAGCGAAGCACCCTACCTCGGATTGCTGCGCGCCGTGGCGCGCCGGCAGGCGGAACTGGTCGCCGCCTGGATGAACATCGGTTTCATCCACGGCGTGATGAACACCGACAACATGGCCGTCTCCGGCGAGACCATCGACTACGGCCCCTGCGCCTTCCTCGACGAGTACTTCCCCGGCAAGGTCTTCAGCTCGATCGACCGCGGCGGCCGCTACGCCTACGGCGCCCAGCCCGGCATCGCCCAGTGGAACCTGGCGCGCCTGGCCGAAAGCCTGCTGCCCCTGCTCGATGCCGACGAGGAGAAGGCGCTGGCGCAGGCACAGCAGGTGATGGAGGACTACGTCGGCTGGTACGGCGAGGCCTGGCTGGCCGGCGCCCGCCGCAAGCTCGGCCTGGCCACGGCCGAGGCGGAGGACGAGGAACTGGCGCACGCCTTCCTGGAAGCGCTGCAGGAAGTGGAAGCGGATTTCACCCTGGCCTACCGCGCGCTCAGCCACCTGCCGGATGGAAAGCCGTGGTTCGGGGACCTGCCCGCGCTGCCGAAGACGCCGGCCATGGATGCCTGGCTCGAGCGCTGGCGCGGGCGGCTGGCGCGGGAAGCGCGCGCGCCGGACGCCGTCGCCAGGGACATGCGCGCCACCAACCCGGCGGTGATCCCGCGCAACCACCAGGTCGAAGCCGCCATCGAGGCCGCCTACCGCGGCGAGCCGGAAGTCTTCGAGGCCCTGCTGGCCGCCGTGCGCCGTCCCTTCGACGATGACGAGGCGCAACGACCCTGGATGCGTCCGCCCACCGTCGGCGAGCGCGTGCTGCAGACCTTCTGCGGCACCTGAGCGGGCAGCTCAGCCGCCCAGCTCGGCGATGTATTCGTCGGCGAAGTCGACGCGGAACTCCTGCCACAGCGGCAGGTGGTCGGACATCATGTAGGTGCGCCAGGTGCGATAGGACCAGCCATTGCTGCCGCCACCGGGCGAGGCGGCCATGGCATCGGCGTAAAGGGCCTCGTCCTGCTTGCGGTAGACGTACTCGAAGAAGTCGAACACGCCGGCGCGGCCGGTCGGCTCGATCCGGTTCTTGTAGCGGCCGATGGCGATCTGGTCGTACTTCTTGCTCTTGTCGACATTGCTGCCGGGCAGGGACTGCAGCTCCGGCGCCACCCTGAAACCACCGGATTCAAGCGCCTTCATGGTCTTGTCGCTGTTGGCGAAGATGTTGAAATCGCCCAGCAGGATCACGTTCGAGGCCGGCCGCACCCGGGTTTCGCCCCAGCGCTTGAAGTTCTTGGGCTTGGTCAGCTCGCCCAGCAGTTTCGACAGCTTGCCGATCTCGGCCACCCGGCGCGGGTTGTCGGCCTTGCTGTCGCCGTAATAGATGTGCACGGTGCAGAGGCTGAAACTCGCCCAGCCGACCTGGAACTGGCAGACGTAGGGCGTGCGGGCGAACTGCGACTGGTCGATCAGGTTGCGCTCGTCCAGCACCAGCTCGCCGGCCAGGCCGCAGAAGCGGACCTTGCTGCTGTCGTAGAGGAAGGCCGCGCGTTCGTTGTTGCCCTGCCGGCCCAGCGAGACGTCGGTGTACAGGCATTGCCAGCGTGAGCCGAGGATGTCGCGCAGCTGTTCGAACTCGCCCAGGCTCTCGCGGATTTCCTGCACGGCCACCAGGTCGAAGCGGCTGATGATCTCGGCGATGTAGTACAGGGCCTCGCGCGAACGCGGCCCGGCCTTGCCGGCGCCGAACTCGCGCAGGTTCCAGGTGGCCAGCAGCAGGGTCTGGTTGGCGGTGCGCGCCGGGATCGGGGCGATGCCGGGCACCTGCGGTTCGATGAAG
>DATGPR010000152.1:0-21039 GCA_035304725.1 Arenimonas sp.
CCTGGGCGCGGGTTTCTCGGCCGGCCTGTGCTGGGTGGCTTCCAGCTTCGGCATCAACTACCTGTTCGAGCGCAAGAGCTTCAAACTGTTCGCCATCAACGGCGGCTACCATACCCTGCAGTTCACGGTGATCGGCCTGATCCTCGCGCTCTGGCCGGCAAGCTGATGCGCATGCGCTGGTGCTTCGACTTCATCTCGCCCTTCGCCTGCCTGGCCTGGCCGCGGATGCGCGCGCTGATGCGCGAACGCCCGGTCGAGCTGCGGCCGATCCGGTTCGCCGCCCTGCTGGACCGTAACGCGCGCACCGGTGGCGCGGGCGCGGCTCTGAAGCCCGCGATCAGCCGCGCGTCGGCGCCGTGCCGGCATCCGCGACCACCATGTTCCGGCCGCTGCCCTTGGCCTGGTACATGGCGCGGTCGGCGCGGTCCATCAGCGCGTCGATGTTCTCATCGGGCCCCAGGTATTCGGCGGCACCGAGGCTGACGGTCAGCTCGACCACTTCCTCGCCGACGGTGCGGCACTGCCGCTGCACCGCCTGGCGGATACGCTCGGCGACGGCGATGGCGTGGATGCGCTTGGCCCCGGGCAGGACCACCGCGAACTCCTCGCCGCCAAGCCGCCCCAGCACGTCGCCGCCGCGCAGCTCCGAGCCGACCACGGCCGCCACCGCCTTCAGGCATTCATCGCCAACGGCGTGGCCGAGGCTGTCGTTGACCAGCTTGAACAGGTCGATGTCGAAGTACAGCAGCGACAGCGGCCGCTTGTCCTGCCAGGTTTCCTCGGCCAGGCGCTCCAGGCGCTGGCGCAGGGCGCCACGGTTGTAGATGCCGGTCAGGGCGTCCCGTTCGGAGTTGAGCTGGGCACGCTTGGCCTCGGCGCGGGCGTGGTCGCGGTCGTCGAGCAGGGCGCGTACCCGCGTGCTGAGCCGGTTCACCAGCCACAGGCCCCAGATCACCAGGGCCAGGGCGATCAGCAGGGCCGGCAGCGGCAGGCGCAGGCCCAGCCAGGCCAGCACGGGCAGCGCCACCAGGCTGGTGATGACATAGGGGCCCCATTCGGATCGCGGCGCGACACGCTCGCGCAGCACCCACCAGCAACCGGCGAAGGCCGCCGCCAGGCCGAGGGCCAGGCCCAGGCCGAGCCAGACTGCCCACATCAGGCCCTGCGCCACGGCCGGCGGCGCCGACGGCGCAGCGGCGGCGGGCCCGGCCAGCGTCAATGACGCGACCAGGCCGACAAGGCACACAGCGGGGGGCGAACTGCGTTCCATGGCATTCCTACTGTCCCGTACCGGCGACCGGGGCACAAGCATGCCCCCGGATGGCCTCCCGTAACCGCGAACCACCTCACGCTTTGTCGGGCATGACGTTCGTACCGGTGCCGGCACGGCGTTTTCGCCTAGCATCGGGGGCCCGTTCCCCGTTCACGGAGTCGCCATGTCGCCCCGTCCGCTCGTGCTCGCCCTCGGCCTGGTGCTTGCCACCGGCCTGACCGTCCCGCCCGCGCCCGCCGCCGACAGCAAGGAGGCCAAGTGGGATGTCCAGGCCGCCCATGCCGGTGGCAGGACCATCAGCTTCAGCACCGACGAAGGCACCTGGCTGGACCTGGACCTGAGCCCGGACGGCAGGACCATCGCCTTCTCGATGCTGGGCGACATCTACCTGCTGCCGGTCGAGGGCGGCCAGGCCCGGCGCATCACCTCCGGCCCGGCCTGGGACGTGCAGCCGCGCTTCTCGCCCGACGGCAAGGAGATCGCCTTCACCTCCGACCGCGGCGGCGGCAACAACCTCTGGCGCATGAAGACCGACGGCAGCGGCCTGGCGCAGGTGACAAAGGAGGACTTCCGCCTGCTCAACAACCCGGCCTGGACGCCGGATGGCCAGTACCTGATCGGCCGCAAGCACTTCACCTCCACCCGTTCGCTGGGTGCGGGCGAGCTGTGGCTGTACCACCGCGACGGCGGCGCCGGCCTGCAGCTGACCAGGCGCAAGAACGAGCAGCAGGACCTGGGTGAACCGGCCGTCTCGCCGGACGGCCGCTATGTCTACTTCTCCGAGGACGTCAGCCCCGGCGGCGCCTTCGACTACAACCGCAACGTCCACGACCTGATCTACGCCATCAAGCGCCTGGACCGCGAGACCGGCGAGATCCGCACCCTGCTGTCCACGCCGGGCGGCGCGGTGCGGCCGCAGCCCTCGCCGGACGGCAAATCGCTGGCCTTCGTCAAGCGCGTGCGCGAACGCTCGGTGCTGCATGTACTGGACCTGGCCTCCGGCGCGGTGCGGCCGGTCTGGGACGGCCTCTCGCACGACCAGCAGGAAGCCTGGGCCATCTTCGGCCCCTACCCGAACTACGACTGGACGCCGGATTCGAAGGCGGTGGTGATCTGGGCCCAGGGCAAGCTCTGGAAGGTGGACATGGCCAGCGGCCACGCCGCCAACATTCCCTTCCGCGCCGAGGTGAAGCAGACAGTGCTGCCGGCCCTGCGCTTCGAACAGAAGCTGGACGGCGACAGCTTCGCGCCGAAGATGATCCGCGACGTCGCCACCAGTCCGGACGGAAGCACCCTCATCTTCCACGCGGTCGGCCAGCTGTGGCGCAAGGCACTGCCGGACGGCAGGCCCGAGCGCCTGTTCAACGACGACAGCCGCTTCGAATACCAGCCGGCCTTCAGCGCGGACGGCCGCAAGCTGCTGTTCACCACCTGGTCCGACGCGGACATGGGCGCCATCCATGAGCTCGACCTGGGCAGCGGCCAGACCCGCAAGCTCAGCGGCGAGCCCGGTTTCTACTACGGCCCGCGCTATTCGCCCGACGGCAGCCGCATCGTCTACTCGCGCCAGGGCGGCGGCGGCCTGACCGGCAGCCTGTGGAGCGGCGACCGCGGCGTCTACGTGATGCCGGCCGCCGGCGGCGAGGCGGTGAAGGTGGCCGACAACGGCGCCGAACCGCAGTTCTCCGCCGACGGCAGCCGCATCTACTACCTCACCGGCGGCGGCCTGGAGAAGAAGCTGATGAGCGTGGGCCTGCATGGCGAGCGCCCGCGCGAGGTGTTCAACCTCAAGTACGTCAACCACGTCTCGCTCAGCCCGGATGGCCGCTGGGTGGCCTTCACCGAGCTGTTCAACGGCTACCTGGCGCCGCTGCCGGCCACCGGCGGCAGCATCGAGCTGAGCAAGGACACCAAGGCACTGCCGGTGACGTCGCTGGGCACCGACATGGGCAGCTACCTGCACTGGTCGGCCGACAGCCGGCGACTGCACTGGATGGTGGGCGACCGCTACCACAGCCGCGCCATCGACGCCGGCAAGGCCGATGCCGGCGTGCCGGTCGGCCTGACCGTGCCGACCGACCGCCCGGACGAAAGCTTCGCCCTGGTCGGCGGCCGCGTGATCACCATGCGCGATGCCGAGAACCGCGAGGAAGTGATCGAGGATGGCGTGGTGCTGGTGCGTGGCGAGCGCATCGCCGCCGTTGGCCGCCGCGGTGAGGTGGCCATCCCGGCCGGCGCCCGCGAAATTGACGTGAGCGGCAAGACGGTGTTCCCCGGCATCATCGACGTGCACGCGCACGCCGCCCACTTCGGCCAGGGCGTGATCCCGCAGCGCAACTGGGCCTACGACGCCAACCTGGCCTACGGCATCACCACCCTGCACGATCCCTCGGCCACCACCGAGTTCGTGTTCTCGCAGGCCGAGCTGGTCAAGGCCGGCAGGATGGTCGGCCCGCGGATCTTCTCCACCGGCACCATCCTTTACGGCGCCGACGGCGACTTCAAGGCGGTGGTGAACTCGCTGGACGATGCCCGCCGGCACCTGCGCCGGATGCAGGCCAACGGCGCCTTCTCGGTGAAGAGCTACAACCAGCCGCGCCGCGAGCAGCGCCAGCAGATCAACCGCGCCGCCCGCGAGCTGGGCATGCTGGTGGTGGAGGAAGGCGGCAGCACCTTCCACCACAACATGACCATGATCCTGGACGGCGTCACCGGCGTCGAACACAATATCCCGGTGGCGCCGCTGTACCGCGACGTGCTGGAGCTGTGGCGGCAGACCGGGGTGCGCAACACGCCGACCCTGGTGGTCAGCTACGGTGGCCTGAGCGGCGAGCGCTTCTGGTACGCCCGCGGCGAGGTCTGGAACGAGCCGCGCCTGCAGCGCTTCTTCCCGCGCCAGAGCCTGGATTCCAACATCCGCCGCGAACTGGCGCCGGAATGGGACTACTACCACGTGGAGGTGGCCAGGACCGCCAAGGCGCTGCGTGATGCCGGCATCCGTATCCAGATCGGTGGCCACGGCCAGCTGCAGGGCCAGGCCACGCACTGGGAGATCTGGTCGCTGGTGCAGGGTGGCTTCTCGCCCTGGCAGGCGCTGCGCGCGGCCACCATCGACGGCGCCGACTACCTTGGCTTCGCCAGGGAGCTGGGCTCGATCGAGCCGGGCAAGCGCGCCGACCTGGCGGTGGTGGACGGCAACCCGCTGGAGGACATCCAGCGCAGCGACGACACCGTCTACGTGATGGTCAACGGCCGCCTGTTCAACGCCGCCGACATGTCCGAGCTTGGCGGCAAGCGCCGGCCGGCGCCGGAGTTCTTCTGGCAGCGGCATGGCAACGGCCTGCAGATGGGCGTGGAGTACGGTCCGACCGCGCCCTGCCACTGCCCGAAGTCGGCACCGCACCGGCACTGACCGGTGCGGCCCGCACGGCCGCCGCTATTTCACGCGGCGGCCGTGCTTGATCACCATGTCCACCCGCTGCAGCAGGTTGATGTGGCGCAGGACGTCGCCACGCACGGCGATGATGTCGGCGTACTTGCCCTCGGTGACGCTGCCGTAGTCGGCATCGGCCTTCATCGCCACCGCCGGCCAGTAGGTGGCGGCGCGGATGGCGTCCACCGGATCGACACCGAAGCGGTTCACCCAGACGTCCAGCTCGTTCCAGGTGCTCTGGCTGTGGAACTTCATCGGAATGCCGGAGTCGGTGCCCACCAGCAGCACCACGCCCGACTGCCGCAGCTGCTCGAACTTGCGCCGCAGGGTCGGCTGCCGCTGCGGGGTCTGCTGGAAGTAGGCGATGCGCTCGGGGTACCGCAGCGAGTCGCGGATGTCCTGGATGATGTCCGGCGGCAGGCCTCGGTGCCAGGAGTCGTCGTCGATGAACTCGTGGTTGCGAACCGTGTAGGGGAAGTTGAACAGGCCCTCGACGGTCGGCGTCCAGAACAGGGGCCCGGCGGCCATGTTGGCGGTGCGCTCGGCCAGCAGCTGCATGACGTCGGCCGGGAACTCGGGCGCGGCGGCAAAGCCGGTGTGCTCGAAGCCGTCGACGCCGTGGCGCAGGCCACGCCGCACTTCCTCCGGCCGGTGTGCGTGCGCGATCACCGGCAGGCCGTGCCGGTGCGCCTCGTCGACCACGGCGGCGACCTCGGCGTCGCTCATCTGGTCCTGGTCGATCAGCTTGATCACGTCGACGCCGGCCTGGGCCAGCCGGCGCACCTTGGCGCGGGCGTCGGCCGGCGAATCCACGCCCCAGCGGAAGGCCTCGGTGCCCGGATACGGCTTCTTCTGGATGAAGGGACCGGAGACGAACAGGGTCGGCCCCGGAATCTTGCCGGCGCGGATGGCCTCGCGCACGGCGATGCTGTCATCGAGCGGACCGCCAAGGTCGCGGGCGCCGGTGATGCCGGCCATCAGCAGCTGTTCGGCCGAGGCCGGCATGATCACGTCGCGCTGCCGGTCCATGTAGGTGCGGTCCCAGTGCGCGTAGTCGGCGTGGCCGTTGATCATCAGGTGCACGTGCATGTCCCAGAGGCCGGGCAGCACCGTCATGCCTTCGGTGGAGATGACCTCGGCGTCGGCGGGAATGGCCAGGCTGCCCTGGCGGCCGACGGCGACGATGCGCTCGCCCTCGATCAGGATCACGCTGTCATGGATCGGCTCGCGCAGGGTGCCGTCCACCAGGGTGCCGCCCACCAGGGCCAGTTTCGCCGCCAGCGCCGCCGGCGCCAGCAGCATCAGAAACGTCATGGCCAGCAATCTCGTCCGCATGTCCTTCCCTCCCCGTATCGGTCCGGCGATGGTAGCGTGAGCGCAGTCCCTGTCACCGCGCCGGAGGACCCATGGCCATCCGCTACCTGCTCCGTCTCCCCGACCCCGCCCAGGCCCGCGGCGCCGAGCCCCGCCTGGCCTTCCGCGCCGAGGGCGCCGACGGCTTCGCCGAGGAACTGCAGGACGCGCTGCGCCGGCCGGACCTGTTCCTGCGCTGGCGCGCGCTCCAGGACGAACCTGAGAACATCGACGAGGCCCTGGGCGTCACCGATCCGGACGCCGTGGTCACCGGCGAGCAGGACGACCTGGCCATCCGCCTGGAAGTCCGCACCACCCTGCCTTCCTCGGTCCTGCGCCACCGCCTGAACATGCTGGCGGGCAAGCACTGGGAACTGCGCGACGTGCGCTGATCACGGCCACCGGCCAGCCGCGCCGGCGCCTCAGCCGGTGTTCTGGATGCCGGCGGCGATCCCGTTGACCGTGGCCACCAGGGCCCTGAACAGCGGCCCGTCCTCGGGCCGGCCCTCGGCCCGCCAGCGCGCCAGCAGATCGGCCTGCAACAGGCTGATCGGATCGACGTAGGGATTGCGCAGGCGGATCGAGGTGCTCAGGCGGAAATCGCCGGCCAGCAGGCGCTCGCTGCCCTTGAGCGCCAGGATGGTTTCGCGGCTGCGGTGGAACTCGGCGGCGATGACCGGGAAGAAGCGGCCGTGCGCCGGCGACAGCCGTGAATAGATTTCGAAGATGTCCAGGTCGGACTTGGCCAGCACCATTTCCACATCGTCCACCAGGCTGGCGAAGAAGGGCCAGTCGCGGGCCATCTCGGCCATCGCCTCCTGGCCGAAACGTTCGATGCCCCAGGCCAGGCCGCTGCCCACGCCCAGCCAGGCGGTGAGGCCGCAGCGGCATTGCGACCAGGCGAACACCCAGGGGATCGCCCGCAGCGACTGCACGCCGCCGGCCTGGCCACGCTTGCTCGGCCGCGAGCCGATCCGCAGGCGCTCGATCACATCGATCGGCGTGGCGTCGCGGAAGTAGTCGACGAAGCCCTCGGTCCCGTACACCAGGCCGCGGTAGAAGCCACGGGCGGCCTGCGCCACCGCCGCCGCCATCTCCCGCCAGCAGGCCTCGCGCGGTTCCGGCGGCCGCGGCCGCAGGCTGGCACGCAGCACCGCGCCGGTGGCCTGTTCGAGGTTGCGCAGGGCGATGGCGCGGATGCCGTACTTGCGGTGGATGACCTCGCCCTGTTCGGTCAGGCGCAGGTAACCGTCCACCGAGCCGCGCGGAGCGGCGATCACCGCCCGCTCGGTCTTGCCGCCACCGCGCGAAAGCGAGCCGCCACGGCCGTGGAAGAAGGCGATGCGGATGCCGGCCTCCTTCGCCAGCGCGGTCAAACGCACCTGCACCTGCTGCAGGGCCCAGCGCGAAGCCAGCAAGCCGCCGTCCTTGGCGCTGTCGGAATACCCCAGCATCACCATCTGCCGGTCGCCGCGCCGGCGCAGGTGTTCGCGGTAGGCGGGGTCGGCCAGCAGGGAGCGCAGGGTATCGGGCGCCGCGTCCAGGTCGTCCACCGTTTCGAACAGCGGCGCCACGTCCAGGGGAACGCCGCCGGCGCCGTCATCCAGGCCGCCGAGCCGGGCCAGGGCCAGCACCGCCAGGGCATCGGCGGCGCTCCGGCTCATGCTGATGATGTAGGGGCCGATGGCACGGGCGCCGTAGTGCGGCAGGGCCTCGGCGACGGTGCGGAACACCGCCAGCACCCGCTGCGCCGCCTCCGCCGACGGCGCCGGCACGCGCGGCGCCGCCAGCAGCTCGCGCAGGCGCTGTGCGCGCGCGCTCCAGTCCCGTTCCGGCCAGGCCGGATCTTCCAGCAGGGCCGCCAGGGCGGCGTCATGCGCGCTGGATTCCTGGCGCAGGTCCAGAGTGGCCAGGTGGAAGCCGAAGGCCTCGGCGCGGCGGCGCAGCCGGCGCACGGCGAAGGCGCCGGCATGCTCGCCGCGGTGCGCCGCCAGGCTGGCCTCGATCAGGCGGATGTCGGCGATGAACTCGCCGGCGTCGTGGTAGCCGGCCGCATCGCCCTCGAGGGTGGCATCCAGCCGCGCCGCCATCAGGGTGGCGAAGCGGCGATAGGGCATGTCGGCGTGGCGCAGGCGGATCGCCGCGGCGGCATCGGGCAGGCGGGCGGCGTAGTCCTGCAGGCGTTGCAGAAGTTCGGGAGCGAAGCCGACCCGGTCTTCGGTCTGGCTCAGCAGGGAGCCCAGCCGGCCGAGCTCGGCCCGGTACAGGCCCAGGACCAGTTCGCGCTGCCGGGCCAGGGTGGCGGCGATGGTGTCGGCGCCGGCATTGGGATTGCCGTCCATGTCGCCGCCGACCCAGGAACCGAAGGACAGCAGCGGCGGCAGGGCGATATCCGGCACGCCGGCGTCGGCCAGGGCGCGCTCGAGGTCTTCGTGGAAGACCGGCAGCACCCGGTACAGCACCTCGGCCAGGTACCAGGCCACGTGTTCGAGCTCGTCGCCGACGGTGGGCTTGGCTGCCGGCGTTTCCGCGGTCTGCCAACCGGCGCTCAGGGCCATGCGCATGCGTTCGATGGCGGCCTCGCGCTCCTGCGGGGTCAGGCCGCGGTCGATATCCTGGACCAGGCAGCGCACCAGCTCGCTTTCCTTTTCCAGCAGGGCCCGGCGCACTGCCTCGGTGGGGTGGGCGGTGAACACCGGCTCGATGCGCAGGCGGGCCACCGCGGCGGCGATCTCCGCCGGCGATACGCCCTCGGCCCGCAGCCGGCCCAGCACGTCGTCCAGGCCGCCGGGCTGGGGCGGGCCCTGCAGACGCTGGTAATCGCGGCGGCGGCGGATCCGGTGCACGCGCTCGGCCAGGTTCACGGCGCCGAAATAGGTGGCGAAGGCCCGCACCAGAAGCTCGGCCCGGTCCAGGGGCAGGCCGCGCAGGCGTGTCGCCACCTCCGGCAGCGGCGCCCCGGCTTCCCGGCGCCGGATCGCCGCCACCCGCAGCGCCTCCACCTCCTGCAGGAAGGCCGGAGAAACCTGCTCGGCCAGGATCTCCCCGACCAGGGCGCCCAGCCGGTTCACGTCCTCGCGCAGCAGGTCGTCGGTAGGCGGAAGCTCGACCTCGCGCACTTTGTCGGCGTCGTCAATCACCCGCACAGCCTAACCCCAGTTGCCGCGGGATAGGGTTTGGCCTGCGTCGCTAGTAGGCGAACTCGCGGAAGACCGGATCCACGCTGCCCTTCCAGGGCCCGTGGAAGAGTTCCAGCTTGCGTTCGGCCGGCGTCTGGTTGGCCTGGGCGAATTCGATCAGCGGTTCCAGGAAGACCGCCTCGGTGGCGCCGCTGTCGTTGCGGCGGTTGCGCCGGGCCAGGCCGTGGCCGGCGATCTTCAGCACCTCCAGCGCCAGCTCGCGCACGGTGGCGCCGCGGAAGGGCAGCTTGAAGCCGTGCCTGGGCACGCCGTCGCGCAGGGCGTGCCGCTCTTCCATGCTGAAGTCCTTGACCAGGTCCCAGGCGGCGTCCAGGGCCACGTCGTCGTAGAGCAGGCCCACCCACAGCGCCGGCAGGGCGCAGATGCGGTTCCAGGGGCCGCCGTCGGCGCCGCGCATCTCCAGGTACTTCTTCAGCCGCACTTCCGGGAAGGCGGTGGTCATGTGGTCGGCCCAGTCGCGCAGGGTCGGCAGCTGGCCCGGCAGCTCGCCCAGCTCGCCGCGCAGGAACTTGCGGAAGCTGCGGCCGGCCAGGTCCAGGTACTCGCCGTTGCGGTAGCTGAAGTACATCGGCACGTCGAGCAGGTAGTCGACATAGCGCTCGAAGCCGAAGCCGTCCTCGAAGACGAAATCGAGCATGCCGGTGCGGTCCGGATCGGTGTCCGACCAGACGTGCGAGCGGTAGCTGAGGTAGCCGTTCGGCCTGCCTTCGGTGAAGGGCGAATCGGCGAACAGCGCCGTCGCCACCGGCTGCAGGGCCAGGCCGACCCGGAACTTGCGCACCATGTCGGCCTCGTCGGCGAAGTCGAGGTTGACCTGCACCGTGCAGGTGCGGGTCATCATGTCCAGGCCGAGCTTGCCGCGGGTAGGCATGTAGCGGCGCATGATCCGGTAGCGGCCCTTGGGCATCCAGGGCATGTCCTCGCGCGGCCACTTGGGCTGGAAGCCCATGCCGAGGAAGCCCAGGCCAAGCTCGTCGCCGACCGCCTTGACCTCGCGCAGGTGGCTGCGGGTCTCGCAACAGGTCTGGTGGATGGTTTCCAGGGGCGCGCCGGAGAGTTCCAGCTGGCCGGCCGGCTCCAGCGTCACCGAGGCGCCGTCCTTGGACAGCGCGATCAGCTTGCCGTCCTCGACGTAGGGTTCCCAGCCGTAGCGGGTCAGGCCCTGCAGCAGCGCGCCGATGCCGCGCTCGCCTTCCCAGGTCGGCGGGCGCAGGTCGTCGAGGCGGAAGCCGAACTTCTCGTGCTCGGTACCGATCCGCCACTCGGACGCCGGCTTGCAGCCGGCCTCGAGGTACTCGACCAGCTCGCGCCGGTCGCTGATCGGGCTGTCCTTGGCGCTGCTGGGTCCGGACACGGGGTCTGCCTTGGGTACCATCACGAAGATGCGAATGCTAACCCGCGCCCTGCCTTCCGGCGTCCTGCTGGCCGCCCTGCTCTGTTCCGGGGCGGTGATGGCCGGCGCCGGCCGGCTGGAGCGTGGCAACGGTCCCGAGCCCTCCACCCTGGATGCGCACCGCTGCCCGGAGGTGGCCTGCGCCAACATCCTGCGCGACCTCTACGAAGGCCTGGTGGCCGAGGACGGCGCCGGCCGGCTGATCCCGGGCATGGCGGAAAGCTGGGAGGTCTCGGCCGACGGCCGCACCTGGACCTTCCGCCTGCGGGAAGGCCTGCGCTGGTCCAATGGTGAGCCACTGGACGCCGGTCAGATCGTCGCCTCCTTCCGGCGCGCGCTGGAACCGGCGACGGCCGCGCCCTATGCGCATCATTTCGAAGCGGTCGGCGACATCGCCGCGCCGGACCCGCGCACGGTCGTGTTCCGGCTCGAGCGCAGCCTGGACCTGCCGCGCCTGCTGCTGTTGCCCATCGCCTACCCGGTCTACCTGCCGGCCCTTGAGCAATACGGCGCCCGCCATACCCGCCCGGGCCGACTGGTCGGCAATGGCGCCTACCGGCTCAAGGACTGGCTGCCGCAGGCGCATGTGCAACTGGAGCGGAATCCCTACTTCCGCGAACCGGCGCCGATCGCCGAGGTGCGCTTCCACGTCACCGAGGACGCCGCCAGCGAACTGCGCCGCTTCGAGGCCGGCGACCTGCACATCACCGAGACGGTGCCGCCGCAGCCGCTGGCCGCGCTGCGCGAACGCTTCGGCGAGCAGCTGCGCATCAGCCCCTACCTGGGCAGCTTCTGGCTGGGCCTGAACCTGCGCCGGCCGCCGCTGCGCGACGAGCCGCTGCTGCGCGAGGCCCTGTCGCTGGCGGTGGACCGCGACATCCTCACCCGCCACGTCACAGGCCTGGGCGAGACGCCTGCCTTCGGCGTGGTGCCGCCGGGCATCGCCGGCTACGAGCCACCATCACCCGGATGGGCGCAGGGCACGCAGGCCGAACGCGAGGCCCGCGCCCGCGCGCTGTATGCACAGGCCGGCTATTCGCGCGAACGGCCGCTGGAACTCGAGCTGCGCTACAACACCTCCACCCCGCACCGGCGCCTGGCCCTGGCGGTGGCGGCGATGTGGCGCGAAGTGCTGGGCGCGCGCGTCACCCTGCGCAACGAGGAATGGAAGGTCTTCGTCGGCAACCGCCGCCAGGGCGTGATCACCCAGGCCTTCCGTGGCGGCTGGATCGCCGACGTCGATGATGCCCGCGATTTCCTGCAGCTGTTCCAAAGCGGCGGCGCCAACAACTGGAGCGGTTTCGCCGATCCCGGGTTCGATGCGCTGCTGGCGCAGGCCGATGCCGCCGCCACGCTGGAGGAGCGCGCCGCCGCGCTGCAGGCCGCCGAGGCGCGGCTGCTGCAGGCACACGCGCTGGTGCCACTGTACTTCTACACCTCCAAGCACCTGGTGCGGCCGGAAGTCGAAGGCTTCGAGGCCAATCCGCTCGACCGCCACCCCAGCCGCTTCCTTCGCCTGCGCGACTAGAGCGATCGCAGCCAGCGCTCCCAGGCGGTGCGCGATACCGCGTACAGCACGAAATAGCTGAAGCCGGCCAGCAGCGCCACCTTCAGGTGCTCCGTCTCCAGTGGATCGTAGTGCTCGAAGCGAATCTCGCGGCCGGCCAGGCCGAGGTCGGGCAGCAATGCATCGAGGATCACGCCGCCGAAGACGGCAGGCAGGATCAGCAGCAGCGGGCCCAGCGCTTCCAGCCAGTACACCGGCTTCTCGTGCGCGGGCCGGCGCAGGCGCAGCAGGTTGCGCAGCAGCAGCGGCCCCTGCGCCAGGCCCAGCGCCCACCAGTCCGGCATCACCTGCCCACCGGCCGAGGCCACGTAGACCGCCAGCGCGAAGATCGCCAGGTGGCCGAACACGCACCAGAAGATGCCGCGGGCGCCGCGCGGCGTGACCGCGCCCAGCAGGGCCGCCGGGAACCACAGCTGCAGCAGCACCGCCACCACCATGGCCAGCAGCACGCCATCCGGCAGCCAGGGCGCGAACAGCCAGGCCAGCAGGTAGCTGGCGGCCACCGCCAGCTCGCCGCCGGCCTCGTGCAGGACCTGCTGCCGGAAACCCGTTTGCCGCATCGCGCCCTCCCCGGCGCAAGGGTGACAGCGCCGGGCCGCTTGGGCAAAGTCCGCGCATGCCCGCCGCCCGCCTGTTCGCCGCCCGCGCCCTCGAGGCGCTCGTCACCCTGTGGCTGCTGGCAACGCTGTGCTTCCTGCTGCTGCGCGCCGCGCCCGGCGGTCCCTTCGACAGCGAGAAGGCGGTGCCACCCGAAGTCGAGGCGGCGCTGGCCGAGCGCTACCGCCTGGACCAGTCGCTGCCGGCGCAGTACGGACACTGGCTGGCCGACGTGCTGCGCGGCGATCTCGGGCCTTCCTTCCAGTACCCCGACTACACCGTCAACGAACTGCTGGCGGCGGCCTTCCCGATCTCGGTGCTCAACGGCGTGGCGGCATTGGCGCTGGCGTTGGGCCTGGGGATTCCGCTGGGCGTGTGGGCGGCGCTGCGGGCCGGCCGCGTCACCGACCGCGTGCTGATGTTCGGTGCAGGACTGGGCCTGGCGATACCGAAGTTCGTGGCGGCGCCGCTGCTGATCCTGGCCTTCGCCGTGCTGCTGGGCTGGCTGCCGGCCGGCGGCTGGGATGGCACCTGGCGCAGCATGGTGCTGCCGGTGATCGCCCTGGCCCTGCCCAACCTGGCCTACTGCGCCCGCCTCACCCGCGCCTCGCTGCTGGAAGTGCTGGGCGCCGACTACCTGCAGGCCGCCCGCGGCCGCGGCATTGCCGGCGCCCGCCTGCTGCTGGTGCATGCGCTGCGGCCGGGCCTGCTGCCGGTGGTGGCCTGGCTGAGCCCGGCGCTGATCAATGTGGTCAGCGGCTCGGCGGTGGTCGAGCAGGTGTTCGGCATTCCCGGTGTCGGCCGCTACTTCGTCCAGGGCGCGCTCAACCGCGACTACACCCTGGTGCTGGGCGTGGTGCTGGCGATCGGTGCCGCCATCGTGCTGATCAATGCCCTGGTGGACGGGCTGCGGGCCTGGATGGACCCGCGCCTGCGCGGCTGAGCCGGCGCGGTCAGGCTCCGTCGCCGGCCAGGTCCAGCCAGCCGGTCAGCACCGCCCTCGCCTCCTCCACGCCCAGCCGGCTCTCGGCGGAGAAGACCTGGGCGGTGGCGATGTCGCCCAGCTCGCGGCGCACGGCGGCGAGGATCTTCGACTGCTCGCCGCGGCCGAGCTTGTCGGCCTTGGTCAGCAGGCAGTGCGCCGGCAGGCCGCGGGCGGCGGCGTAGTCGAGCATTTGCCGGTCGTAGTCCTTGAGCGGATGCCGGATGTCCATCACCACCACCAGGCCGGCCAGGGACTGGCGTTGCCGGAAATAGGCATCGATCACCTTGCCCCAGGCCTCGCGCATGGCCTCGGGCACCTTGGCGTAGCCGTAGCCGGGCAGGTCCACCAGGTAGCGGCCCTCGCCCAGCCCGAAGTAGTTCAGCGCCTGGGTGCGGCCGGGGGTCTTGGACACCCGGGCCAGGCTGCCCTGGCCGGTGAGGGCGTTGAGGGCGCTGGACTTGCCGGCGTTGGAACGGCCGGCGAAGGCCACCTCCCTGCCCTCATCGGGCGGGAGCTGGCGCAACTGGTGCACCGAGGTCAGGTACTTGGCGCGGGCCAGGGGGTTGGACATGGTCTGGAAGGGGCCTTGACGCGGGCTGGGAGCAACGAGGGGCACGCCGGCGCTGGACCGGCGAGGGCGCCAGCATGGCCGCTCGCGGCCGCCCTGACCAGCCCGGACCCCGTCGCCGTGCGCTTCAATTGACCCTTCCCGGCGGGTGAAGGGATAATCCGCGCCTTGCGTGCGCATGCCGCACCGCCCGATTTCCCACTGAATTTACGAGCGTTCCGGAGCAGCCCATGAAGTTCTCGCGCATCCTCGGTGTCGCCGCCGCCCTGGCCGTGGCCCCGGTCATGGCCCAGGAAGCCGCCACCGTGTCGGCCGCTCCCGAGGCCGATCCGGCCCCGGTGACCACCCTGGAGGCGGACAACACCCCGGCCACCTGGGGCGATGCCACCGCCGGCGCCAGCAAGGCCGCGGTCTGCGCCGCCTGCCACGGCATGGACGGCAATTCCGCCGACCCGCAGTACCCGAAGCTGGCCGGCCAGCATGAGCAGTACATCGCCCGGCAGCTGGCCCTGTTCAAGAGCGGCGAGCGCCAGAACGCCATCATGCTCGGCTTCGCCGCCCCGCTGAGCGCCCAGGACATGCGCGACATCGGCGCCTACTTCGCCAGCCAGAAGGCCATCCCGGGCGTCGCCGACGACACCCTGATCAGCGAGGGCCCGAACGCCGGCCGCAAGTTCTACGAGGTCGGCCAGACCCTGTGGCGCTCGGGCGACGCCTCGCGCGGCATCCCCGCCTGCCAGGCCTGCCACGGCCCGACCGGCACCGGCATCCCGGGCACCTACCCGGCCATCGCCGGCCAGCACGCGCAATACACCGCGCTGCAGCTCAAGGCCTTCCGTGACGGCCAGGTCTGGGGCCAGGGCGACAATGCCAACGCGGTCATGGCCGGCGTCGCCGGCAACCTGACCGACGAGGAGATCCAGGCCGTGGCCAGCTTCGTCGAAGGCCTGCACCACGTGGCCGACGCGCCCAGCGCCGACGCCCTCGCCCAGGCCACCGGGGAGTAATCCATGAAGCGCCTGCTCCTGACCGCCCTGCTGACCTTCGTCCTGGCCGGGTGCGGCCAGGAGCCCGCCGCGCAGCCGGCCACGCCGGCACCCGAGACCGGCGCGCCGGCCACCCCGGCCGAAGACGCCGCGCCGGCTGACGAGGCCAACGCCACCGAAGACGGCGCCGCCACGGACGAGGAGGCCAGCGACTCCGCGGAGCCGGCCACCGGGGCCGAGGCGTCGGCCGAAGGCAGCGATGCCACCGTCGCCGACGTTCCCCCGCCGAGCGGCCCGCCGCCGCGCGAGGGTGTGGACTTCGAAGTGCTGCCGACGCCGCAGCCGACCTACGGCACCGGCCCGGGCATCGAGGTTGCGGAGATCTTCTCCTACACCTGCATCCACTGCGCCAACCTGCAGCCGCACGTGAACACCTGGAAGGCCAGGCTGCCGGCCGACGTGCGCTTCGTCTACGTGCCGGCCGCGTTCGGCGGCGCCATCGACAATTTCGCCCGCGGCTTCTTCGCCGCCGAGGCCACCGGCCTGCTGGATTCGACCCACGACGCGATGTTCTCGGCCGTGCTGGTCGAGCGCGCCTTCCAGGCGGGGTCGGAGGAGGAGATCGCCGACTGGTACGCCGCCCACGGCGCCAACCGCGAGACCTTCCTGTCGACCATGCGCAGCTTTGCCATCACCGGCAAGGTGAACCGGGCCCGCCAGTTCGGCCTGCGCACCGGCGTCAACGCCACCCCGACCATCATCGTCGCCGGCAAGTACAAGGCCACCGCCACCCGCGATCGCGGCATGGAAGGCCTGCTCAACACGGTGGACTGGCTGGTGGCGCGCGAGCGCGGCAACGCCCCCGAATTCTGAGCGCCGGCATCACGCCAGGCTGAACGAAGGGCCGCGAAAGCGGCCCTTTGCGTGTCCGGCCCCTTGTCCCTGCCGGACCCCGGCCGCACCATGTCGGGCATGAACGCGACACCGGACCGCCTGCGCCTGCTCAGCGCCAATATCCAGGCGGGATCCAGCACGCGCGCCTATGCCGACTACGTCACCCGCAGCTGGACGCACGTCCTGCCCAACGGCAAGCGCCTGAACCTGGACAGCCTGGCGAAACTGGTGCGTGACTTCGACCTGGTCGGCCTGCAGGAAAGCGACCCCGGCAGCCTGCGTTCCGGCTTCACCAACCAGGCCGACTACCTGGCCGAGATGGCCCGCTTCCCCTTCTGGAGCCACCAGCCGAACCGGCGCGTCTCGCGCATCGCCGGCAGCGGCAATGCCCTGCTGAGCAAGCTGGAGCCCTCCGACCTGCTCGACTACGCCCTGCCCGGCCGCATCGCCGGCCGCGGCGTGCTGCTGGCCCGCTTCGGCGAGGGCGAGGATGCCTGGCACCTGGCCATCACCCATCTCTCGCTGGGCGCCCGCTCACGGCAGCTGCAGCTGTCCTTCCTGGCCGAGCTGCTGTCGGACTACCCGCGCCTGGTGCTGATGGGCGATTTCAACTGCGACGCCGACGCGCCGGAGATGCGGCCGCTGTACCGGCACACCGCGCTGGAGCCGCCGCCGCAGCGGATCTGCACGTTCCCCAGCTGGGCGCCGCGGCGCTGCCTCGACCACGTCCTGACCGGCGGTTTCGAAGTGCACGACTACCGCGCCCTGCCCGCCGCCGGTTCCGATCACATGGCGGTGGCCGTCGAGCTTTCGCCGCGCCGCGACTGAAGGCAGCCGGCGCCACTGCCGGCATGTCGCGCCCTCCGGAAAAAGAGGGCCGGCGGATGACCGCCGGCCCAAGCCGTCGCAGGGACAAGAGAATCAGAAGTCGAGCTGGGCCCGCACGTAGTAGTAGCGGCCACCCGGGATGTCATAGGTGGACGCGTCGTAGCCGTTGAGCGAGCAGGACAGGCAGATCGGCGGATCCTCGTCGAAGACGTTGTTGACGCCGAAGGTCACCTGGAAGCCGTCCATCCAGTCGAAGCGGTAACCCAGCTGCACGTCGTGGTAGGTGGTCGCCGGCAGCACGTTGGTGTCGGTCGCCGGGTTGGAGCAGACCGGGAAGCCGCCCGCACCGCTGCAGCTCTCGCGCAGCTCGCTGATGTGGCGGACGCCCCAGGCGGCATTCCAGGCGCCGTGCTTCCAGTCCAGGGTGAAGGTGGAGGTCCACTCCGGAATGCCGCTGTCGGCAACCTCGATGCCCGGACCCTGCGGCTGCGGCTGGCCAGCCGCGCCGACCGCCGAGTACTCGCCGACCAGGGTGTTGCGCCAGGCGGCGGAGAACTGGCCCCAGCGGCTCTGCGGGAACACCCAGATCAGGTCGATGTCCCAGCCGTCGGTCTTGATCACGCCGAGGTTGGTCAGCCGGTTGTTGAAGCCGTTGATGCCGCCGGTGCTGGCGCGGCTGATGCCGTCGCAGTACACCGGGTCCAGGGTCTGCACGCACAGGTTCAGCTGCACCTGGGCGTCGATGGCCTGGATGGCGCCCTCGACTTCATGCCGGTAGTAGGTGATCTCGAAGTCCACCCGCTCGGCCCAGGCCGAATCGGCGAGGAAGGACGGGCTCCAGATCAGGCCCAGCGCGTAGCTGTCGGACTTCTCCGGCTGCAGGTCGGGATTGCCGCCGGTGGTGACCGAGATCTGCGGATTGGGCTGGGTGTAGCCGTTGGGCACGCCCAGCGCGGTGCAGTTGGCCTGGTTGGCCGGCGGTTCGCCGTTCGGGCCCAGCGAGCAGGGATCGACCATCTCGCGGTCGAAGCGGCTGGCCGAACCGTAGAGCTCGCCGATCGAGGCGGCACGCAGGCCCTCGGCATAGCTGGCACGCAGCACCAGCTCGCGGACCAGCTGGAAGCGCAGGCCGACCTTGGGCGTGAACTCGGAAACGCCGGTGGAGTAGTCGGAGTAACGGCCGGCCAGGGTCAGGTCGAGGCGGGTGCCCTGGTCGTTCTCCGCCAGCAGCGGCACGTTGGCCTCGAAATAGACCTCACTGACGTCGTAGTCGCCGCGGGTCGGCAGCGAGGGCACGCCGTTGTAGTGGCCGGCGACGGTCAGCGGGTCAGGCTGGTACCAGCCTTCCAGGCGGCGATGCTCGAGGCCGGCGGCGAAGTCCACCGGACCGGCCCAGTTCTCGAACAGGGTGCCGGAGAGGTTGGCGGTGAACAGGGCCAGCTCGTTCTCGCTGCGGTCCCGCACCACCGGCTGGATCCAGGCCAGCATCTCCGGGGTGATGGTGCCGGGGCCGCCGAAGATGTTCAGCGGCACGCAGCCCGCCACCGCGGCGCAGGCGGCCGGATCGCCCAGGGCCAGGGCGATGTTGAAGATGTTGTAGCTGCCGTAGTTGGTCTGCTCGGCCTTGTTGTTGCTGAAGGCGACGTTGACGTCCCAGAACAGCGAACGCCCGCCGACATCCCACAGGCCCTCGAGGCCGGCGCCCAGGTACCAGGTGTCGACATCCTGGTAGAACTGGCGCGGGCCGCCCTCGACCGGACGGCGGCCGATCAGGATCAGGTTGCTGGAGGAATCCAGGTCGAAGCCGAACGGGTTGTAGGGGTTGAGGGCGGAAATGAAGATGTTGTCCGCCAGCGGATTGCCGGTGCCGGCCTCGGGGCCGAAGAACAGCGGCTCCGGCGCCGCCTGGTTCATCGACTCGCGGCGGTTGTACAGCAGCTTGACGTAGCCGCTGGTGCGCTCGTTGAACTCGAAGCGGAACTGGCCGAAGGCGCCGTAGCGCTCCGACGGCGTCACCAGCAGGTTGTACTGCGCGAAGTTGAAGCGGTCGGCGGTGCCGAAGCAGTGATAGTCGTCGGTGCGGGTGCAGTCGAGGATGCCGCCGTCATAGGTCGGGGCGGAGGCGCCGTCATTGGGCGTGATGTCGTGCACGACACCGGTGTTGGGATCCTCGAAGATGAAGCGGCCGGTCGGCGTGCCGGAGCTGCCGAAGGCCAGGCCGGTGCCCGGCTTCGGGAAGGCCGCCTGGGCACGGTCGCGCGACAGCACCGAGTCCTGGTCGGTGTAGCTCAGGCCGAGGAAGAAGTTGGAACGCGCGCCGGAACGGCCCCAGGCGAAGTCCACGCCCTTGGAGAAGCCGTCGCCCTCGTCGTACTGGCCGAACTGCGTGCGCAGCTGCATGCCCTCGTAGTCGCGGCGGGTGATGATGTTCACCACGCCGGCGATGGCGTCGGAGCCGTACAGCGAGGAGGCGCCGTCCTCCAGCACCTCGATGCGCTCGACGATGGCCAGCGGGATGGTGTTGAGGTCGGTGGCCGCGCCGACGCCGGAGGCGGAGGACTCGTTGACCCAGCGCACGCCATCGACCAGCACCAGCACGCGCTTGGCGCCGAGGTGACGCAGGTCGACCTGCGCCGAACCGGCACCGACGCCGGAACCGTCGGCCGGGAAGCCGAAGTTGCCGCTGGAATTGAACTTGGTGTTGAGCGCCGAACCGGACCCGGTCAGGGCCTGGATGATGTCGCCGATCGAGGTCAGGCCGGTGCGGTCGATGTCCTCGCGGGTGAGCCGCTGCACCGGTACCAGGCCTTCGGCTTCCGAGGTCTTGATGCGGGTACCGGTGACTTCGACGCGATCGAGCGTCTTCACTTCCTCGCTGGCGTCCTGCGCCAGGGCCAGCCCCGGCAGGCAGGCCAGCAGCAATGCACTACGGACCGCCTTGCCCAGGCGGGAAACACGCAAGTTGTTCATGTCCTTCCCCAGAGTGAGTTCGAGCCGATGCCGTCCCCCCAACGCATCGACTCCACCCTTGTAAAAAAAGGGTAAAGAACCGGCAAGCCGGAATATCCATAACGGTGTTAGTGAGGCTCACCCGAAGGGAGCCGCGGCAAAACAGGCGCCCGGGCGCACCTCAGCCGAGCAGGACGCTGCTGCCGACCAAGGCCAGGAAGGCGGCGAAAACCCGCCGCAGCGCGGGTCCGGACAGCCAGTGCGCCAGCCGTGTGCCCAGCGGGGCGGTCAGCACCGAGGCCAGGGCGATGCCGATGGCGGCCGGCAGGTACACGTAACCCCAGCTGCCAGCCGGCAGTCCCGCTGTCGGGCCGTGGCTGGCATAGCCGGCGGCGCTGGCCAGGGCGATGGCGACGCCGCAGGCGCTGGAGGTGCCCACCGCCCGGACCGGGCGGACGCCCCGCCAGACCAGCAGGGGCACGGTCATGCTGCCGCCGCCGATGCCGACCAGGGCAGAGACGGCGCCGATGCCGGCGCCGGCCAGGCTGTAGCCGGGGCCGCGCGGAGCGTCGCCGCGTTCGGCCCGCGACTTCGGCCAGTCCAGGGCCATCTGCAGGGCCGCCAGGTAACAGTAGGCGGCGATGAACCAGCGCAGGGCCTCGCCCTGCAGGCGCGTCGCCAGCAGGCTGCCCAGCCAGCCGCCCAGCAACAAGCCCGGCACCAGCCAGGCCACGGTCGGCCAGAGCACGCTGCCGCGCAGGTGGTGGGAACGGGCCGAAGACAGGCCGGTGAAAACGATGCTGGCCAGGGCCGTGGCCAGGGCCACGTGTACCGCCTGGTCGGCCGGCACGCCCAGGCCCGGCAGCAGCCACACCAGGGCCGCCACCAGCACCAGGCCGCCGCCGATGCCGAGCAGGCCGGCGCAGACGCCGGTGAAGGCGCCGAGGGCCAGGAACAGCAGCCAGGACGCGCTCATGCCGTCCGCATCCGCGGGCACGGGGCCGGATCAGGCA
>DATGPR010000153.1:0-6339 GCA_035304725.1 Arenimonas sp.
GACCTTCCCTGCCGCTCCGGCAGCGGAGGCGGCATTATGCCGCATCCTGGAACTGGGGTGGAAGACGGGACTCGAACCCGCGACCCTCGGAATCACAATCCGATGCTCTAACCAACTGAGCTACATCCACCAGATTTTCGGAACTTTCGACCCCGGCCTGGCGCGCCCGGCAGGAATCGAACCTGCAACCGCCGGCTTAGAAGGCCGGTGCTCTATCCGGTTGAGCTACGGGCGCCTGCCGGAATCATACCCGGCGGACCCGGCCCAGGCCCCGTCGGGGGCCTCCGGAAGCCGGGGGCGGCCTGGTCGGGGCAGAGGGATTCGAACCCACGACATCCAGCTCCCAAAGCTGGCGCTCTACCAGGCTGAGCTATACCCCGGCTTTCAAGCCCGGCGCCCCCAGGGCGCCGCAGGAGGTTCCACTCTACGGCTGCCCCGGCAGGCGCGCAACGCGCGGCACCGCCAGGACATCCGAACAAAAAGGGTGCCGAAGCACCCGTTTTGCATTAGTGGCGCGCCCGGAGAGATTCGAACTCCCGACCACCAAGTTCGTAGCCTGGTGCTCTATCCAGCTGAGCTACGGGCGCGCAGAAGCGAAATTATGGGGGAGGCTCTGGAATCCGTCAATACATCCGGAGACAGAAACTTCCCGTCCGTACACCAGCCGCCGCGCCTTCGCGCCCAGAAAAAATCGCCGCCCTCGGGCGGCGATCCGGATCTGGCGGAGTGAGAGGGATTCGAACCCTCGATAGAGCTTTTGACCCTATACTCCCTTAGCAGGGGAGCCCCTTCGGCCTCTCGGGCATCACTCCGGAACAACTGGCCCGGCACACCGTTTCCGGTGAAACCGGCCGCATAGGATAAGGCCTCAGCCTTCCTTCGGTAAACCCGGGGCCTGTTCACCCTCGGCAGCGGCCTCGCCTTCGTCCTTCTGGATCCGCTGGAAGATTTCCTCGCGGTGCACCGCCACGTCCTTGGGCGCGGTGATGCCGATGCGCACCTGGTTTCCCTTCACGCCCAGCACGGTCACGGTGACCGAGTCACCGATCATCAGGGTCTCCCCAACCCGTCGCGTCAGAATCAACATCACCGTCCCTCCCGATACGTCCCTGCACCGGCCCGCAGCTTCCCCTCGCCGCGGTTCCTTCGCCGGAAAAACACGGCCCGGGCCGATGGTATGCCGGCCCGGGTCCAGGTGCAATGAAAGCTGAACGCGTCAGGAAAGGCGAGCCGCCACCCATTCCGGCACCGCCGCCAGCGCCTGCACCAGCGCCGGGCCGTCGTTGCCGCCGCCCTGGGCGAGGTCGGGGCGGCCGCCGCCCTTGCCGCCGATCTGGCTGGCCACGTGCGCCAGCAACTCGCCGGCCTTGACCTTGCCCAGCGCCCCGCCCTGCACGCCGGCCACCAGCGAGGCTTTGCCCTCGTTGCCCGAGGCCAGGATGATCACGGCGTCGCCGAGGCGCGACTTGAGCTGGTCCACCGCCTCGCGCAGGCCCTTGGCGTCCAGGCCGTCCAGGCGGGCAGCCACGACCTTCACGCCGGCGACCTCCGGGGCCGAGGCGGCCAGGTCGGCGGTGGCGCCGGCGGCGGCCTTGGCCTTGAGCGACTCCAGTTCGCGCTCGAGCTTCTTCTGCCGCTCCAGCAGCTGCCGCAGCTTCTCGACCACGTCGGCGCGGTTGTTGGCGCCCAGCAGGTCGGCGGCCTCGGCCAGGCGGGCCTCCTCGGCGCGCACCCAGGCCAGCGCGCCCTCGCCGGTCACCGCCTCGATGCGGCGGACGCCGGCGGCGACGCCGCCCTCGGAAATGATCTTGAACAGGCCGATGTCACCGGTGGCGCGCACGTGCGTGCCACCGCAGAGTTCGGTGGAAAAATCGCCCATGCGCAGCACGCGCACGCGCTCGCCGTACTTCTCGCCGAACAGGGCGATGGCGCCGAAGTCCAGCGCCTCCTGCATGCCCATGTGGCGGATCTCGGCCTGGGCATTGCGGCGGATCTCGGCGTTCACCAGCGCCTCGATGCGCTCCAGCTCCTCGCCGGTGACGGCCTGAAAATGCGAGAAGTCGAAACGCAGGCGGTCCGGCGCCACCAGCGAACCCTTCTGCTGCACGTGCTCGCCCAGCACCTTGCGCAGGGCGGCGTGCAGCAGGTGGGTCGCCGAGTGGTTGAGCACGATGGCGGTGCGGCGCTCGCCGTCGACGCTGGCGGCGACGCTGTCGCCCACCTTGAGCCCACCTTCGGCCAGGCGGCCGACATGGCCATGGAACACGCCGGAGACCTTCACGGTGTCGCGCACCTCGAAGCGGGCGGCAGCGCCGCGCAGCTCGCCGGTGTCGCCCACCTGGCCGCCGGATTCGGCGTAGAAGGGCGTGCGGTCGAGCACCACGATGCCCTCCTCGCCCGCCGCCAGCGCCTGCACCGGAGCGCCCTCACGCAGCAGGGCCACCACCTTCGCGTCCTCGGCCTGCAGGCTTTCGTAGCCGAGGAAGGTGGTCGGGGCCAGCTGCGCCACCAGCTCGGCCGGCAGCGCCGCGGTGCCGGCGAACTTGCTGGCGGCGCGGGCACGCTCGCGCTGGCGCTCCATGTGCGCCTCGTACTCGGCCAGGGCGCCCTCGGCCAGGGCCCAGCCCTTGTCGGCGTTCTCGCGCACCAGGTCGGCGATCAGGTCGGGCGGGCAGCCATAGGTATCGTGCAACTGGAACAGCTGCTCGCCGCCGATGCGGTTGCCGGAGGCGGCCAGGTATTCCTGCAGGCGGGCCATGCCGGCCTCCAGGGTCTGGGCGAAGGCGGCCTCCTCGGCCTTGAGCGCCTGCTCCACCAGCGCCTGCTTTGCGGCCAGCTCCGGGTAGGCCTGGCCCATCACCTCGACCAGGGGCGCGACCATGCGCCAGAAGCGGCCGTCGGCGTGCAGGCCGTCCAGCTTCCAGAAGTGGCGGATGGCGCGGCGGATGATCCGGCGCAGCACGTAGCCGCGGCCCTCGTTCGAGGGCAGCACGCCGTCCACGACCAAGAAGCTGCAGGCGCGGATGTGGTCGGCGATCACGCGCAGCGACTTGTTCTCCAGGTCGCCGGTGTTGGTCAGCCGTGCCGCCGCCCTGATCAGATGCTGGAACAGGTCGATCTCGTAGTTGCTGTGCACGTGCTGGAGCACGGCGCAGATGCGTTCCAGGCCCATGCCGGTGTCGACGCAGGGCGCCGGCAGCGGCACCAGGGTGCCGTCGGCCTGGCGGTCGAACTGCATGAACACCAGGTTCCAGATCTCGATGAAGCGGTCGCCGTCCTCGTCCGGCGAGCCCGGCGGGCCACCCGGGATGTGCTCGCCGTGGTCGTAGAAGATCTCGGTGCAGGGACCGCAGGGGCCGGTGTCGGCCATCTGCCAGAAGTTGTCGCTGGCGTAGGGCGCGCCCTTGTTGTCGCCGATTCGGATGATGCGGTCGGCGGGCAGGCCGACCTGCTTGTGCCAGATGTCGAAGGCCTCATCGTCGGTCTGGTAGACGGTGACCAGCAGGCGCTCGCGCGGCAGCTTCCAGACCTGGGTCAGCAGCTCCCAGGCCCAGAGGATGGCGTCCTTCTTGAAGTAGTCGCCGAAGCTGAAGTTGCCCAGCATCTCAAAGAAAGTGTGGTGCCGGGCGGTGTAGCCGACCTGGTCGAGGTCGTTGTGCTTGCCGCCGGCGCGTACGCAGCGCTGCGAGGAAGTGGCGCGCCGGTAGCTGCGCTTCTCCGCACCCAGGAACACATCCTTGAACTGCACCATGCCGGCGTTGGTGAACAGCAGGGTCGGGTCGTTACCCGGCACCAGCGGGCTGGAGGCGACCACCTCGTGGCCCTTGCTGCGGAAGAACTCGAGGAAGTCCCGGCGGATGTCGTTGCTGGTCTTGGTCATCGTGGCGGAAGGCTGGCGGAATCGGAGGCCGACGAGCGGCCCGGCCCTGTCCCTTATGGGGGCAAGGCCTGGAGTCCGCAATCAAATCGGCGAAGGGCGCCAAGATTAGCAGCCCCGGGCAGCCTTCCGGCAGCGCCGGAGCACCTGCGCCGGGCCTTGCGCCCGACCGCACCGCCGGGGCGCCTCAGTCGGCGCCTTCCGCCCCGGCCAGCTCGGTGCCCTCTTCCGCCGCCACTGCCCGCACGGCGCCCCAGGCCTGGTCCTGGTCGAAGCCGCGGCGCAGCAGGAACTCCACCCATTTGCGGCGGCGGCCCGGATCGGCCAGCTCGCCCAGCCGCACCCGGCGGGCGACCAGCTCCCGGGCCCGGTCCGCCCAGTCGGCCTCGCAGGCAGCCAGGGCGGCGGCGATGTCGTCCTCGCCCAGGCCGTGCCGGGACAGTTCGGCGCGGATCCGCACGGGGCCATAGCCGGCCGCGGCGCGGTCACGGGCGAAGGCTTCGGAGAAGCGGCGGTCGTCCTGGTAGCCCTGGCCGGCCAGGCGCTCCACCGCCGCCTCGGCC
Source organism: Arenimonas sp. (assembly GCA_035304725.1). GTDB lineage: Bacteria > Pseudomonadota > Gammaproteobacteria > Xanthomonadales > Xanthomonadaceae > Arenimonas. The sequence goes on from DATGPR010000153.1 coordinate 4,441, forward strand.
TCGGGCGATTCGAAACCGCGGGCCACCAGCCGGCGGGTCAGGTCGCGGCGGGAGTACTCCCGCCGCACCAGCAGGCCCAGGCCACGCTGGTAGGGATCGTTGCTGTCCCGCACCCGGCCGCCGGCCACGTCCCGCTCCTCAGTCCGCCGCGGCCTCGGCGGCCTCGTCGCCGATCACCAGGCCGGGCACGAACTTCTCGCGCAGCTTGGCTTCCAGATCCCTGGCCACCGCCGGGTTGTCCTTGAGCCACTGGCGGGCGTTCTCCTTGCCCTGGCCGATGCGCTCGCCGTTGTAGCTGTACCAGGCGCCGGACTTCTCGATCAGCTTGGCGTCCACGCCCATGTCGATGATCTCGCCCTCGCGGCTGATGCCCTGGCCATAGAGGATCTCGGTGACGATGACCTTGAACGGCGGCGCCATCTTGTTCTTGACCACCTTGATCTTGGTCTGGTTGCCGATGACCTCGTCACCCTTCTTGACCGAGCCGATGCGGCGGATGTCCAGGCGCACCGAGGCGTAGAACTTCAGCGCGTTGCCGCCGGTGGTGGTTTCCGGGCTCTGGCCCGGCATCATCACGCCAATCTTCATGCGCAGCTGGTTGATGAAGATCACCAGGCAGTTGCTGCGCTTGATGTTGGCAGTGAGCTTGCGCAGGGCCTGGCTCATCAGGCGGGCCTGCAGGCCGGGCAGCTGGTCGCCCATCTCGCCCTCGATCTCGGCACGTGGCGTGAGCGCTGCCACCGAGTCGACCACGACCATGTCCACCGAGTTGGAGCGCACCAGCATGTCGGCGATCTCCAGGGCCTGCTCGCCGGTATCCGGCTGGCTGACCAGCAGGTCCTCGACGTTCACGCCCAGCTTCTGCGCGTAGGTCGGGTCGAGCGCGTGCTCGGCGTCGATGAAGGCAGCGGTGCCGCCGGCCTTCTGGCATTCGGCGATCGCCTGCAGGGTCAGCGTGGTCTTGCCCGAGGACTCCGGACCGTAGATCTCGATGACGCGGCCCTTGGGCAGGCCACCGATGCCCAGGGCGATGTCCAGCATCAGCGAGCCCGTGCTGATGACCTCGGCCGCCTCGGCCGCCTTGTCGCCCATGCGCATGACCGCGCCCTTGCCGAACTGCTTCTCGATCTGGCTCAGGGCCGCGGCAAGGGCTCGCTTCTTGTTCTCGTCCATGGTCTTGTCCTCGGGGTTCGTGTTCGGGTTGGCGGCCACTCTAGGGGCTCAGAGTCTCAAAGGCCGAGAAGCTGCCGGAAGCGGCGGAATCCCGGTCCGCGGGTAGGCAAACGGCGCGTCCTGCGCCCTCACCGGTTCGGCCTCACCAGGCCGCAGTACAGCCCCTCGATGGCGAAATCCTGGTCGGGCCGGACCACGATGGGCGGGTAGTCGGGATTGCGCGGCAGCAGGCGGATGCCGTCCTTGCCGGTGCGCAGCAGCTTGACGGTGATCTCGTCGTCGATGCGGGCGACCACGATCTGGCCGCTGCGCGCCTCGGGCGTGCGGTGCACGCCGATCAGGTCGCCGTCGAGGATGCCCTCGTCGCGCATGGAATCGCCGTGCACGCGCAGCAGGTAGTCCGGCGCCGGCGAGAAGAACACGCGATCGAGCAGCACCATGCCGTCATGGCCGGCATCGGCGCCGATGGGCATGCCGGCGGCCACGCGGCCGAGGATGGGCAGGCGCAGGAGCTCGTCCCCGGCCGCCGGGACGAGGTCGGCGGCCGGGGACGACGAAAGCGGCGAAGCGGACGGCGCCTGGGACACCAGGCGGATGCCCCGGGCCTGGCCGGGCACGCGGCGGATGGCGCCGGCCTGCTCCAGGGCCTCGAGGTGGTACTGGGCCGCGCGCACGCCCTTGAAGCCGAAGGCATGGGCGATCTCGACCTGGGACGGGGGCACGCCC
>DATGPR010000154.1:0-11696 GCA_035304725.1 Arenimonas sp.
TTCTTCGCCACCCGCAACGGTACGGTGAAGAAGACCCCGCTCAGCGACTACTCGCGTCCGCGCGCCACCGGCATCTGGGCCATCAATCTCGACGAGGGCGACGGCCTGGTCGACGTACAGCTGACCGACGGCCATTGCAACGTCATGCTGTTCGCCAGCAACGGCAAGGCGGTGCGCTTCGACGAGGGTGAGGTCCGGCCGATGGGCCGCACTGCCACCGGCGTGCGTGGCATCCGCCTGACCGAGGACGAGCAGGGCCGCCTGGCCCGGGTGGTCAGCCTGATCGTGGTCGAGGGCGAGGGCGACATCCTGACCGCCTGCGCCAACGGCTACGGCAAGCGCACCCCGGTCTCGGAGTTCCCGCGCAAGGGCCGTGGCACCCAGGGCGTGATCGCCATCCAGACCAGCGAGCGCAATGGCGAGCTGGTGGGCGCCATCCAGCTGACCGAACGGCACGAGATCCTGCTGATCTCCGACCAGGGCACCCTGGTGCGCACCCGCGCCGCCGAGGTCAGTCAGGTCGGCCGCAACACCCAGGGCGTCACCCTGATGCGGCTGTCCGACGGCGAGCAGCTGATCGCGGTCGAGCGCGTGGACGAGCTGGGCGAGGACGAGGACGCCGCCGGCGAAGCCGCCGCGGACGAAACCGCCCGGCCGCAGCCCGAGGCGTGACCAGGGGGCCGCGCGGAACTCCCCGCGCGGCCTGTACCCTAAGGCCCGGGTTTCCTGGAGAGCGCCATGCGCGTGCATAGAAGTGTCGCGGCCGGCCTGGCCGCACTCTGGCTGGGCCTGTTCACGGCGCCGGTCTGGTCCGCGGCGGAAGGCGAGGCGGCGCCGGCGGTGGCTGGCGACGCCGAGCGCATGTCCGCTGCCCGCGACCGGGTGCTGCCGGTGGTGGTCAGCATCCTCACCGTGCGCGAGGACTACCAGCAGGGCGAGCCGGTGCTGACCGTCTCCAGCGGCAGCGGCACCATCGTCACGCCCGAGGGCCACGTCGCCACCAATGCCCACGTCACCCAGAAGGGCCGCAGCTTCCGGGTGGTGTTCGCCGACGGCCGCGAGCTGCCGGCGCAGCTGGTCGGCGAGGACAGCCTGTCCGACCTGGCGGTGCTGAAGGTGCAGCCGCCGGCGCCGGAGACCTTCGCCCATGCCGAGTTCGCCGAGCGCCTGGACCTGCGTCCGGGCGACACCGTGCTGGCCATGGGCGCACCCTGGGGCCTGTCCAATTCGCTCAGCGCCGGCGTGGTGAACAATCCGCGCCGCCTGCTGGTCTCGCTGTTCGACGACGAGGCCGATTACGAGGACCGGCTCGGCGCCGACCAGCCGACCGGCCGCTACTACGCCTGGATCCAGCACGACGCGGCGATCGCGCCCGGCAATTCCGGCGGCCCGCTGGTGGACCTGCGCGGCCGCATCGTCGGCGTCAACACCCGCGGCATGATCTTCGGTGGTGACCTGGCCTTCGCCATCCCCGGTCCCGACGCGGCCGAAGTGGTGCGGGAACTGATCGCCCACGGTCGCATAGAACGCGCTCACCTCGGCTTCCGCCTGCGCTCGCTCAAGGGCACCGGCTACGACCGCGGCGTGCTGGTCAATGCCGTCGAGCGCGGCACCGAGGCGGAGAAGGCCGGGCTGCGCCCCGGCGACCGCATCCTCAGCCTGGACGGCATCGACGTGGATGCGCCGCAGCCGGTGGACGTGCCGGCGCTGCAGCGGCGCATCGCCGAACTGCCGATCGGCAGCAAGGTGGTACTGGAGATCGATCGCCGCGGCCGCCCCGAGCGGATCACGCTCACCGCCCGCGCGCAGCCGCAGGACCGCGGCGAGGAACGTGCCTTCGCCCCCTTCGGCGCCTCGCTGGTGGAGCTGACCCCGGCCATGAGCCGGCGCCGGCAGCTGGAAGCCGACAGTGGCCTGCTGGTCACCGGCATCCGCCCCGGCGGCCCGGCCGCCATCGCCCGTCCGGCCCTGCAGGCCGGCGACGTGATCCGCGCCGTCAACGGCAAGACGGTCAGCGTCCACGCCGATCTGGAGCGCTACGTCCAGGCGGGAAGCGGCGAAGGCCCACTGGTGATCGAGTTCCAGCGCAATGCCGAACGCCGGCTGGCGGTGCTGACGCCGGTGCATGGCGACCGCGTGCGCACGCCGCTGCCGTCGCTGCCCAAGGCCTGGGCCGGCGTGGAAGTGCAGCCGATCACCAGCTCGCTGGCCCGCGACCTGGGCCTGCCGGGCCCGGGCTACCGCATCACCCGCCTGTATCCCGGCAGCCCGCTGGGCAATGCCGGCGCCCGTGTCGGCGACCTGCTGACCGGCCTGGAGGGCGAGGCGCTGCGCCCGTCCAACGAGACGTCCGCCGACAGCTTCCACCAGCGCGTGCGCGACCTGCCGGTCGAGCACCGGGCCCGCTTCCAGCTGCTGCGCGACGGCCGTGAGCAGACCCTGGAGGCGACCCTGGCCGCGTCGCCGGCCGATGCCTCGGCCCTGCGCACGCTGTCGCTGAGCCTGCTGCGGGCGCAGTTGCGCGAACTCGGCTTCTACGACCGGGTCGCCCGCCGGTTGCCCGCCGACCAGCGCGGCGTGCTGGTGGACGGCGTCGAATCCGGCGGCCCGGCCGGCCTGGCGCATCTGCAGGGCGGCGACCTGATCATCCGCCTGGGCGACTACGAGGTCGCCGACCTGGATGGACTGGGCAAGGCCCTGGAGGCCGCCCTGGCCGAAGGCAATGGCCGGGTGATCCCGCTGCAGGTGATTCGTGGCGCGGAAACGCGCATCCTCTACCTGGAACGCTATTGGCTGACGGAGACCCGATGAAGCTCGCCGCCCTGCTGCTGCCCCTGGCCCTGCTCGTCGCGCCGGTCACCGGTCAGGCGGAAGAGTCGTTCGAGGACTACCGGGAGATCTACCAGGACCTCGCCCGCCGGCACGGCGATGCCGTGGTGCCGGTGAAGTTCGTCATCTCGGTGCCCGACGGCGCCAACCAGCAGCGCATCGAGGACCGCACCCAGGGCCTGGTGGTCAGCGCCGACGGCCTGGTGCTGGTGCCGGCGCGTGCGGTCAGCGTCGACCTCAGCCTGTTCGGCGGTGGCGGTCCCGGCCAGGCGGCGCCGGTGGCGACCTCCAGCGAGTTCCGCGTGCGCCTGCCCGGCGACGAGGAATGGGTGGATGCCGACCTGGTCACCCGCGACGGCGAGCTGGGCCTGGCCTGGCTGCGCATCCGCAATGTGTCCCGCAAGTTGCCCTTCGTCGACCTGAGCCAGGGCACGGTGGCCGAGCCGGGCATGGTGTTCTTCTCGCTGCTGCGCACCTCCGACGAGTGGGGCGGGGTGCCGGTGTTCCGGCCCGGCCTGGTGCTGGGCGAAACCCGCACGCCGAGCTTCCGCCTGCTGGTGGACGGCGTGCCGGGCATGGCCTTTTCGCACGACGGCAAGCCGATGGGCTTCGTCGATGTCGACCTGGCCGCGCTGGCGCGCCAGGGCTCGGGTGGCATCGGCCTGGACATGGCCGATCTGGTGCTGCGGATGACTCCGGTGGATCGGGTCGCTGCCGCCACCGCCCAGGCGGCGCGCCTGCCGGTGGTGCGGGCCGACTGAGCGGCGGCCGCCCGCGCCCTGCCATTTCGTTGCCATTGGCCGGCCCTGATGCCGGCCTATACTGGCCGGAGCCTTTGTGGAGTCGGTCATGGACGCGAAATTCCCCCCGGGCGCGCTGCGCCGCCAGCTCGCTGTCGCCTTCCTCCTGATCCTGGCCTTGCTGCTGGCGGCCTGCCGGCGCGATGAAGGCCAGGTGCCCGAACTGCAGCAGGCGGCGGTGGACGCACGGCCGCAGGTCGAGGGCTTCGCCCTGGTCTCGGCCGGGCATGGCCGCCAGGACGGGCAGCCGGCGATCCAGCTGGAGTTCTCGCAGCCGCTGGCAGCCGGCCAGGACTTCGACGCCTTGCTGCCGGTGCAGGGCCCGGGCGGCGAGCCGGTCAGCGGCAGCTGGGTGCTGGACAAGGACGCCACCATCCTGCGCTTCCCCTTCGTCGAGCCCAACCGCGACTACCGCGTGACCCTGCGTGGCGGCCTGGCCGCCGCCGACGGCAGCACCCTGGGCGCCGACCTGGAGCGCAGCGTGAACACCGGCCCGGTGGAACCGGCGGTGGCCTTCGCCTCCCAGGGCAATGTGCTGCCGGCGCGCGATACCCGTGGCCTGCCGGTGGTGTCGGTGAACGTGCCGGAGGTGGACGTCGAGTTCCTGCGCGTGCGCGAGCGCGAGCTGGGCAACTTCTTCGCCTCCTACCAGGGCGGCGGCGCCCGCAGCGGCTGGGAGCTCGGCGACGCGCCCTGGATGGACCGGGTGGCGATCAATCGCCTGGCCGACTCGGTCTACCTCAACCGCTTCGTGCTGGGCGGCGGCGAGAACGAGCGCCGGCTCAGCTTCCTGCCGGTGCAGAACATCCCCGAGCTGCAGGAGCCGGGCGTGTACTTCGCCCTGATGCGCCGGGTCGGCCATTACGACGGCGAGTTCGAGACGGCGATCTTCTACGTCTCCGACCTCGGCGTGCACCTGCGCGCCTACGGCGACAAGGTGCTGGTGCACACGGCCTCACTGCGCACCGGCGAGGCGGTCGGCGACGTCGCCCTGGAGATCATCGACCGCAAGGGCGGGACGGTGCTCAAGGCCAATACCGACGGCGCCGGCAATGCCCTGATCGCCTACAGCCTGGACGCCAGGCACATCCTGGTGGCGCGCAACGGCAACGATGTCTCGGTGCTGTCCTTCAACCAGCCGGCCCTGGACCTGTCCGAGTTCGCGGTCGCGGGCCGGCCGCAGGCCTGGTTCGACGTGTTCGCCTGGTCCGGCCGCGACCTGTACCGGCCGGGCGAGACGCTGCGGCTTTCCGCCCTGATGCGCGACCACGACGGCCGCAGCGTGCCGGCGCAGCCGCTGTACCTCAGCCTGCGCCAGCCGGACGGCAAGGTCTATCTGGAAACGCGCCTGGATCCGGGCGAGGGCGGCTACCTCGACTGGAGCCATACCCTGCCGCCGGAAGTGCCGACCGGCCGCTGGAGCGTGGAGTTCCGCACCGCGCCGGGCGCCGGCGAGGTGGTGCAGGGCATGAGCCTGCGCATCGAGGAATTCCTGCCCGAACGCATGAAGCTGGACCTGGACAGCCCGCAGGCGACGCTGGCGCCCGGCCAGCCGCTGGACCTGCGCGTGCAGGCCGCCTACCTGTACGGCGCGCCCGCCGCCGGCAACCGCTTCACCGCCAAGCTGGCGGTGCTGCATGAAGCGCATCCGGTGGCGACGCTGCCGGACCATCACTTCGGCGACCCGACCATCAGCCTGCCCAGGGCGGCCCGGGACGTGCTGGACGAGGCCCTGGACGCCAAGGGCGAACTGGCGCGCGAACTGGCCCTGCCGGAGGAAGTCGCCGAGCCGGCCGCGCCGGTGGCGGTGGTGCTCACCGGCAGCGTCTACGAAAGCGGTGGCCGCCCGGTGACCCGCAGCCTGAAGCGGGTGCTGTGGCCGGCACCGCAACTGGTCGGCGTGCGGCCGCTGTTCGACATCAAGGAAGGCGCGCCGGCCAATGGCGTTGCCGGCTTCGAACTGCTGCGCAGCGATGCCGACGGCAAGCTCTCCGCCGGCCAGGTGGAAGTGCGGCTGGTGCGCGAGCTGCGCGATTACCACTGGCTGCGCACCGATTCCGGCTGGAGCTTCGACTACACCGCCCGCTACCAGACCGTGGAAACCCGGCCGCTGCAGCTGCGCGCCGATGGCGGCGAGCGCATCGATTTCCGGGTGGAGTGGGGCGAATACCGGCTGGAGGTGACCGACCCGGCCACCGGCCTGGTCACGCGTGTTCCCTTCGTCGCCGGCTGGAGCTGGGACAACCAGAACCGCGGCCTCGACGCCCGTCCGGACAAGGTCAAGCTGGCCCTGGACAAGACCGCCTACCGCGCCGGCGACACCCTGCGCGTGACGGTGACGCCGCCTCAGCCCGGCCCGGGCTTCCTGGTGGTGGAGAGCGACAGGCCGCTGCACCTGCAGCCGCTGCTGGCCAAGTCCGGCGAGACCTACGAGATCCCGGTGACGGAGGACTGGGAGCGGCACGACGTCTACATCACCGCGGTGGTGCTTCGCGGCGGCTCGGCCCTGGAGAAGACCACGCCCGCCCGCGCCGTCGGCGTGGCGCACGTGCCCATGGACCGTTCCGACCGGCGCATCGCCGTCGAGGTCGAGGCGCCTGCGCAGGCGCGGCCCGAGCAGCCGCTGCCGGTGACGGTCTCGGCGCCGGCCCTGGCCGGCAAGACGGCCTGGGCCACGGTCTCGGCGGTGGACCTGGGCATCATCAACATCACCCGCTTCCCGGTGCCGGACGCGGCCGCGCATTTCTTCGCCCAGCGCCGCCTGGGCGTCGAGGCGCGTGACATCTACGGCCGGGTGATCGAGAGCTACGAGGGCGAGAGCGCCCGCCTGCGCTTCGGCGGCGACATGGCGCTGCAGGCGCTGCCGCAGGCGCGCCGGCCGACCGCGCGGGTGCAGACGGTGGACCTGTTCTCCGGACCGGTGCGCCTGGATGCGCAGGGCAAGGCCACGGTGGACGTGGCGGTGCCGGACTTCAACGGCACGCTGCGCGTCTCCGCCCTGGTCTTCGGCGAGGACAGCTATGGCCAGGCCAGTCGCGAGAGCGTGCTGCGGGCGCCGGTGCTGGCCGAGTTGAGCGCGCCGCGGGTGCTGGCGCCGGGCGACCGAAGCACGGTTACCGTCGACCTGCAGAACTTCACCGGCGGCGATGCCGACTTCAGCGTCAACCTGGAGACGCGTGGCCCGCTCGCCGTCAGCGAGGGCCGGCGCAGCCTGCGCCTGGCGGCGGACGGCAAGCAGACGCTGCAGTTCACCCTGGTCGCCCGCGAGGGCGCCGGTGTCGGCACTCTGGTGCTGGGTGTCGAGGGCGGCGGGCATGCGGTACGCCGCGAGTTCGAAGTGCCGGTGCGGCCGGCCTGGGGCGCGGTCGCGCGCTCGCAGGCGCGCACGCTGGCGCCGGGCGAAACCATGGCCTTCGGCAACGAGGCGGCGGTGGGCCTGCTGCCGGGCACCGTTTCCGCCCGCCTGACGGTGACGGCCGATCCGCCGCTGCCGCTGGCCCGCGCCCTGCAGGACCTGCTCGACTATCCCTACGGCTGCGTCGAGCAGACCACCACCCGCGGCTATGCGGCCCTGCTGCTGGATGAGGCCAATGCCCGCCGCATGGGCTTCCCCGGCCTGGACGAGGGCGCGCGCCGGCGCCGGCTGGAAACCGCCTTCGCCCGCCTGCAGGCGCTGCAGGCCGGCAACGGCCACTTCAGCTTCTGGGGCGGCAGCGACACCATGCCGGTGCTGACGCCCTACATCGCGGAGTTCCTGCTCTCGGCCCGCGAGGCCGGCTTCGCCGTGCCGGAGGGCATGCTGCAGAAGACGCTGGAGCGCCTGAACGACGATCTGCTCACCGGCGGCCTGCCGTTCTATGCCTATGACCAGTCCGAGCACCTGCGCCTGGCCTACCAGGCCCACGCCGGCTACGTGCTGGCGCGGCTGAACCGGGCGCCCCTGGGCACGCTGCGCGCGCTGTACGACAACAGCCGCGACAAGGCCCTGACCGGCCTGCCGCTGGTGCACCTGGGCCTGGCGCTGGCACTGCAGGGCGATGAGGCGCGCGGCGCGGCCGCCATCCGCGAAGGCCTGGCCAAGCAGTCCAGGCGCCCGCGCTGGCTGGGCGACTACGGCAGCGAACTGCGCGACGAGGCGCTGATGCTGGCCCTGCTGCGTGAGCACGGTCGCAGCACGCCGGCACAGGACGAGCGCCTGCTGGCGCTGTCGCGCGACCTGCAGGCGCGCACCAGCCGTTCGTACTGGCTGAGCACCCAGGAGCAGATCGCCCTGGCGCGGCTCGGCCGCAGCCTGGTGCTGGATGGCGACCGCACCTTCTCCGGCAGCCTCGCGGTCGGCAACGACTCGGAGGAACTTCAGGCCGACCGCATGTTCGGCCGCGACTTCGGCTCGGAGGAGCTGGCCAATGACGTGCGTTTCACTGCCCGCGGCGAGACGCCGGTGTTCACCGTCCTGGACGTGGCCGGCGTGCCGCGCAACGCGCCGGCCTTCGACGACAGCAAGGTCAGCGTGATCCGGCGCTGGTACCGCCCCGATGGCAAGCCCTGGCAGCCGGGCCCGCTGCGCGAAGGCGAGGTGCTGGTGGTGGCGCTGCGGGTGGAGGCGCGCGAGGACATGCCCGATGCCCTCGTCGAGGACCTGCTGCCGGCCGGCCTGGAGCTGGAGAACCTCAACCTGGCCGATCCGGCGCAGTGGGCCGAGGTGGTGATCGACGGCGTCACCCTGTCCGAGCGCGGCGGCGCCGCCGACCTGCGCCACGAGGAGTACCGCGACGACCGCTACGTCGCCGCGCTGCGCCTCTACCGCGGCCAGCCCGCGCACCTGTTCTACCTGGTGCGGGCGGTGACGCCGGGTACCTACCGCGTGCCGCCACCGCGGGCCGAGGACATGTACCGGCCGGAGCTGCGCGGCGTCGGCCGGGTCTCGCCCGAAACCATCACCGTCACGCCGCCCTGAGGCCGTGACGGCGGTGGACGCTGGCGCCCGCCGCCCGTCGCGCTGGCGGCGGGCGGCCTGGCTGGTGGCGGGACTGCTGCTGGTCCTGCTGGCGCTGGACCGGCTGTTCCCGCCGCCGTTGCCCGACAACCGCGGCGCCACCGTGGTGCTGGCGGCGGACGGCACCCCGCTGCGCGCCTTCGCCGGACCGGATGGCGTCTGGCGCTATCCGGTGACGCTGGACGAGGTGTCGCCTTACTACGTCGAGGCGCTGCTCGGTTACGAGGATCGCTGGTTCCACTGGCATTCCGGCGTCAATCCGGTGGCGGTACTGCGCGCGGCCTGGCAGTGGGCCTGGCACGGTCGCATCGTCTCCGGCGGCTCGACCCTGAGCATGCAGGTGGCGCGCATTCTCGAGCCGCAGCCGCGCAGCCTGGGCGGCAAGCTGCGCCAGGCGGTGCGGGCGGTGCAGCTGGAGCTGCGGCTGAGCAAGCGCGAGCTGCTGGAGATCTACATCAACCAGGCGCCCTTCGGCGGCACCATCGAGGGCGTGGAGGCGGCCAGCTGGGCTTACCTCGGCAAGCCCTCCTTACGGCTGTCGCGCGCAGAGGCGGCCCTGCTGGCGGTGCTGCCGCAGGCGCCCAGCCGGCTGCGTCCCGACCGCCATCCCGAGGCCGCCCGCGTCGCCCGCGACAAGGTGCTGGCGCGCCTGGCCGAATACGGCGACTGGAGCGTCGCCGAGGTGGAAGACGCGCGCATGGAGCCGGTGGTGTCGCGCCGGCTGCGGCCGCCGATGTCGGCGCCGCTGCTGGCACGACGCCTGCGCGCCGCCGATCCCGGCCAGGCGCGCATCCTGAGCACCCTGGACGCGGCGCTGCAGCGCAGCCTGGAAGAACGCATGGACGTGTGGGCGGCGCGGCTGCCGCCGCGCACCTCGGCGGCGGTGCTGGTGGTGGACAACGCCAGCCTGGAAGCGCGTGCCTACATCGGTTCGCTGGCCTTCGCCGACACCGAGCGCCTGGGCCACGTCGACATGGTGCGCGCCACCCGTTCGCCCGGTTCCACGCTCAAGCCTTTCCTGTACGGCCTGGCGATGGACGATGGCCTGGTGCATTCCGGGAGCCTGCTGGTGGACGCACCGCAGAGCTTCGGCGACTACCGGCCCGGCAATTTCGATCCCGCCTTCAACGGGCCGGTCTCGGTGGCGGAGGCCTTGCGCCTGTCGCTGAACGTGCCGGCGGTGGACCTGCTGGATCGGGTGGGGCCGGAGCGTTTCGCCGCCCGCCTGGCGCATGCCGGCATCACCCTGCGCTTCCCGCGCGGCGCGCCGCCCAACCTCAGCCTGATCCTCGGCGGTACCGGCACTTCGCTGGAGCAGCTGGTCGGTGCCTACGCCGCCCTGCATCGCGACGGCCTCGCCGGCGCCGTGCGCTATCGCCCGGAGCAGCCGCTGCAGGAAAGGCGGCTGCTGTCGCCCGGCGCTGCCTGGATCGTGCGGGAAATCCTCGCCTCCGGCGGACGGCCCGGCGAGCGCGAGGCGCTGTTCGAACGGCGCGGCCATCTGCCGGTGGCCTGGAAGACCGGCACCAGCTACGGCTTCCGCGACGCCTGGGCGATCGGCGGCACGCCCGGATACACCGTCGGCGTCTGGGTCGGGCGGCCGGACGGCACGCCGCTGCCCGGCCAGTACGGTGCCATCACCGCGCTGCCGCTGTTGCTGGAAGTGGTGGACAGCCTGCCCAGGACGCCGGGGCTCGGCGTTCCGCCGCCACCGCCCACGGTGCACAAGCGGGAGATCTGCTGGCCGCTGGGCCTGCCGCCGGACGAGAAGGCGCCTGGCCTCTGCCACCAGCGCCGCGAGGCCTGGCTGCTGGCCGGCAGCGTGCCGCCGACGCTGCCGGAGCGCGATGCACGGCTGTGGGGCCCGGGTCGCCTGAGTGTCGAGGTGGATGCCGACAGCGGCCAGCGCCTCTCGGTCGACTGCCGCCTGCCGCACCGCCGCCAGCGCCGCGAGATCGCCCGCTGGCCGGGCCTGGCCTACCCCTGGCTGCCGGCCGAGACGCGCCGCGCCAGCGCCATTCCGCCGCTGGCCGCCGACTGCGCCCCGGACGCGCTGGCGGCGATGGAGAACCTGCGCATCGAAGGCGTGGCGCCCGGCGCCGCGCTCGCCGCGCCGCCCGGCAGCGGCCGCGCGCCGGTGCTGCGCCTGCGTGCCCTCGGCGTGCAGGGACGGGTGCGCTGGCTGGTGAACGGCCGCCTGGAAGGCGAAACCATGGGCGGCCGCTGGTGGCGGCACGAGTTCGACACGCCCGGCCGGCAGCGCATCACCGCCCTGGCCGAGTCCGGCGCGTGGGACGAGCTGGAACTGCGGGTGCTGCCCTGAGTGCCCGCCGGCCGCTCAGGCCGGCAGGTGCTCCAGCACGTATTCGGCCGAGGAGACGCGGAACTCGCCCGGCGCCTCGACGTGCAGCTGTCTGACCACGCCGTCCTCGGCATAGAGGGCGAAGCGCTTGGCACGCAGGCCCATGCCGAAGCCGCTGGCATCCAGCTCCAGGCCGAGGGCGCGGGTGAACTCGCCATTGCCGTCGGCCAGCATGTGGATGGCCTTGGGCACGTTCTGGTCGCGCGCCCAGGCGCCCATGACGAAGGCATCGTTCACCGCCATGCAGGCGACCTCGACGCCGCGCCTGCGGAACTCTTCCAGGTGCTGCACGTAGCCCGGCAGGTGCTTGGCCGAGCAGGTGGGCGTGAAGGCGCCGGGCACTGCGAACAGCACCACCTTGCGGCCGGCGAACAGCTCGCTGGTCTCCACCGGCTGGACGCCGTCGCGCAGGACGTTGAGGACGGCGTGGGGAATCCTGTCTCCGACCTGGATGGCCATGTCCTTGCTCCGTTTGCGGGGTGGACCGGCAGTGTAACGGCGGCCGGCCGAGCCGGGCAGGGGGCTTGAAGGGCGGCCGCCGCAGCCCCATCTGGCAGGCATGGCGGCAAGGCCGCCGACAGTTCGGAGACAAAGCCATGAGCCTGATTCGCTACAGCGCCACCGCGCCCCGCCTGCTCGAGGACGAGATCAAGCAGGTGTTCGACAAGTTCTTCAACGGCGACGACGGGGATGCCTCCTCGGTGGTCAC
>DATGPR010000155.1:0-2103 GCA_035304725.1 Arenimonas sp.
GGCCGCGGTGGCGCGGTAGATCGGGTGCAGCAGGTCCAGCATCTTGACGATGCCGTAGGGGCGCAGGTCGAAGTGCTGGCGGATCAGCTTCTCGATCTTCTCGTCGCTGATCCTGCCGGTACCGAAGGTGGTCACCGAGATCGAGGTCGGCTCGGCCACGCCGATGGCGTAGCTCACCTGCACCTCGCACTTGTCGGCCAGGCCGGCGGCGACCACGTTCTTGGCGACGTAGCGGGCGGCGTAGGCGGCCGAACGGTCCACCTTCGACGGATCCTTGCCCGAGAACGCACCGCCGCCGTGGCGGGCCATGCCGCCGTAGGTGTCGACGATGATCTTGCGGCCGGTCAGGCCGGCATCGCCCACCGGGCCGCCGATCTCGAACTTGCCGGTCGGGTTGATGTGGATGCGCGACTTCGGCAGCGCCTTCAGCCAGGCCTTGGGCAGCACCGGCTCGAGGATGTGCTTCATCACGCCCTCGACGATCTCCTTGTGCTTCACGCCCGGCGCATGCTGGGTCGACAGCACCACGGCCTCCAGGCCGACGATGTCGTTGCCGTCATAACGCAGGGTCACCTGGCTCTTGGCGTCCGGGCGCAGCCACTTGAGCTTGCCCGAGCGGCGCACCTTGGCCTGCTGCTCGACCAGGCGGTGCGAGTAGTAGATCGGGGCCGGCATGAACTCCGGCGCCTCGTTGCAGGCGTAGCCGAACATCAGGCCCTGGTCGCCGGCGCCCTGTTCCTCGGGCTTCTTGCGGTCCACGCCCTGGGCGATGTGCGGCGACTGCTTGCCGATCATGTTGATGATGGCGCAGGTGTGGCCGTCGAAGCCGACATCGCTGTTGTCGTAGCCGATGTCGTTGATGACCTTGCGGGTCAGCTCCTCGATGTCCACCCAGGCGGTGGTGGTGATCTCGCCGGCGACGATGGCGGCGCCGGTCTTGACCAGGGTCTCGCAGGCCACGCGCGCCTTCGGATCCTGGGTCAGGATCGCGTCCAGCACCGCATCGGAGATCTGGTCGGCCATCTTGTCCGGGTGGCCCTCGGAGACCGACTCGGAAGTGAAGAGGTAGCTGGACATCGTTGCTTATATCCCTTGATTGAGATGAAAGGATGCGTGGGGGCGCGCATGATACACCCCCGGGCCCGGAGCTGCACCCTCGCCCCCCGGCCGTTGCGCCGTGGTTAAGCCGGCCGGCGCCGGCGGCGGTGCGGAACCGCGCCATTCCGGCTTCGCGGCAGCCCCTTCGGTGTTGCGGCGCAGCGTCTTCCGGTTTTGAACACGCCGGCCAATGGGGGTAGGGTCCGGTAGGCAGTCTGCAGCCTCAGTCCCCCCGCCGGGCCAGCAGCACTGCCAGATCGGTCCGGCGTTCCACACACCAGGAGGAAACCCCTGATGCGAACCCGGATGCCTATCCTGCGTCCCCTCGTCGCCGCCCTCGTCATCGTCGGACTGGCCGGCTGCGCCGGCTACGTCAAGCGCGACGAGTTCGACGCCGCCATCGCCGAGCTGCGCGCCACCGACCAGCAGCACCAGCAGCGGCTGGACCAGCTGCAGGCCCTGATGGAACAGCGCTTCGGCCAGTACGACGCGAGGATCTCCCAGCTCGAGGGCCGGCTCAGGGTCGAGACCACCGCCCATTTCGCGGTGGACGACGCCACCCTGCGCGATGCCGACAAGCCCATGCTCGACGACTTCGCCCGCGTCATCCGCGAGCACCACCCGGGCGTGGTGGTGACGGTGGAAGGCTTCACCGATCCCTCCGGTTCGGCCGCCTACAACAAGCGCCTGGGCCAGCGCCGTGCCGACGCCGTGCGCGACTACCTCATCGCCCAAGGCCTGCCGGATGCGCAGGTGCGGGCGGTCAGCTACGGCGAGGACCGCAACCGGCAGATCCGCGCCGGCGCCACCGGCGAGGCCGGCCTGGCCAACCGCCGCGTCGCCCTGGTGATCGACTTCGCCGACACTCTGGCGGCGAACTGAAGGCCGCGGGCAGGCCGGGCCCCGGCCCGGCCTGCAGCCCTCGCACTCAGGCCGGCGCCGCGTCGTCGGCGCGGCCGATCCAGGCCGCGTAGCAGCCCATGGCGGCGTAGTGCGCGTGCAGGT
>DATGPR010000156.1:0-3860 GCA_035304725.1 Arenimonas sp.
GACCGGCCCGGCCGCGTTCGGCCTCGCGCAGGCGGGCCCAGCGCCCCAGCCGCAGGATGCAGGCCACCGCCAGCGCCAGCAGCGCCGCCGAGACCAGCAGCAGGTTGGCCACGCCGACTTCGGTCACCAGCAGGCGGGTGATCGCCGGCCCGATGAAACCGCCGATGGTGCCGCCGGCGGCGATGAAGCCGTACAGGCGGCGCGCCTCGATGTCGCTGTAGATGTCGGCCATGAAGCTCCAGAAGACCGACACCGCGAACAGGTTGAACACCGCCACCCAGATGAAGAACACCGCGCCCCGCCCCGGCACCGCCCGGTCGAACAGCAGGTGGAAGCCGATCAGGCAGGCGATGAACAGCAGGTACAGCACCGGCAGGAAGACCCGGCGCGGAAAGCGGCTGACCAGGGCGCCATAGGCCGGCTGCAGCAGCACCATGGCGATGAAGGTGCCGGTGAACAGCAGCTGCAGGGTCAGCCCGCCCAAGTCCCAGCCGCGGGCACTCGCCCACTCCACCAGGGCGACCGGGAACACCGCCTGGACGTCGGCCGAGGCGCCCATGGCGTCGCGCACCGGCCGCAGCACGTAATAGCCGGTCAGCAGGAAGAAGAAATACAGGAAGGACCAGATCAGCGGCGGGAACTCCCGCAGCGCCCCGCGCAGGTGATCGAATCGGCCGGCCTTGGCGGGCGTGTCGGAACTCATTGGCTGACGGGGTCCTGCGGGCTGCGCGCACGATAGCCAACCCGGCCCCTCGCCGCCAGCATTGCTGCGGCTTTTGCCGGCAATGTTGCGGCGCCAGACATCAGCCTGAGTGTTTGCTCTAGGCGGGGGGCCTACCGTCGGCCGGTCCTGTAAGAAAGAGTCGGTCGTGTACGACTACATCATCGTGGGTGCGGGATCCGCCGGCTGCGTGCTGGCCAGTCGCCTGAGCGAGGACCCGGACTGCCGCGTACTTCTGCTGGAGGCGGGCCCCCGCGACTGGCATCCCTTCATCCACATGCCCGCCGGTCTGGCCAAGCTGGTCGACCGCAAGGGCGTGAACTGGGATTACAGCACCGCTCCCGAGCCGAACCTGGACGGGCGCCGGCTGTGGTGGCCGCGCGGCAAGGTGCTGGGTGGTTCCAGCTCGATCAACGCGATGTGCTACATCCGTGGCCACGCCCGCGACTACGACGAGTGGGTGGGCCTGGGCGCCGAGGGCTGGCACTGGGACAACGTGCTGCGCTACTTCCGCCGCAGCGAGGGCAATGCCCGCGGCGAGGACGAATTCCACGGCGGCCACGGCCCGCTGTCGGTTTCCGACCCGCGCCATCGCAACCCGCTGTCGGAAGCCTTCCTGGAAGCGGCGGTACAGGCCGGTCATCCGGCCACCGATGATTTCAACGGCCCGCGCCAGGACGGCTTCGGCTGGTACCAGACCACCACCCGCGACGGCGTGCGCTGCTCCGCCGCCACCGCCTACCTGCGCCCGGCCCGCGACCGCCCGAACCTGAAGGTGGTGACCGGCGCGCTGGCGCGGCGGGTAACCATCGAGAACGGCCGCGCCACCGGCGTGGTGTACACGGTCGGCCGGCGCGCCTACCACGAGGCCGCCAGCCGCGAGGTGCTGCTCAGCGGCGGCGCCATCAATTCGCCGCAGTTGCTGATGCTCTCGGGCATCGGTCCGGCGGAGGAGCTGCGCCGGCACGGCATCGAGGTGCTGGCCGACCTGCCCGGCGTCGGCGGCAACCTGCAGGACCATCTGGACATCTGCACCCTGCAGCGCTGCACCCGTGGCCTGAGCTATGACAGCGCCAGCGACATCGCCGTCGCCTTCCGCTACTACCTGATGGGCCGGACCGGTCCGGGCGCCAGCAACATCGCCGAGGCCGGCGGTTTCCTGCGCAGCCATCTGGCCGAGGACGAACGCCCGGACGTGCAGTTCCACTTCGTGCCGGCGCAGCTGGACGACCACGGCCGCAACCGCCTGCCCGGAAACGGCTACACCCTGCACGCCTGCGGGCTGCGGCCGCGCAGCCGCGGCCGCCTGTACCTGGCCAGCGCCGATGCCGGCGACAAGCCCCGCATCGAGGCGCGCTACCTCAGCGATCCGGAGGGTTTCGACCTGAAGGTGATGCTGGAGGCGGTGCGGCTTTCCCGCGAGATCCTGGCCCAGCCCGCCTTCGCGCCCTTCCGCGGGCCGGAAGTGCTGCCCGGCGATGACGTGCGCGACCTCGCCGGCCTTACCGCCTTCATCCGCCGCAAGGCCGAAACCGTCTACCACCCGGTCGGCACCTGCCGCATGGGCCGGCCGGAGGACGCCGACACCGTGGTGGACCCGCAGCTGCGGGTGAAGGGCGTGGACGGCCTGCGCGTCGTCGACGCCTCGGTGATGCCGAAGCTGATCGGCGGCAACACCAACGCGCCGACCATGATGATCGCCGAGCGTGCCGCCGACCTGATCCTCGGCCAGGCGGCCTGATCCTGGCGGCGGGCGCGAGGCCCGCTCAGCGTTCCAGCAGCGGCGGCAACGGGCAGTGCAGCGCCGCGCAGACCACCCGCAGCAGTTCCGCCTCGGCCACGCTCATCCGGCCGTCATGGCTGGCGGCGGCGACCAGCGCTTCCAGCAGCAGTTCCTTGCCCATGGGCTCGACCTGGTCCAGCACCGGCCAGGCATCGTCGAGCGCGCGCTGCCAGTCCTGCGGCGGTCGGTAGGACGCATTCAGGCGCGGGAAGGCGATGTTCACGCCGGCCATGAAGGCGCGCTGCGCCTCGGCATGGTTGGCATGGCCGGCCTGGGCAAGGATGGCCAGCAGGTCCAGGGCCGGCGCCGTCACCGAGGCGAGGCGGCGCTTGCCCGGCACCCAGGTGCGGCTCGGATCCAGCGCGCCCAGCACCTGGATGCGCAGCAGCCGGCCCAGGCAGTACTCGAACAGGTCGATGCGGCCGTCGGCATGGCTGAGCGCGAAGCAGGTGTCCATGAAGTGCTCCAGCTCCGGCCGCGGCCGCTTGCGCAGCGAGGGCATGGCCATGGCCGCCAGCGGCAGGTGCAGGCTGCGCGGCAGGTCCACCAGGCGGTCGGCGTAGTCCAGCGCCTGCCGTGACAGCCGTTCGTCGTGGCGGGCGGCCAGCTCATACATCTGCCGGTCGCGCACCTCGCCCGGTGGTGCCAGCAGCAGGCCCAGCAGCAGCGGCAGCGCCTCCTCGCGTTCCTCGGCGGCGTTGCGCAGGGTCTCCGGCAGGGCCTGCAGCAGCTGGCCGGCGTGCACGTAGTCGTCGCTGGCCGGCCGTGCCACCTGGGCGACCACGGCCGGCGGCGTCACCGCCAGTTCGGTGGCATCGCCGGGCAGCGGCGGCGGCGAACCGGCCGTGCGCGCGCCAGCGTTCTCCGCTCCGACCAGGCCCAGGGCGATGTCCTCGTCCAGGCCCGAGGGCGGATGCATCTGCCAGCGGGCAGCCAGCTCGGTCAGCGCCTGCGGCTTGAAGCCCGGCTCCAGCGCCCGGATGCGCTCCAGCAGCGGCGGATGGGTGGCGAACAGGCGCGAATAGCCGACGCCGTCGCCGAACAGCATGTGCGCCACTTCCTCGGCCTCGGCGCTGGCCAGGCGCGAGCCTTCCTGCAGGCCGCCGATCTTCTTGAGCGCGCCGGCCAGGCCGGCGGTCTGGCGGGTGAACTGCACCGCCGAGGCATCGGCCAGGAATTCGCGCTGGCGGCTGACACCGGCCTTGATCAGCCGGGCGAAGAACAGGCCGATGTAGCCGACGACCATCAGGCCCAGCGCCGCCACCAGCACGCCGCCGGCGCCGCGCGAACCACGGCCGCGACTGCCCTCGATGATCTTGCGGCCGATCAGGGCCAGCACCAGGATGCCGAACAGCA
>DATGPR010000157.1:0-17608 GCA_035304725.1 Arenimonas sp.
CCGGGTAGCTCAGTTGGTAGAGCAGGGGATTGAAAATCCCCGTGTCGGGGGTTCGATTCCCTCCCCGGCCACCATCGGATTCGAAAAAGGGCCTGCTGCGAAGCAGGCCCTTTTCCGTTGCAGCGGTGCCGTGCAACGGCGCCTGCCTGCGTGGCATCCGGCCCATCTGGGCGGAATTGTCCTACACCTCACTGCGCCACCAGCCGATGGTGGCACCAGGCGCGACGTGCATGATGGCGGCCACCCGAAGCCCCGCCCACACGCAAGGCCATGGAACATCGAGTGCTGACTGTCGCCAAGGACCACCGAGGCTGCACCGTGTTCGACAACGGGCGCGCCCTGGCGGTGTATCCGGACGAGGAATCGGCGCTGGACCTGGCGCTGCTGCTGGCCGACGCCACCCGCCTGCGCAACCACCCCGTGCTGGTGCAGGTCTCCCGCTACGGCCAGCCGCCCCGCCGCCTGTCCTGCTGACCCGCGCGCCCCGCGTGGACGCGGGGGCCGCCATCCTGGATGCTAGGATCGGCCGCAGGTCGCCTGGAGGAGGCTCCATGCGTGCGCTGATCCCGCTGCTGCTGTGCCTGGCGCTGTTCCCCGCCCCCGCCCGGGCCGCCGGCCCGGTCGCCTCGGTGCCCGAGCTGGACCTGTCGCGCTATGCCGGCCTCTGGTACGAGATCGCGCACCTGCCGCTGTCCTTCCAGCGGCGCTGTGCCGGCGACATCACCGCCCAGTACGCGCTGCGCAGCGACGGCACCATCAGCGTCCACAACGCCTGCCGCACCCACGACGGCAACCGTATCGAGGTCGACGGCGTGGCCCGCCCGGTGCCCGGCCACCCGGGCCGGCTGCGCGTGCGCTTCGCCCCGGACTGGCTGGCGTGGGTTCCGTTCGTGTGGGCCGACTACTGGGTGATCGCCCTGGACCCGGACTACCAGTGGGCGGTGGTGGGCGACCCGGACCGCGACTACCTTTGGATCCTCTCGCGCGAACCGGCGATGGACCGCACCCTGTTCGAGCAGCTGCGCGGCCGCGCCGAAGCCATGGGCTACGACCTTGCGCCGCTGGTGCTCGCCGCCCCGCTGCGCGAGCCGCCGCCCGAGCCGTAGTATCCTGCCGCCCTCGCGGTTCTCGGAGGCGGCATGAAGCGGATCCTGCACATCCTCGCCACCCTGGCCCTGCTGGCGGCGGCGGCCCTGGGCGCCGGCTGCGCCGGCGGCGCCAAGCGCGTCTCGCCGCCAGCGGCCATGGTCCAGCAGCTGCAGGTCCAGGCCGACGGCAGCTGGACCGTGGACGTGCGCCTGCACAACTACAGCAGCGTGTCCATGCGCTTCGACCACGTCCGCCTGGAGCTGAGCGTGGACGAGCACCCGGCCGGCACCCTGGAGGCCTCGCCCGCCCTGTCCATCGGCCCGACCGCGGCCGACGTGGTCCAGGTGACCCTGCGCCCGCAGCCGATGGCGCGGCTGGCGGTGGCCGACGCGCTGGCCTCCCGGCGCGCCCTCTCCTACCGGCTGGAGGGCACGGTCCGGGCCACGCCCGACGAGGCCGGCAAGGCCCGGGAATTCAAGGTGGACGGCCAGAGCGCGCTCAACCCCGCCCCGGGGCTGGAAGGCGTGCTGCGCTGAACGCGGTACACAAACCGTCTCCGATCGGGTATAAGCTCGATTCCCGATGGAGACGGACGCTGCCAGGACAGGTCTGATCTACGCCGGAACGGAGGCGCCGCGCGCGTCCCCGGTCGCGGGGCGGCCCTTCTCGCCCAACCTGCGGGTCCTGTCCCTGGATTCCCATGGCCGCGCCATGAGCTGGAGCCACTGGCAGGAAGCCACCTGCCTGTACGCGCGCGACGCGGTGGCCTGGACCCTCGGCGAACCCTGCATGCGCGTGCACGGCGGCACCAACCGCCTCACCGGCGACCGCAGCGTCATCGAGCTGCACCCGATCATCGCCACCCGCGGCCACCCGCGGAACCGCGCCCTGGACCCGACCCCGGCGCTGACCAACTCCGCCCTGTTCGCCCGCGATGCCTACCTGTGCATGTACTGCGGCGGGCAGTTCCCGCGCCCGTACCTGACCCGCGACCACGTCCTGCCCCTGTCCCGCGGCGGCAGGGACGTGTGGGAGAACGTGGTCACCGCCTGCTTCCAGTGCAACTCGCGCAAGGGCAACCGCACCCCGGCCCAGGCCAACATGCCGCTGCTGGCGGTGCCGTACCGGCCCAGCTGGATCGAACACCTGATCCTCTCCAACCGCAACATCCTGGCCGACCAGATGGCCTTCCTGAAGGCGCAGCTGCCCAGCCGCTCCAAGCTCTGCGCCTGAAGCGGGCCCACCCCGGAGCGCCTCCTGAACGGGCTTGCTTGCCCCCCGCCATGAACCGGGAGGAAAATGGGTGATCCCCACGATTCCCTCCCGATGAGCATCGACTCCTCCCGTTACCCGCGCCTTTCGCGCATCGACTCGCCGGCCGACCTGCGCAAGTTCGACGAGGCCGAGCTGCCGGCGGTGGCGGAGGAGCTGCGCGCCTTCCTGATCGAATCGGTCGGGCGCAGCGGCGGCCACTTCGCCGCCGGCCTGGGCGTGATCGAGCTGACCGTCGCCCTGCACTACCTGTACGAGACGCCGAAGGATCTGCTGGTGTGGGACGTGGGGCACCAGACCTACCCGCACAAGATCCTCACCGGCCGCCGCGACCGCATCCACACGGTCAAGCAGAAGGGCGGCATCGCCCCCTTCCCCAAGCGCGAGGAGAGCGAGTACGACACCTTCGGCGTCGGCCACTCCTCCACCTCCATCTCCGCCGCGCTGGGCATGGCCGTGGCCCTGCAGCGCGCCGGCGACCCGCGCAAGGTGGTGGCGGTGATCGGCGACGGCGCGATGACCGCCGGCATGGCCTACGAGGCCCTGAACCACGCCGGCGGCATGGAACCGGAGCCGGACCTGCTGGTCATCCTCAACGACAACCGGATGTCCATCTCCGAGAACGTGGGCGGACTGACCAAGATGCTGGGCCGGCTGTCCAGCAGCCAGACCCTCAACCGGATCCGCGAGGGCGGCAAGAAGCTGCTGGGCGACAAGAACAAGCCGCCGGCGCGCTTCGTCAAGCGCTGGGAGGAACACTGGAAGGGCATGTTCGTGCCCTCCACGCTGTTCGAGGAGATGGGCTTCCACTACACCGGCCCGATCGACGGCCACGACCTGCCGGCGCTGCTGGCCACGCTGAAGACACTCAAGGGCCTGAAGGGCCCGCAGCTGCTGCACGTGATCACCACCAAGGGCAAGGGCTACGAGCTGGCCGAGGGCGACCAGATCGAATACCACGCGGTCGGCCCCTTCGATCCCAGCGTCGGCGTGGTCAAGAAGGCCGGCCCCTCGCGCCCGACCTACACCCAGGTCTTCGGTGACTGGCTCTGCGACATGGCCGCCGCCGACGAGCGCCTGCTCGGCATCACCCCGGCCATGCGCGAGGGCTCGGGCCTGGTGCGCTTCAGCAAGGAATACCCGGACCGCTACTTCGACGTCGCCATCGCCGAGCAGCACGCCGTCACCCTGGCGGCGGGCATGGCCTGCGAGGGAATGAAGCCGGTGGTGGCGATCTACTCCACCTTCCTGCAGCGCGGCTACGACCAGCTGATCCATGACGTGGCGCTGCAGAAGCTGGACGTGCTGTTCGCCATCGACCGCGGCGGCGTGGTCGGCCCCGACGGCGCCACCCATGCCGGCAGCTTCGATCTCAGCTACCTGCGCTGCGTGCCGGACATGGTGGTGATGGCGCCGGCCGACGAGGACGAGTGCCGGAAGATGCTCAGCACCGGATTCCGCCACGAAGGTCCGGCGGCGGTGCGCTATCCGCGCGGTACCGGCCCGGGCGTGGCGGTGCAGCCCGGCCTGGAAACGCTGCCGATCGGCAAGGCGCAGCTGCGCCAGCGCGGCTCCCGCCTCGCCCTGCTCGCCTTCGGCAGCACGGTGGCGGCAGCCGAGCAGGTCGGCCGCGAGCTCGGCCTGACGGTGGTGAACATGCGCTTCGTCAAGCCGCTGGACCGCGCCCTGGTGCTGGAGCTGGCGGCCTCGCACGAAGGCCTGGTCAGCATCGAGGACAACGTCGTGGCCGGCGGCGCCGGCAGCGGCGTGGCCGAGCTGCTGGCGGCCGAGGGCCTGGCGCTGCCGATGCTGCACCTGGGCCTGCCGGACGCCTGGCAGGAACACGCCAGCCGCGAGCAGCTGCTGGCCGAGGCCGGCATCGACGCCGACGGCATCCGCCGGGCCGTGCTGGCCCGCTGGCCGGACCTGGGTTCCGGCCGCGCCGCCGCCACCGCCTGAGACCCATCGTCGGCTCTGCTACATTTGGCCCCGGTTTCCGACGGGGAGCGGATGCCCATGCGCGTGATCATCGTGACGGCCGTCTTCGCCCTGGCCCTGGGCCTGGGTGCCTGTGGATCGGATACGACGGCCCCCGCGCCGGCTGACAGCGAAGCCGCGGCCTCGCCGCCCGGCGCGGGCGCCGGCGAAGGCGCAGCCGAAGACCCGGCCGAACAGATCCTCGCCCGCCTGGAAGAGAAGGCACGCGAGGCCGAAGCCCTCGCCGCGACACCGCCCTCTGCCGGCATGGCCGAGCAGAAGGCGCGGATCGAGGAAATGACCGCCGCCATGCAGGCCCTGGCCGAGGCCGGCAACGACCCGGACAAGCGCGCCGCCGCCATGGAGCGGCTCAAGGCCGCCCAGCACGCCATCAGCCAGGCCGGCGTGCGTGCCGAATCGGAACGGCGGGCGGCGAAGACCGAGCAGGAACTCCCCGAGACCTGGCGGCAGACGCACCATGTCGAACGCGACGGCGAGGAAGCCGACCTGCTGGTGCAGCTGGGCGACATCGACAACCTCGGCTTCGGCTGGCCCAAGGGCTTCGACCCCTTCAGCGGCGAATCCACGCCCATCCACCGCTATCCCTTCACGCCCGAGGACGACGACCCGCCCGGCACCGACCGGATCATGGTGATCAGCGGCTACACCGGCAAGGGCCCCGGCCGCCGCGACGGCTACACCCAGCGCACCGTGCGTCCGGACAACCAGCCGCAGCCGCTGCTGCTGCAGTTCGATCCCTCCGGCATCGAGATCAGGACGGTGGTGCTGCAGCTGTTCGTCGACGACTTCCAGAGCGAACGCATGGGCAGCCGTTACCGCGTGCTGCTGGACGGTCGCCAGGCCGACGACATCGCCACCACCATCAATGCCCTGGACCAGACCGGGCCGATCGGCAAGCTGCTGAACATCCAGCTGCTGCCGGAGTTCCACGACCTGCTGGCCGATGGCCGCCTGGAGATCGACATCGACGATCCGGACAGCGACGCCGGCGACGGCTTCGCCTTCGATTTCGCCCGCCTGCTGATCAATCCAAAGGGCTTCCGCTACACCGGCACGGTGACCGGCACCACCATCGACGGCGATACCGGCAAGCCGCTGGAGGGCGTGCTGGTCTCGGCCGGCAACGTGCGCCAGGCGGTGACCGGCGAGGATGGCCGCTTCGTGCTCGAGGACGTGCCGGCCGGCCTGGTGGTGACCACCGCCAGCAAGCCCGGCTACGAGGGTGACGAGAACGCCTCCGACCTGGAGGCCGGCAAGACCCTGGAGATGATCCTCTTCCTCAAGCCGCGCGCCGACGACAGCGCCGCCCTGGCCGAACAGCTGCAGCGCGAGCGCAAGGTGGACCTGTACGGCATCTACTTCGACACCGCCCAGGCCACGATCAAGCCGGAATCTGAAGCCACGCTGCAGCAGGTGCTGGGCCTGCTGCAGGACGACCCGGAGCTGCGCCTGGTGATCGCCGGCCACACCGACAGCGAGGGCGGCGACGACTACAACCAGGCCCTGAGCGAGCGTCGCGCCGAGGCGGTGGTCGGCTGGCTGGTCGGCAAGGGCGTGGCGGCGAACCGGCTGTCGGCCGAGGGCCACGGCGAATCGCGGCCGGTGGCCGACAACGCCAGCGAGGCCGGGCGGGCGCTGAACCGGCGGGTGGAGCTCAGGCTGGCCGACTGAGGGCCGGGCTCAGCCCGGCCAGCGGCCGAAGCCGACGCGGTCGCGCTGCTCCAGGTCGCGCTCGGTGCCGACCCGGACGAAGCCGGCCGCCACCAGCAGGCCGCGCACGGCCGCGCCCTGGTCGTGACCGTGTTCCAGCAGCAGCCAGCCGCCGGGTTTCAGGTGCTTCGGCGCCGCCGCGATGATGGCGCGGATGGCGTCCAGGCCGTCCTTGCCCGAGGCCAGCGCGGTGCGTGGCTCGAATCGCAGGTCGCCCTGGCTGAGGTGCGGGTCGTCCTCGGCGATGTAGGGCGGATTGCTGACCACCAGGTCGAAGCGCTCGTCCGCCACCGGTTCGAACCAGTCGCCCTGCAGCAGGCGCAGGGGCACGCCGGCTTCCTCGGCATTGTCGCGGGCCACCGCCAGGGCGGCGGCGCTGACGTCCACCGCCGTCACTTCCGCCAGCGGCCGTTCGGCGGCGATGGCCAGGGCGATCGCGCCGGTGCCGGTGCCCAGGTCCAGCACCGTCGCCGGGCGGGTGCGTTCCAGCCGTTCCAGGGCCAGTTCCACCAGCAGCTCGGTTTCGGGGCGTGGGATCAGCACGTCGGGCGTGACCACCAGGTCCAGCGACCAGAAGCCGCGCCGGCCGGTGATCTGCGCCACCGGCTCGCCGTCGGCGCGCCGGCGCAGCAGGCGCTGGTAGGCCTCGATCTCGCGCGGTCCCATCACGTCGCCGGCATGGGCGTAGAACCAGCTGCGCGGCTTCTCCAGCGCATGCGCCAGCAGCAGTTCCGCCTCCAGGCGCGCCTCCTGCCCGGGCAGGCGCGCGGCGCCCTCGCGGATCAGGTCGGCGACCGTCGCCATCAGCCGGCCACCAGCCGCCAGACCTGCACGGCGCAGGCCAGGAGGAAGCCGCCGAGGAAGAACAGGTAGGACAGGCGCAGGTAACGATACTTGTGGTGGGCCAGGTAATAGCCCAGGGCGTAGGTATCGCGGGCCATGGTCTCGTAGACGGAGCCGTCCGACTTCAGCGCGCCGGCGATCTCGGTCAGGAAGCGCTCGCGCGGCAGCTCGGCGAAGTGGCCGAAGAACAGCAGGTTGAACTGCGGCGGGAACGGCTGGCCCTCGCGCAGGCGCAGCGGCCGGTACTTGGGCAGCACCGCCAGCACGGCCAGCAGCAGCGCCAGCAGGGTGAAGCCGGCCAGGGTCAGCGAGGCGTGCCGCAGCAGCGGATCACCGAGCCGGCCCAGGGCCAGGGTCAGCACGATCGAAGAGATGGTGATGATGATGTTGGCCTTGGTGTCGGCCATGACCGACAACTGCACGTGGTGCTGCTGCATGGTCCGCAGCAGGCAGTCGCTGGTGTTGCGCTCGGGGATGGCGGCAAACAGGCGTTCCAGATCGCCCTCGTTGCTGGCAGGGGTCGGGGCTGACATGTCGGGCTCCTCCTGAAGCCCGACATCATACGCCGGCGCCGACGCGCCGGTGCCGGCTCAGGCCGCCTCGGCCACGGCGGCCGGGGTGCCCGTGCGGATCAGGTGGTCGAAGGCAGCCAGGGCGGCGGTGGCGCCCGAGCCCATCGAGATGACGATCTGCTTGTAGGGCTGGGTGGTGCAGTCGCCGGCGGCGAACACGCCCGGCAGCGAGGTGCGGCCGTGCGCGTCCACGACGATCTCGCCGTGCCGGCTCAGCTCCAGCGTGCCCTTGAGCCAGTCGGTATTGGGCAGCAGGCCGATCTGCACGAACACGCCTTCCAGGGCGATCTCCTGCTCCTCGCCGCTGCTGCGGTCGCGCAGGCGCAGGCCGGTGACGCGGTTGCCGTCGCCCAGGACCTCGGTGGTCTGGCCGTTCAGGCGGATGTCGACGTTGGCCAGGCTGCGCAGCTTGCGCTGCAGGACCTCGTCGGCGCGCAGCTTGCTGTCGAACTCGATCAGGGTGACGTGGCCGACGATGCCGGCCAGGTCAATGGCCGCCTCGACGCCGGAGTTGCCGCCGCCGATCACCGCCACGCGCTTGCCCTTGAACAGCGGGCCGTCGCAGTGCGGGCAGTAGGCCACGCCCTTGTTGCGGTATTCGGCCTCGCCGGGCACGCCCAGCTGGCGCCAGCGAGCGCCGGTGGCCAGCACCACGCTGCGGGCCTTGAGGGCGGCGCCGCTTTCCAGCTTCACCTCGACCAGGCCGTCCTCACCTGCCGGTGTCAGGGCGGCAGCGCGCTGCAGCGGCATGACGTCGACGTCGTAGTCGCGCACGTGCTGCTCGAGCTGGGCGACCAGCTTCGGGCCCTCGGTGTGCGAGACGGAAATGAAGTTCTCGATGCCCAGGGTGTCGAGCACCTGGCCGCCGAAGCGCTCGGCCACCAGGCCGGTGCGAATGCCCTTGCGGGCGGCGTAGATGGCGGCCGAGGCGCCGGCCGGGCCACCGCCCACCACCAGCACGTCGAAGGGCGCCTTCTCCGAAAGCCTGGCGGCGGCGCGCTCGGCGGCGCCGGTGTCGAGCTTCGCCAGGATCTCGGCCAGGGTCATGCGGCCGTTGGCAAAGGGCTGGCCATTGAGGAACACGGCCGGCACCGCCATGACGCCGCGGGCCTCGACCTCGTCCTGGAACAGGGCGCCATCGATGGCGACGTGGCTGACGCCGGGATTGAGCACCGACAGCAGGTTCAGCGCCTGCACCACGTCCGGGCAGTTCTGGCAGGACAGGGAGAAATAGGTCTCGAAGCGGAACTCGCCCTGGAGGGCACGGGCCTGCTCCAGCACTTCCTCTTCCTCGCGCGGCGGGTGGCCGCCGACATGCAGCAGCGCCAGCACCAGCGAGGTGAACTCGTGGCCCATGGGCAGGCCGGCAAAGCGCACGGCGATGTCGGTGCCGGCGCGACGGATCTCGAAGGACGGGCGGCGCTCGTCCTCGGCGGTGCCGACGGTGACCTTGTCCGAGAGCGCGGCGATGTCCTGCAGCAGCTCGCGCAGCTCGCCCGAGGCCTCGCTGTCGTCCAGCGCGGCATTGAGTTCGATCGGCGCGCGCAGGCGCTCCAGGTAGGCCGCGAGCTGCGTCTTCAGGTTGTCGTCCAGCATGGCGTGCTCCGGGATGGGGGGGAGGCTTGCGCGTGCGGCCAGGGAGCGGCGCGCGCAAGCATCCGGGGATGGTTCGGGGTGGAGCCGGTCCCGGGGCGTGCCCGGGACCGGTCCGGCTGTCAGGCGGCGATCAGATCTTGCCGACCAGCTCCAGGGACGGAGCGATGGTCTTGGCGCCCTCCTTCCACTTGGCCGGGCAGACCTGGTTCGGGTTGGCGGCGACGAACTGGGCGGCCTTCAGCTTGCGCAGGGTCTCGCTCATGTCGCGGGCGATGGCGTTGTCGTGGACCTCCATGGTCTTGATCACGCCGTTGGGGTCGATCACGAAGGTGCCGCGCAGGGCCAGGCCCTCTTCCTCGATGTGCACGCCGAAGGCGCGGGTCAGGGTGTGGGTCGGGTCACCGACCAGCGGGAACTTGGCCTTGCCCACCGCCGGCGAGGTCTCGTGCCACACCTTGTGCGAGAAGTGGGTGTCGGTGGTGACGATGTAGACCTCGGCGCCGGCGGCCTGGAACTCGGCGTAGTTCTCGGCGGCGTCCTCGACCTCGGTCGGGCAGTTGAAGGTGAAGGCGGCCGGCATGAACACCACGACCGACCACTTGCCCTTCATGGTCTCGTCGGAGACCTCGACGAACTTGCCGTTGTGGAAGGCTTGGGCCTTGAAGGACGGGATCTGGGTATTGATCAGCGACATCGCGATAACTCCTTGATGGAGGGGGAATGAATTGAAGACGGGGCAAATGGTAGGCACCGGCTATCCATTTGTAAAGGCAAACAGATTTATCATTTCGATAGTTTTCATGTATCATTGAGCCCGGCCCGCCCCGTGCGGCGTTTGCATAGCCCCCGGCGATGGAGTATCCCGGCGCCATGAACCTTCGCGACCTGCGCTACCTGGTGGCCCTGGCGGAACTGCGGCATTTCGGCCGCGCCGCCGAGGCCTGCCACGTCAGCCAGCCCACCCTCTCCACCCAGATCCGCAAGCTGGAGGACGAGCTGGGCGTGGCCCTGGTCGAACGCGCGCCCCGGCATGTGATGCTGACCCGCGCCGGCGAGGACATCGTCATGCGCGCCCGCCGCGTGCTGGCCGAAGTCGAGCAGATGCGGGAAACCGCCCGCCGCGCCGCCGATCCCGAAGCCGGCTCGATGCGCCTGGGCATCTTCCCCACCCTCGGCCCCTACCTGCTGCCGCACATCGTGCCGCGCATCCGCGCCCGCTTCCCGCGCCTGGAGCTGCTGCTGGTCGAGGAAAAGACCGAGACCATCCTGCACATGCTGCGCGAGGGCCGGCTCGACGCCGGCATCCTCGCCCTGCCCCTGCACGAGGACTGGCTGGAAACGGAGTTCCTGTTCGAGGAGCCCTTCCTGCTGGCGGTGCCGGACGGGCACCCGCTGGCCTCGCACCGCAGCCTGCGCATGGACGAACTCGGCCAGCAGCACCTGCTGCTGCTGGAGGAAGGCCATTG
The DNA here is from genome assembly GCA_035304725.1 of Arenimonas sp. Classification (GTDB taxonomy): domain Bacteria; phylum Pseudomonadota; class Gammaproteobacteria; order Xanthomonadales; family Xanthomonadaceae; genus Arenimonas. The sequence goes on from DATGPR010000157.1 coordinate 10,547, forward strand.
CCTGCGTGACCAGGCGCTGGAGGTCTGCAGCCTGGCGGGCGCCGGCGAGAAGGAGGGTTTCCGCGCCACCAGCCTGGAAACCCTGCGGCAGATGGTCGCCGCCGGCGTCGGCGTGACCCTGCTGCCGATGCTGGCGGTGAAGCCGCCGGTGCCGGCCTCGGAGAACATCCGCCTGCTGCCCTTCCGCAACCCGGCGCCCTCGCGCAAGCTGGCCCTGGTCTGGCGCAAGAGCTCGGCCATGACCGAGTTCCTGCATTCACTGGCGGCGCTGCTGCGCGAATTGCCCGAGGACCTGCTGCAGACGCCGCCGGCGGAAACACCCGCCTCCGCCCGCGGAGGCCGCCGGGCCAAGGCTTGAAGCCCCGGCGCCCGCGGGCTATGGTGTCGGCAACAAATCGATGACACGTCGGGCGGCGCGCTGTGCGGGCCGCCCTTGCGCTTTTTCAGGAGCTCCACCATGGCCAGCCAGCTGCCGCCGATCACCATCTCGACCATTGATCTTGCCCGTCTGGAGACGTTGCTGGAAACGCCGGCGCTGCGCGACCAGCCGGGTGCGCTGGCGCTGGGCGAGGAGCTCAACCGCGCCACCGTGCTGCCGCCGGAGGAGATGCCGGCCGACGTGGTGACCATGAACTCGCAGGTCACCTGCGTCGACGAATCCACCGGCGAGAAGCACACCCTGACCCTGGTCTTCCCGCGTGACGCCGACGGCAGCCCGGGCAAGGTCTCGGTGCTGGCGCCGGTGGGCAGCGCCCTGCTCGGCCTGTCGGTGGGCCAGAGCATCGATTGGCCGGGCCCGACCGGCCGCGTGCTGAAGCTGCGGGTCGAATCCATCCAGTACCAGCCGGAAGCGGCGGGCGACGCGAGCGCCTGAGTCCGCCGAGCGATAGCCTCCAGCTATCGAATCAATCGGAACAATAAATTGAAAACCGCATGCCCGGGGGCTAGGCTCGGCCTGACCCCGGCTGCCCGGGGCCACCTTCCAGCAGACGCCAAGAGGTGAGCACCATGAACCTGAAAGGCTCCAAGACCGAGGAAAACCTGAAGTACGCCTTCGCCGGCGAGTCGCAGGCGAACCGCCGGTACCTCTATTTCGCCCAGAAGGCCGATGTCGAGGGCTACAACGACATCGCCGCGGTGTTCCGCTCCACCGCCGAGGGTGAAACCGGCCATGCCCATGGCCATCTCGAATACCTCGAGAGCTGCGGCGATCCGGCCACCGGCCTGCCCTTCGGCGATACCGCCAACAACCTCAAGTCGGCCATCGCCGGCGAAACCCACGAGTACACCGACATGTACCCGGGCATGGCCAAGACCGCCCGCGACGAGGGTTTCGACGAGATCGCCGACTGGTTCGAGACGCTGGCCAAGGCCGAGCGCTCGCACGCCAACCGCTTCCAGAAGGCGCTGCAGGAAATGTCGGCCTGACCTGAGGCCACGCGCGCGGCCGGTCACGGCCGGCCGCGCCTTCCCGCACCGCCGGCTTCGCTTCCCAGGGAGGACGCATGGCGAGTACGCCTACCGGAACCCGTGAAGGCAGCCTGGAGGCGCCGACGCGGCATCCGCTGGACTGGAAGAGCCCGGAATTCTGGGACCAGGCCGCGCTGGAGAAGGAGCTCGAGCGCGTCTTCGACCTGTGCCACGGCTGCCGCCGCTGCGTCAGCCTGTGCCAGGCCTTCCCCACCCTGTTCGACCTGGTGGACGAAAGTTCCACCATGGAAGTCGACGGCGTTGACAAGGCCGACTACCGCAAGGTCGTCGAGCAGTGCTACCTGTGCGACCTCTGCTACCAGACCAAGTGCCCCTACATCCCGCCGCATCCCTGGAACATCGACTTCCCGCACCTGATGCTGCGGGCCAAGGCGGTGGCCTTCCGCAATGAGGGCGCGCCGGCCTCGGCGCGGCTGCTGTCCAACACCCGCGTGGTCGGCCGCCTGGCCTCGATCCCGGTGGTGGCCGAGGCGGTGAACCGCGGCAACCGCAGCCCGGCCCTGCGCGGCCTGCTGGAAAGGACCCTGGGCGTGCACCGCGAGGCGCGGGTGCCGAGCTACCACTCCCGCACCGCCGAGAAACGCGTGCCCCGCGACGACGACGGCGCGGGCGCAATCGCCGCCGGCCCGACCCGCGGCAAGGTCGCCGTCTTCATCACCTGTTACGGCCGCTACAACCAGCCGGACATGGTCGAGGACCTGGTGGCGGTACTGCGCCACAACGACATCCCCGTGCGCCTCGTGCGCGGCAACCGCTGCTGCGGCATGCCCAAGCTGGAGCTGGGCGACCTCGACAGCGTCGCCGCCTATGCCCGCGACAACCTGCCCGAGCTGGCCGCGCTCGCCGCCGACGGCTGGGACCTGATGGCGCCGGTGCCCTCCTGCGCCCTGATGTTCCGCCAGGAACTGCCGCTGATGTTCCCGGAGGACGAACAGGTGCAGGCGGTGAAGCGCGCCTTCTTCGATCCCTTCGAATACCTGATGCACCGGCACGCCGCCGGCCGCCTGCGCACCGACTTCCGCAACCCCCTGGGCAAGGTCGCCTGGCACGTCGCCTGCCACCAGCGCGTGCAGAACATCGGCCCGCGCACCCGGCAGGTGCTGGAGCTGGTGCCCGGCACCGAGGTGGTGACCATCGAACGCTGTTCCGGCCACGACGGCACCTACGGCGTGAAGAAGGCCAGCTATGCCCTGGCCCGCAAGATCGCCAAGCCGGTGGAGAACCGGGTGAATCAGGCCGAGGCCGAGCACCTCACCTCCGACTGCGTCATGGCCGGCGGCCACATCGCCCACGGCCTGGGCGACGGCCGGGAGGCGGAACATCCGATCAGCCTGCTGCGCCGCGCCTACGGCATCTGAGTCCCGGAGAGGGAGCAGGAAATGAAGAAACTCGAACGCGCCGACCTGTACACCCTGGAAGCCTATGCCGAGCAGCGCCCGGCCTTCCGGGCCAGGGTGCTGGAGCACAAGAAGCACCGCCGCCTGCACCTGGGTCCGCACGTGACCCTGCTGTTCGAGGACCGGCTGACCATCCAGTACCAGGTGCAGGAAATGCTGCGCATCGAGCGCATCTTCGAGGCGGCTGCCATCCAGGAGGAACTGGACGCCTACAACCCGCTGATCCCCGATGGCGGCAACCTCAAGGCGACCATGCTGATCGAGTTCCCCGACATCGAGGTACGCCAGCGCGAGCTGGCGCGGCTGGGCGGGATCGAGCACCGCGTCTACGCCCGTGTCGACGGCCATCCTCCGGTTTTCGCCATCGCCGACGAGGACCTGCCGCGCAGCGAGCAGGACAAGACCGCCGCCGTGCATTTCCTGCGCTTCGAGTTCGCGCCGGCGCTGGTGCAGGCCCTGCGCGGCGGCGCCGGCCTGGCCTTCGGCATCGACGACGACCGGCTGCGGCTGCAGAGCGAGACCGACGAGGCGACCCGGCGCGCCCTGGCGGCCGATTTCGACGGAAGGCACCGGCCAGGCTGACAAGCGGGCACCGGGCCGACTAGGCTGCGCGGCATGCCCCGCTGGATCTGGATCTTCCTCGCCCTCGCCGTGGCCGCCCTGCTCTGGGCGGCCTCGCGCGGCCCCTCCGCCCCCGTGCCCACCGACGCCGGCGCCGAACAGGCCTGCCTGGCGGTCCCGCGCGAGGCCGTGGCCCTGCTGCAGGCGCCGCACCAGTCCCCGGTGCCCGGCGGCGTGCATCCGTTCCGGCACGGCGAGTTCACCCTGGCGCCGCTGGCCGGCTTCGCCCTGGAAGCGCGGGTGCTGGGCCGCGAGGACTACCGCTTCGACCGCGAGGCCGAGCTCTCGCCCACCGACCTGGCGCTCGGCTGGGGCGCCATGGCCGACCCGCAGGTCTACGGCCGCCTGGACATCAGCCAGTCCGGCCGCTGGTACCACTACCGCTGGGGCGCGGAAGGCCCGCCGATCCCGGCGCCGGAGATCGTCCGTTCCAGCGCCAACATGCATATGGTGCCGGGCAATGCCCGGGTCGCCGCGGCGCTGTCGCGGGTACGCGAGGGCCAGACCGTGCGCCTGCGCGGCTGGCTCATCGAGGCCCATCATCCGCAGGGCTACCGCTGGCGCAGCTCGCTGACCCGCGAGGACAGCGGCGGCGGCGCCTGCGAGCTGATCTACGTCTGCGAGCTCGAGGCCTACTGAGTCCGCATCGCGGGCCGGAGTGCGGCCCGCTCAGCTGAAGATCTGGTTACCACCGTTCTTGCTGGCGATGTGCGCGGCCTTGCCGGCGCGATCGACCAGGCCGGCGGCCTCGCGCTCTTCCGGCCCGGCCTGGGCGATGCCGACGCTGACGGTGAGGAAGGGCGCCACCCGCGGGTCCACCGCCATGCGCTGCACGGCCGCGCGCAGGCGGTCGGCGTACTCGCGGGCCTCGGCCAGGCGCTTGCCGTGCGCCACCAGCAGGAAGCCGTCCGGGCCGGAGCGGCCGAGCAGGTCGCCATGCGCCATCTCGTCGCGCAGCAGTTCGGCCAGCGGCTTCAGGCCCGCCGCCGCGCCGACCTCGCCGCCGGCCTCGCGCAGGGCCGGCAACTGGTCGAGCACGAAGTACAGCAGGCTCAGCGGCTGCTGCTTGAGCCGGGCCTTGGCGATGCGCTCCTGCAGCAGCTCGCGCGTGACCTCGGCCTTCCAGGTGCCGGTGGCCGGATCGGTGTCGGCGGCGCGCTGGGCGCCGATGACGTCGGCCGCCTCCTCGCCGGCCATGCTGGCCATGGCGGCGAACTCGGCGCACAGCGCCAGCTCGGCATCGCTGTAGTGCGTGTCGGCGGTGCGCTCGACCAGCAGCGCGCCCCAGCCCGGCTTGGGAATCGGCAGCGGGATGACGGCCAGCTGCACCTTCTCCAGCGGGCCCTCCGGACCGTCGAAGTCCATGCCGACCTGCTGCGGCGCCTTGAGCTTGCTCAGGTTTCGCACCAGGGTGGTGCGCTGGCTCATCAGCTCGCGGTAGCGCGCTTCGGCGTCGGGCGGATCCACGTACATCAGCGGCTCGCCGTCCGGCTGCAGGCCCACCACCGCCGAGGACAGCTGCGGCAGCACCGACTTCAGGCCTTCCAGCAGGCGCCGGTAGGCGATCCAGGTCATGTCGTCGTCGTCGGCATGCGCCAGGCCCTGCTGCAGGCTCTGCATCAGGCGCTGCCGGGCGGCCTCGATCTTCTCCTCCAGACTCGGCTCCGGCGGCGTGGCGCGCTTGCGCGCGGCCCAGCGCTGCAGGCGGGCGCGGATCCAGGGCAGGCCCAGGTAGAACACCATGGCCAGCGCCAGCAGCGCCTGCCATCCGTACAGACTGGTCCAGGACGCCGACAGCACCTGGCGGTCGGCCAGCAGCCGCACCACCACGCCCAGCGCCACCGCCAGCAGGGCCAACACCGGCCCCCAGCGGTAGCTGCGCGAATCCAGCAGCAGCATCAGCAGGCAGGTCAGCAGGGCCACGGCGTAGCCGATCATGGCCAGCCATTGCAGGCCGATCGCCTGGTAGCCCTGGACCATGAACAGCCCGTACAGGGCCAGCGCCACCAGCAGCCAGCCCAGCACCGCCGTCCAGGACGACAGCCAGGGCGCCGCCCGCGCGACACCGGCGTAGTGCCGGGTGGCCAGCACCAGCGGACCGGCGCCGAGCAGGAACAGCGCCTGCGGCACGGCCGCGCCACGACCCGACAGCAGGGCGATCTCCGGCAGCGAATACAGGTGGCCGTTGATGCCCAGGCAGGCCAGCCAGGAACAGAAGGCGGCCGCGCCCACCGCCAGGGCGCCGGACTGCGCATCCTCCATGTGCCGCACCAGCGACAGCACCGCCACCAGCAGCAGCACGCCATAGACCCAGCGGAAATTGCGCCGCGCCTCGGCCTCGAGGCGGTCGGAGTCGGCCTGCCGGCGCAGGGCCAGGTGCAGGCCGCCCATCACCGTGCCCTTGGTTTCCAGGTAGAACTCGACCGGACCGGCCTCGCGAGCCGGCAGCGGCAGGGTGAACACCGCCGGCCAGGTGGCGATCTCCGGCCCGCGGGCGAAGAAGCTGTCCTCGGCCAGCAGCCTGCCCTCGCGGTCGCGCAGGCGCAGCCGGTCCAGCGGCACCCGGTTGATGTCCAGATGCCAGTCACCGGCGGTGGGGAGCTCGGCGCGGATGCGCACCCACAGCACCCGGTCCTGGCGGGCGACGAAGGGCAGTCCCTGGCTCAGCACCGGGGTGAAGCCGGGCTGGGCGCGCCCGGTGAGGATGTCATCGAGGGTCGCCTCGAGGGGCGTTTCCATCCAGGCCAGCTGCAGCGGCACGGCGGTCGGGCCGGCCTGGGCCGACACCCCTCCTCCCGGCGCCATGGCCAGGAAAGCCGCCATCACCATGCCGATCGCCAGCGTCCATGCCCTGCGCATGCGCCGTCTCCCTAACGATCCCGTTGCGACAGCCCCCTGTCGGCCGGATTCTAACCTTCAATCCCGCCGGGATTTCACCCCGGCCGCGGCCCCGCCGAGCCGGTAAACTGTCGGCCCCCGAAACCCGCAGCCCGCCAACGGCCACCTCCAGGAATGACCGCCTTGTCCGCCCCCGCCGCGTCCGCGCCAGAAAAGAACGACTTCATCCGCCAGATCGTCCGCGAGGACCTGGCCAGCGGCAAGCATTCGGCCATCCGCACCCGCTTCCCGCCGGAGCCCAATGGCTACCTGCACATCGGCCACGCCAAGGCGATCTGCCTGGACTTCGGCATCGCCCGGGAGTTCGGCGGCCGCTGCAACCTGCGCTTCGACGACACCAACCCGGCCAAGGAAGACCCCGAGTTCGTCAACGCCATCCAGGAGGATGTGCGCTGGCTGGGCTTCGAATGGGCCAGCCTGCGCCATGCCTCGGACTATTTCGAGGTCTACTACCTGGCCGCCGAGAAGCTGATCAGGGACGGCAAGGCCTTCGTCTGCGACCTCAGCGCCGAGCAGGTGCGCGAGTACCGCGGCACGCTGACCGAGCCCGGCCGCAACTCGCCCTGGCGCGACCGCAGCATCGAGGAGAACCTGGACCTGTTCCGGCGCATGCGCGCCGGCGAGTTCCCGGACGGCGCCCGTACCCTGCGCGCCA
>DATGPR010000158.1:0-19498 GCA_035304725.1 Arenimonas sp.
GAAAATCTGGTGGATGTAGCTCAGTTGGTTAGAGCATCGGATTGTGATTCCGAGGGTCGCGGGTTCGAGTCCCGTCTTCCACCCCAGTTCCAGGATGCGGCATAATGCCGCCTCCGCTGCCGGAGCGGCAGGGAAGGTCAAACGGGCCGTTAGCTCAGTTGGTAGAGCAGCTGACTCTTAATCAGTAGGTCCTAGGTTCGAATCCTAGACGGCCCACCAGACCTTCCAGCCCCGCCCCACGAGGGCGAGGCAAGTCCCCCGCGGAGCGCGAAAGTGGCGGAACTGGTAGACGCGCTGGATTTAGGTTCCAGTGGGGAAACCCGTGAGAGTTCGAGTCTCTCCTTTCGCACCATCCGGGCACGGATGCGCGGGGATCGACCAGGCTCTGCGGGTTTTTTCGTTTTAGCGCCCTTCACAGGTGCGCGGTTGCAGGAGTGAACATGCAAGTCTCGCTTGAGAACACCGCCAATCTGGAACGCCGGATGACCGTCAGCCTGCCTGCCGAGCGCCTCGAAGGCGTGGTCGGCGCCCGGCTGCGCGAGATTGCGCGTACCGCCAACATCAAGGGCTTCCGCAAGGGCAAGGTGCCGACCAAGGTGATCGAGCAGCGCTTCGGTCCCCAGGTCCGCAACGAGGCCATGGGCGAGCTGATCCGCGAAAGCTTCGCCGAGGCCGTGCGCGAGCAGCAGCTGCGCGTGGCCGGCAACCCGCAGATCACCGCCGAGCAGCCCGACACCGACGGTGGCCTGCGCTTCACCGCCACCTTCGAGGTGGTGCCGGACTTCGGCCAGATCGATCCGGCCAAGCTGAAGATCACCCGCATCACCAGCACGGTCGAGGAGTCCGACGTGGACACCATGATCGAGACCCTGCGCCAGCAGCGTCGCAGCTGGGAGCCGGTCGAGCGCGCCGCCCAGGCCGGTGACCTGGTGCTGGTCGAGACCAGCGCCACCACTGCCGACGCCCGCATCCCGGCCGAAGGCGTCGAGCGCGGCGCCACCGTGCTGGGCTCGAACGTCATGTATCCCGAACTGGAGGCCAGGCTGGCCGGCATGAAGGCCGGCGACGAGGCCGAGGTCGAGGTCACCTTCCCGGAGAACTGGCGCGTGGCCGCCCTGGCCGGCAAGCCGGCCAAGGTCAGCCTGAAGGTCGTGCGCGTCTCCGAGGCCAAGCTGCCCGAGGTCGACGAGGCCTTCATCAAGAGCTTCGGCGTCAAGGGCGGCAAGCTCGAGGTGTTCCGCAAGGAAGTGCGGGCCAACCTGGAGCGTGAGCTGCGCGGCGCCCTGATGGCCCGCCTGCGCGCCGAGGTCGCCGACAAGCTGATCGAGGCCTACGCCCACGTCGAACTGCCGCCGCGCCTGGTCGAGGCCGAGGCCGCCGCCCTGGCCGCCGCCGCCGAGCAGCAGGCCCGCCAGTCCGGCCAGACCGAGGTCAAGTTCGACCCGGCCAACTTCAAGGAGCAGGCCCGCAAGCGCGTCGCTGCCGGCCTGCTGGTGGGCGAGGTGGCCCGCCAGAACGACCTGAAGCTGGACAGCAAGCGCCTGACCGAGACCCTGCAGCTGATCGCCTCGACCTACGAGGACCCGGAGCAGGTCATTGAACTCTACCGGAACGACCCCAACCTCATGGCTGGCCTGCGCAACCGGGTGATGGAGGAGCAGGTGATCGACTGGATCGCCGAGCGTGCCGACGCCACCGAGAAGGCGGTAGGCTTCGCGGAGCTGATGCGGCCGGGCGCCTGATCCGGCCGCCGGATCGTTCAGGAGACGACATGGAACCGACCAAGGGCTTGAACCTGGTGCCGATGGTGGTCGAACAGACCAGCCGCGGCGAGCGCGCCTACGACATCTACTCGCGCCTGCTGAAGGAGCGGGTGATCTTCCTGGTCGGTCCGATCGACGACTACATGGCCAATGTGATCGTCGCCCAGCTGCTGTTCCTCGAGGCGGAGAACCCCGAGAAGGACATCAGCCTGTACATCAACTCGCCCGGCGGCATCGTCACCGCCGGCCTGGCGATCTACGACACCATGCGTTTCATCAAGCCCGACGTCAGCACCATCTGCGTCGGCCAGGCCTGCTCGATGGCTTCCTTCCTGCTGGCGGCCGGCAGCAAGGGCAAGCGCTACATCCTGCCCAACAGCCGGGTGATGATCCACCAGCCCTCGGGCGGCGCCCAGGGCCAGGCCACGGACATCGCCATCCAGGCCAAGGAAATCCTCTACCTGCGCGAGCGCCTGAACAAGGAGCTGGCCGCCAACACCGGCCAGCCCCTGGAAAAGATCGAGCGCGACGTCGAGCGCGACTACTTCATGTCCTCCGAGGAGGCCAGGGAGTACGGCATCGTGGACGCGGTGCTGACCGCCCGTCCGGCCGAGACCATCCAGGCCGGCTGAGGCCGGCCCCGGCGGGCTTTCCGGCCTGTCCCGGCCCCCGCCGGGGCGGGGCTGGCGCCCTGCCGGCCTGTGCTATCCTCGGCCCCGACCCATACCACCCAGGCCACCAGCATGACCGAAGACCGCCAGGGTCGTTCCGGAGACAGCGGCAAGATCCTGTACTGCTCCTTCTGCGGCAAGAGCCAGCACGAAGTCCGCAAGCTGATCGCGGGCCCGAGCGTGTTCATCTGCGATGAATGCGTCGAGCTGTGCAACGACATCATCCGCGAGGAACTGGAGGAGAAGGCGCACGCCGCCCGCAGCCACCTGCCCAAGCCGCGCGAGATCCTCGAGGTCCTGGACCAGTACGTCATCGGCCAGCAGCGCGCCAAGAAGACGCTCTCGGTGGCGGTGTACAACCACTACAAGCGCATCGAGAGCCGGATGCGCAATGACGACGTCGAGCTGAGCAAGTCCAACATCCTGCTGATCGGCCCGACCGGTTCCGGCAAGACGCTGCTGGCGGAAACGCTGGCGCGGCTGCTCAACGTGCCGTTCACCATCGCCGATGCCACCACCCTCACCGAGGCGGGCTACGTCGGCGAGGACGTCGAGAACATCATCCAGAAGCTGCTGCAGAAGTGCGATTACGACGTCGAGAAGGCGCAGCAGGGCATCGTCTACATCGACGAGATCGACAAGATCTCGCGCAAGTCCGAGAACCCGTCCATCACCCGTGATGTCTCCGGCGAGGGCGTGCAGCAGGCCCTGCTGAAGCTGATCGAGGGCACCGTCGCCAGCGTGCCGCCGCAGGGTGGCCGCAAGCACCCGCAGCAGGAATTCCTGCAGGTGGACACCCGCAACATCCTGTTCATCTGCGGCGGCGCCTTCGCCGGCCTGGACAAGATCATCCAGGCCCGCAGCAGCGACGCCGGCGGCATCGGCTTCGGCGCCAAGGTCAAGAGCGCCGAGCGCAAGGCCGACGTCGGCAAGCTGCTGGCCGAGGTGGAGCCGGAGGACCTGATCAAGTATGGCCTGATCCCCGAGTTCGTCGGCCGCCTGCCGGTGGTCGCCACGCTCGAGGAGCTGGACGAGGCCGCCCTGGTGAAGATCCTCACCGAGCCCAAGAACGCCATCACCAAGCAGTTCCGCAAGCTGTTCGAGATGGAGGGGGTCGAGCTGGAGGTCCGCCCGGACGCGCTCTCGGCCATTGCCCGGCGCGCGCTCAAGCGCAAGACCGGCGCCCGCGGCCTGCGCACCATCATGGAATCGGTGCTGCTGGACACCATGTTCGAGCTGCCGTCGCTGGAAGGCGTCAGCAAGGTCGTGGTGGACGAGTCGGTGATCAACCACCAGACCGAGCCCTACCTGATTTACAGCAACGGCAGCCAGGCCGCGCCGGCGCCCAAGGCCGCTTCCGGCGACTGATTGCGTGACGTAAGTCATTGAATCAAGGGCCGGTTCAGCCGGCCCTTGGTTTTTGCGACGCCGCTTCCTTGCAAGCGGCGGCCGCCAGCCCCATAACGTGGAGCCAGGGGCCGGATTGCCCCTCGCCCGGAGCCTGAAATGTCCGAATCCAACACCCTCCAGCAACTCGACCTGCCCGTGCTGCCCCTGCGCGACGTGGTCGTGTACCCGCACATGGTGATCCCCCTGTTCGTGGGCCGCGACCGCTCGATCAAGGCGCTGGACCAGGCCATGGCCGGCGACAAGCAGATCCTGCTGATCGCCCAGCGCAGCCCGGACATCGATGATCCGGGTGCCGACGACCTGCACAAGGTCGGCACGCTGGCGCAGGTGCTGCAGTTGCTGAAGCTGCCCGACGGCACCATCAAGGTGCTGGTCGAGGGCACCGCCCGCGTGGCCATCGACGGCTACGGCGAGCGCGAGGGCGCGCTCACCGCCACCGGCAAGGTGGTCGACTCGGTCTATGAGCGCAGCGAGCGCGAGATCGAAGTCACCATGCGCTCGCTGATGAGCCTGTTCGAGCAGTACGTCAAGACCAACCGCAAGCTGCCGCCCGAGCTGCTGACCACCCTGGCCGGCATCGATGATCCGAGCCGCCTGGCCGACACCATCGCCGCTCACCTCGGCGTGCGCCTGTCGGACAAGCAGCAGCTGCTGGAAACCCTCGAGGTCGGCCAGCGCCTGGAGCTGCTGATCGGCCTGGTGGACGGCGAGATCGACGTCCAGCAGATCGAGAAGCGCATCCGCGGCCGCGTCAAGTCGCAGATGGAGAAGAGCCAGCGCGAGTACTACCTCAACGAGCAGATGAAGGCCATCCAGAAGGAACTGGGTGAGCTGGATGACAGCCCGAACGAGATCGAGGAGCTGACCCGCAAGGTCGCCGAGGCCGGCATGCCCAAGGCCGTCGAGGCCAAGGCCAAGGCCGAACTGAACAAGCTGCGGCAGATGTCGCCGATGTCGGCCGAGGCCACCGTCGTGCGCAATTATGTCGACTGGCTGGTCAGCGTGCCCTGGAAGAAGCGCAGCAAGGTCCGCAAGGACCTCAAGGCCGCCCAGGAAGTGCTGGACGCCGACCACTACGGCCTGGAGAAGGTCAAGGAGCGCATCCTTGAATACCTGGCCGTGCAGTCGCGGGTGAAGCAGATGAAGGGCCCGATCCTCTGCCTGGTCGGCCCGCCGGGTGTGGGCAAGACCTCGCTGGGCCAGTCCATCGCCAAGGCCACCAACCGCAAGTTCGTGCGCATGTCGCTGGGCGGCGTGCGTGACGAGGCGGAGATCCGCGGCCATCGCCGCACCTACATCGGTTCGATGCCGGGCCGCATCGTCCAGAACCTGGCCAAGGCCGGTTCGAAGAACCCCCTGTTCGTGCTCGACGAGATCGACAAGATGAGCATGGACTTCCGCGGCGACCCGTCCTCGGCGCTGCTCGAGGTGCTGGACCCGGAGCAGAACAACGCCTTCAACGACCATTACCTCGAGGTCGACCTCGACCTGAGCGAGGTGATGTTCGTGGCCACGGCCAACTCGCTGAACATCCCCGGCCCGCTGCTGGACCGCATGGAAGTGATCCGCATCCCGGGCTACACCGAGGACGAGAAGCTCAACATTGCCCAGCGCTACCTGCTGCCCAAGCAGCTCAAGGCCAATGGCCTCAAGCCCGGGGAGCTGAAGGTCAGCGAGGCGGCGGTGCGCGACATCGTCCGCTACTACACCCGCGAATCCGGCGTCCGCAACCTGGAGCGCGAGATCTCCAAGATCTGCCGCAAGGTGGTCAAGGAGCTGGCCCTGGCCGGCCCGCGCAAGTCCGGCAAGGCCAAGGCCGTGCAGGTCACGCCCAAGAATCTGGACAAGTACCTGGGCGTGCAGCGCTACGACTTCGGCCGCGCCGAGGAGCAGAGCGAGGTCGGCCTGGTCACCGGCCTGGCCTGGACCGAGGTGGGCGGCGACCTGCTGCAGATCGAGGCCACCCTGGTGCCCGGCAAGGGCCAGCTGATCCTCACCGGCCAGCTCGGCGACGTCATGCAGGAATCGGTGAAGGCCGCCTACAGCGTCGTCCGTTCGCGCACCGAACGCCTGGGCCTGGACTCGGAGTTCCACCAGAAGTTCGACACCCACGTGCACGTGCCCGAGGGCGCGACGCCGAAGGACGGCCCCAGCGCGGGCATCGCCATGGTGACGGCGCTGGTGTCGGTGCTGTCCGGCGTGCCGGTGCGGGCCGACTTGGCCATGACCGGCGAGATCACCCTTCGCGGGCGTGTGTTGCCGATCGGCGGTCTCAAGGAGAAGTTGCTGGCGGCCCTGCGCGGCGGCATCCGCACCGTGCTGATCCCCGAGGAGAATCGCAAGGACCTTGCAGACATTCCCAAGAACGTCACCCAAGGCCTTGAGATCATTCCGGTCAAGTGGATCGACCAGGTGCTGGACATCGCACTGGTCCGGCCGCTGGCGCCTGGCGCCGATACCGAGCCGGATGCCGAACCGGCCGGCGGACAGGGCACGAAAGGCGCCGGAACCAGCGCGATAACGCACTGATCGTTGCAATGTTCAAGTGGCTGAAAGCCGCGTGGATAGCGGCTTTCGCGTATTGCGCGGTGCATATGCCGCTGGTATAAATCCTTGCATCCGCCGCGTTTGCCACGATGCAGTGCGGCGGTACAGGTGGATCGGGAAGCGCACAGGGGCCGAGGTCCGGCTTCCCGATTTTTCAGATCGCGGGTTCCACTCGCTCAGGGAGTCAATGATGAACAAAGCCGAATTTGTGAGCGCCGTCGCCGACGCCGCCGAGCTGTCCAAGGCCGACGCCGGCCGTGCCGTCGACGCGATGGTCGATGTGATCACCAAGGCGCTCAAGAAGGGCGACACCGTCACGCTGGTCGGCTTCGGCACCTTCTCGGTCCGCAAGCGCGCTGCCCGGACCGGCCGCAACCCCCAGACCGGCGACACCATCAAGATCAAGGCGTCCAAGAACCCCGCCTTCAAGGCTGGCAAAGCGCTCAAGGATGCTGTAAACTGAGCGCCTTCCTTGGGAGGGGTGCTTAGCTCAGCGGTAGAGCGTCGCCCTTACAAGGCGAGGGTCGGGGGTTCGAAACCCTCAGCACCCACCACCACCGGTTTTCGGCGGAGTGGTAGTTCAGTCGGTTAGAATGCTGGCCTGTCACGCCGGAGGTCGCGGGTTCGAGTCCCGTCCACTCCGCCACTATTCCAGGAAACGCCCGCGGACCCCCGCGGGCGTTTTCTTTTCCGGCACCCGGGGTCGGCGGGCCGGGTCCGCGCCGTCCGCGCGTCTAGCCCGGTCCGGGATGGGCTGATAGGCTAGCGGACCGCCCGGCAGGACCCCGCCGGGCGCCCGTTTTCCGGGCCCGGGACGTCGCCGGGACCACCAACACGGCTTCCGAAATGCTGCAGAAGATTCGCGAAAAGTCCACCGGCTGGCTGGCCTTCATCATCCTCGGCCTGATCATCATCACCATGGCCTTCTTCGGCGTGGAGTCCTACTTCGCGCCCAAGATCGAAACCTGGGCGGCGAAGATCACCGGCCCGGACAAGTTCCTCGGCTACGGCGCCCAGACCCGGGAAATCGGCCCCGAGCAGTTCCGTCGCCGCTTCGAGGCGGCCAGGGCGGAAGCCCGCGAGCTGCAGGGCGATGCCTTCGACGCGGTCGCCTTCGAAAGCGTCGAGAACAAGCGCCGCGTGCTCGACAGCCTGATCGACGAAGCCCTGGTGGCCCTGGCCGCCGAGCGCGCCGGTGTCTCGGTGTCCGAGGCCGAGGTCGCCGAGGCCCTGAAGCAGATGCCGGAATTCCAGGCCAACGGCCGCTACAGCCCCGACCTTTACCGGCTCGGCCTGGCCGCCCGCGGCATGACCCACGCCCAGTTCATGGCCAGCATGCGTGCCGACATGGCGCAGCGGCTGCTGCCCAGCCAGGTGATGGATACCGCCCTGGCCAGCGCCGCCGACATCGACGACTACCTGCGCATGAGCCAGCAGACCCGCGACCTGCGCATGATCGACCTGCCGACGCCCTCGCTGGAGGGCGGCCCGGCCGACGAGGCCACATTGCGCGAGTGGTACCAGCAGAACATCGCCCGCTACCGCAGCCCGGAGAAGGTGGCGATCGAGTACGTGGAGATCGACGCCGCCAGCCTGGACGTCCCGGCCACCGCCGACGAGCAGACCCTGCGCCAGCGCTACCAGGACAACCTGGCCCGCTACGTCACCGAGCCGACCCGCACTGCCTCGCACATCCTGGTGGCCGTCCCGGCGGATGCCGACGACGCCACCGCCGAGGCCGCCCGCCAGCGCGCCGAGGAGCTGGCCGCCCGTGCCCGCGAGCCCGGCGCCGACTTCGCCGCCATCGCCCGCGAGGCTTCCGATGACCTGGGCTCGCGCGAGACCGGTGGCGACCTCGGCGTGATCGAGAAGGGCCTGTTCGCCCCCGCCTTCGAGGAGGCGCTGTTCGCCATGAAGGAAGGCCAGATCAGCGAGCCGGTGCGTACGCCGGATGGCTGGCACGTGATCTGGCTGCGCGAGGTGGGCGAGGGCGGGGGCCGTTCCTTTGAGGAAGTCCGCGCGGAGCTCGAGGCCGAGTACCTGGCCACCGAGCGCGAGCGCCGCTACAGCGAGCTGGCTGGCGACCTGATGGACGCCATCTACAAGGATCCGACCGCGCTGCAGCCCAGCGCCGAGAAGTTCGGCCTGGAGGTCTACCGGACCGGCCTGTTCACCCGCGCCGGCGGCGAGGGCGTGGCGGCCCTGCCGGAGGTGGTGAAGGCTGCCTTCGCCGATGCCCAGCGCCTGGAGCGCCAGGTCAGCGACGCCATCGACATCGGCCCGGACCACATGCTGGTGCTGCGGGTGATCGAGCACGAGCCCGAGGCCGACCTGCCCTTCGAGGAAGTGGCCGATCGGGTCCGTGCCGACCACACCGCCGAGCGCCTGGCCGAGGCCGCCAAGGCCCAGGCCGAGGCCCTGCTGGAGCGCGCCCGTGCCGGCGAGGACCTGGACGCGCTGGCGACCGAGGTTTCGCGCACCGTCGCCGAGCTGCCCGGCATCAACCGCCGCGCGCCGCTGCCGCCGGAGCTGGTCAGCGTCGCCTTCTCGCTGGTGCCGCCGGAAGAGGGCAAGCCCAGCGTCGGCATCGCCCGCATCAGCAGCGACCGCTACGCCCTGCTCGCCCTGGACAAGGTGACCCCGGGCGATCCGTCCAGCCTGGACGAGGCCACCCGCGACCTGCTGCGCGACCAGCTGGCGCAGGCCCGTGGCGTCACCGAGCTGCAGGAGTACGTGCGCGCCCTGCGCCAGTACTACACCGTGCAGGTGGCCGAAGACCGGCTCTGAGGCGCCGCCCGCAAACGAAAGGGCCGGCTCGCGTGAGCCGGCCCTGTCACAGGGAGACCGGCCCCGAGGGGCCGGTCTTCGCTTGTGGCGTCCTTACTCGCCGCCGATCCCGGTCATGCCCAGGATGTTGTAGCCGGCGTCGACGTAGGTGACCTCGCCGGTCACGCCCGCCGCCAGGTCCGAGCACAGGAAGGCGGCGACATTGCCGACGTCCTCGATGGTGACGGTGCGGCGCAGCGGCGCCGTCTGCTCGACGTGGCCGAGCATCTTGCGGAAGTTGGCGATGCCGGCCGCGGCCAGGGTCTTGATCGGGCCGGCGGAGATCGCGTTCACGCGGGTGCCCTCGGGGCCAAGGTTCATGGCCAGGTAGCGCACGCTGGCTTCCAGCGAGGCCTTGGCCAGGCCCATCAGGTTGTAGTTGGCCAGGGCGCGCTCGGAGCCCAGGTAGGTCAGGGTCAGCAGGGCGCCCTTGCGGCCCTTCATCATCGGCCGGGCCGCCTTGGCCAGGGCCGGGAAGGAATAGGCGGAGATGTCGTGGGCGATGCGGAAGTTCTCCCGGGTCATGCCGTCCAGGAACTCACCCTCGATGGCCTCGCGCGGCGCGAAGCCGACCGAGTGCACCAGGATGTCCAGGCCGTCCCAGTGCTTGCCCAGCTGGACGAACACGTCCTCGATCTGGGCGTCGTCGGTCACATCCAGCGGCAGCACGATGTTGGAACCGCAGGCCTGGGCGGCCTCGTCCACGCGCGACTTGAGCTTGTCGTTCTGATAGGTGAAGGCGAGTTCGGCGCCCTCGCGGTGCATGGCCTCGGCGATGCCGGTGGCGATGGAACGCTGGCTGGCGATGCCGACGATGAGGGCGCGCTTGCCCGACAGGAAACCCATGTTCATTCCTCCCAATGCCGCATCCCTGGCGGCGGAAACGGCCTAGTGTGGCCCGCGCGGGCCCATACCGCCAAGCATGGCCGGCTCAGGGATCGATGCGCAGCCAGCGGCCTGGCCGGAGGATGCTGCGGGCATCCATGCCGTTGAGCGCGTACAGCTGTTTCAGCGGCACGCCGTAGCGGGCGGCGATGGCCGAGAGCGTGTCGCCCGGCCTGATCTCGTGCCGGCGCGGTCCCGGTGCCGGCGGCAGCGAGGACGGCTCGGGCGGGCCCGCGGCCAGGCGCTGGCGGACCAGGGGCGTGTCGGGCACCAGCAGGACCCGGCCTGCGCCCTCGGGAAGCGGCCGACCGGCGGCGAAGGCGGGATTCAGCTTGCGCAGCGCGGCGGCGTCGGTTCCCAGCCAGTGCGCCGCCTGGTCGAGGCCACGCACGCCGGCCGGCAGCTCCACCCGCCGCAGCGGGGTGAAGCGCGCGTCGCGCGGCAGTTCGAGGCCGTGCCGCTCCGGCTCGGCGATGAGGCAGGCCAGGGCACGCAGCTTGGCGACGTAGGCGTAGGTGGTGGCCGACAGGCCGGTGGGCAGCCGCTCCTCGCCGGAGGCGCGGGTATGGCCGTTGGCGCGGAAGGCGCGGCGGATGCGGTATTCGCCGGCGTTGTAGGCCATGGCCACGGCGCGCCAGTCGCCGTCGAAGCCCTGCTGCAGCGTCTGCAGGTAGGCGAGGGCGGCATCGGTGGCCTCGGCGGGATTGAAGCGCCCGTCATAACCGGGGCGGACGTCCACGCCATGGTGGCGGGCGGTGGCGGCGACCATCTGCCAGAGCCCGGCCGGCCCGCCGGCGCCGACCGCGCCGGGCCGGTACCAGCTCTCGACGATGGGGATCAGGGCGAACTCGGCCGGCAGGCCGCGCGCGTCCACCTCGGCGGCGACGTAGGCGAGCAGGGGCAGCGTCTGCTCGAGCTGGGCGGCGAAACGTGGCGGATGCGCGGCATAGCGCTTGCGCCAGCCCTGGTTGTGCTGGCCGTCGATGCAGGCGGGGGCATGGAAGCGCGAGGCCAGGTGGTTGAAGACCTGGGCGCCGGTGTTCCAGGGCTCGGGTGCGGCCGGCGCGGCGGCCGTGGCCTCGTCGGGTGCCGGGGCGGCGGGCTCGTCCGCAGGCGGGTCGGCGGGCGGCCTCGTGACGGCCTCGGGGGCCGGGGCGGGAGCCGACGTCGGGGCCGGCTCGGGCTCGGGCGCCGGCCGCACCGCCGCCGGCTGGCAGCCGGCGACGAGCAGGGCCAGGCACAGCCCGGGAACGAGGCCCGGCCGCCTCATCCGCGGAATTCGTCCTTCCAGGCCCGCAGGGTGGCGAAGGCCTCCAGGCGGTCGCGGGGAGGCCGGCCCAGGCGCCGCGCCAGGCTGGCCTGCACCCCGGGCGCCTCCAGGCGGAGGAAGGGATTGCCGGCCCGCTCGCGGGCCAGGGTGCTGGGCAGGCTGGGCCGGCCGGCGGCACGCAGGGCCCGCACCTCGTCCAGATGCGCCTCGCGGGCCGGGTTCTCCGGCTCCACGGCGCGGGCAAAGCGGCCGTTGGCCTCGGTGTACTCGTGCGTGCAGCAGACGACCGTCTCGTCCGGCAGGGCCGCCAGCCGGTCCAGGGAGCCCAGCATCTGCGCCGGGCTGCCCTCGAACAGCCGGCCGCAGCCGAGGCTGAACAGGGTGTCGCCGCAGAGCAGGTGGCCGCCGCCGTGGTAGGCGATGTGGCTGAGCGTGTGCCCGGGCACTTCCATCACCTCCAGCGCCAGGTCCAGGCCGGGAAGCTCCACCCGGTCGCCCTCGCGCACGCGGATGCAGTCCAGGCGGATGCGCGGCTCCTCCGGCGCGTACACCGGCAGGCCCAGGCGCTGCTGCAGTTCGGGAATGCCGGCGATGTGGTCGGGATGGTGGTGGGTGACCAGGATGGCCAGCGGCTTCAGGCCGCGATCGACCGCGTCCAGCACGGGCCGGGCCTCGCCCGGGTCCACCACCACCGCGGCACGGTCCGCCCCGATCAGCAGCCAGATGTAGTTGTCCTCGAGGGCGGGCAGGGGATGGGCTTGCAACACGGGATGACCGGCCGGCGGCGATGGCGCAGAATCCCGACCATGCCCCCGGCCCCGCATTCACGTCAATCCGAACCCGGTCCCGGGGATTGGTTCGGCAAAGAGCCCGCGCGCCAGCTCATCCAGGGCGTGCAGCGCGAGGCCGTGCCCGAGCTGACCCGGGTCTTCGGCCATTCCGGCCTGTTCCTGCGGCCCTCGGCCGCGGTGCCCGCCGGGCTGCCCGGCAACATGCTGGCGCAGGTGCTGGACCTGCACCGCGAGGGCCGCCGGTTCGCCGGGCAGTTCGACTGCGAGGACGCCGCCCTGCCGTTGGCCTCCGGCAGCCTGGCCCTGGTTTACGGCCTGTTCGTGCTGGAAACCTCGGATACGCCGCTGGAGCTGCTGCAGGAGATGGCGCGGGTGCTCAAGCCCGAGGGAACATTGCTGCTGCTGGTGCTCAATCCCTGGTCGCCGGCCTGCCTGCGCTGGCGCTGGAAGGGGCCGCGACCGATCGGCTCGGC
Source organism: Arenimonas sp. (assembly GCA_035304725.1). Taxonomy (GTDB): domain Bacteria; phylum Pseudomonadota; class Gammaproteobacteria; order Xanthomonadales; family Xanthomonadaceae; genus Arenimonas. The sequence continues at coordinate 12,637 of DATGPR010000158.1, forward strand.
CTGGCTGCGGGCGGGGCTGGCGACGGCGGGCCTGGACCTGGTGCGCAGCCGGGCCCTGGGCCCCTACTGGGCCGGACGCGACCGGCTGGAACTGCGGACCGAGCGGCGCCGGGTCTCCGACGGTCTGCGCGCCGCCAGGCTCTGGGTCGCCCGCAAGCGCGAGGCAGGGCTGACACCGCTGCGCGCCGGCGCCGGCCTGGCCCTGCGGCCGGGGATCAGCGCCGGCTGACAACAGGACATCGGCAAGGAAGCGAGCATGAAGGAAGTGGAAATCCATACCGACGGCGCCTGCCTGGGCAATCCCGGCCCGGGCGGCTGGGCGGCGCTGCTGCGGCACGGCCGCCGCGAGCGCGAGCTGGCCGGCGGCGAGGCCCAGACCACCAACAACCGCATGGAGCTGCTGGCAGCGATCATGGCCCTGGAGGCGCTGAAGGAGCCCTGCATCGTCGCCCTGCACACCGATTCGCGCTACGTCCAGCAGGGCATCTCCGAATGGCTGCCCAACTGGATCCGCCGCGGCTGGAAGACCGCCGGCGGCGAACCGGTGAAGAACCAGGACCTCTGGCAGCGCCTGGAGGCGGCCGCCCGCCGGCATCGGGTAGGCTGGCACTGGGTCAAGGGTCACGCCGGCCATCCCGACAACGAGCGGGTGGACCGGCTGGCGCGGGCTGAAGCGGAAAAATTCAGGTAAACATCGCGCATGCGCCAAGTCGTACTGGACACCGAGACCACCGGCCTTTCCTGGGAGAAGGGCAACCGCATTGTCGAGATCGGCTGCATCGAGCTGCTGGAACGGCGCAAGACCGGCCGGCACTTCCACCGCTACTTCAATCCCGAGCGCGACATGGAGGCCGGCGCCCAGGAAGTCACCGGCCTGAGCCTGGAGTTCCTGCGCGACAAGCCGCTGTTCGCCTCGGCGGTGGATGAGTTCCTCGAGTTCATCCGCGGTGCCGAGCTGATCATCCACAACGCCAGCTTCGACGTCGGCTTCCTCGACTACGAGCTGTCGCTGGCCGGCGCGCACTACGGCCGCATCAGCGACCACGCCACGGTGCTGGACACCCTGGCCATGGCCCGCGAGCGTTACCCGGGCCAGCGCAATTCCCTGGACGCGCTGTGCAAGCGACTGGGCGTGGACAACACCCACCGCAAGCTGCACGGCGCCCTGCTCGACGCCGAGCTGCTGGCCGAGGTCTACCTCGGCATGACCTCGGGCCAGGCCGACCTGATGCTGGCCATGGGCGGCGAGGGCCTGGCCGCCGCGGTCCGCACCGGGCCGGTGGCCATGCCGCTGCCGGCCGGCCCGCGCCGGGTGCTGCGGGCCAGCGAGGCCGAGCGCGCGGCGCACGAGGCGCGGCTGGAGAAGATCGCCGCCAAGTCCGGCGGCAAGCTGGTATGGGCCAGGTCCTGAGCCACCGTGGCCCGGGCTTTCGGTAATAATCGGCCCGCACCCCGGATCCCTGGCCGGGTCACGATGCGGAGGTCGGGTTGAACGCCACCGTCCTGCTCAGTTCGGTAGACATCAACATCCCCGGTTACCGGATCCTCCGGCCGATCGGCGAAGGCGGCATGGCCTCGGTCTTCCTGGCCGTGCAGGAATCGCTGGACCGCGAGGTGGCGCTGAAGGTGATGTCGCCGGCGCTGGCGGCCAACAGCGAGTTCGCCAGCCGCTTCATCAGCGAAGGGCGGATCACCGCCAAGCTGCAGCACCCGAACCTGGTCACCATCTACGACATCGGCAGCCATGCCGGCGTCTACTACCTGGCGGCCGAGTACATCCCCGGCGGCACGCTGAAGGAACGCATCGCCGAGGGCGGCCTGAGCGTGGCGGAGATCCTCGACATCACCGCCGACATTGCCAGCGGCCTGGACTTCGCCCACCAGAAGGGCTTCGTCCACCGCGACGTGAAGCCGGCCAACATCCTGTTCCGCAATGACGGCCGGGTGGTGCTGGCCGACTTCGGCATCGCCAAGGCCCTGGACGGCAGCGGCGGCGCCACCGTCGCCGGCGCCTCGATCGGCACGCCCGACTACATGAGCCCGGAGCAGGCGCGCGGCGAATCCGTGGACGGCCGCTCCGACCTCTACAGCCTGGGAACGGTGCTGTACGAGATGCTGACCGGGCAGACGCCCTACCAGTCCACCGACCCCTTCACCGTCGCCCTGATGCACGTCACCCATCCGGTGCCGGAGCTGCCGGAGCCGCATGCCTGGCTGCAGCCGCTGCTTGATGGCCTGATGGCCAAGGATGCGACCCAGCGCTACAGCAGCGGCGCCGTCTTCATCGAGGCCCTGCACCGGCTGGTCGCCGACGCGCCACCGGGTGCGGTGGAATCGCGCACCGAACGCCGCGGCGGCCAGCGCCTGTCCGGTGGCGGCGCCGCCACCCAGCAGCGCACCCGCATCCGCCAGGACACCAGCGGCGGGCGGCCCGCCTGGCTGCTGCCGGCGGCCGGCGGTGCCGGCGTGCTGGTGCTGGCCCTGGCGGCCTGGTGGTGGTGGCCGAGGGGGCAGGAGACGGCGCAGCCGGATGTGCAGAGGCCGGTAGTCGATGCCTCCGGCACTGCCTTGCCCGACGGCTTCCAGGCGCCGCGGCCGGTGGACGCGCCCGATGCGGCCGAGATCGAGCGTCTGCTCAATGCCGGCGACCAGATGCTGGATTACGGCACCAACATCGAGCCGGGTCGCAAGCTGACCATGCCCGAGGACGACAGCGCGCTGGGCTACTACCGCCAGGTATTGGCCATGGACCCCGGCAACGCCCGCGCCACCGCCGGCATCGCCAACCTGCTGGTCTTCTACCGCAGCTACGCCTACCGCGCCTGCTCGGCGGGACGCTGGACCCAGTGCGGCATCATCGTCCGCGCCGGCCTCAGCGTGGACGGTCAGGACGAATACCTGCTGCAACTGCAGGACGCCGCCGCCGCAGGCGAAACAGGCGGCAGCCCCGCACTGCCGCCTGCACCGGCAGCGGACTGAAGCGAGGCAGGAAATCGGCCGGCGCCCGGACGGGCGCCTGGCTCAGCTACGGCGCAGCAGCACCACGGTGACGTTGTCGGAACCGCCGGCGTCCAGCGCGGCCGACACCAGGTGGTCCACGCATTCCTGCGCCGACAGATCGCTGCGGCCGAGCAGGGCGGCGATGCCGGCGTCGTCCACTTCCTCGGTCAGGCCGTCGCTGCAGAGCAGGAGCTGCTGGCCCGGGCGCAGTTCGCCCGAGAGGGTTTCCACCTTCAGGCTCTGCGGATCGGTGACGCCCAGGGCCTGGGTCACGACATTGCGGTGCGGATGCGCGCGCGCCTGTTCGGCGGTGATCGCGCCCTGATCGATCAGTTCCTGCACGTAGCTGTGGTCGGAGGACAGCTGGCGCAGCTGGCCGTTCCACAGGTAGGCGCGGCTGTCGCCGACCCAGGCCAGCTCGAAGCGGCTGTCCTGCACCCGCAGCGCCACCACCGTGGTGCCCATGGGCAGGCTTTCGCCGCGCTGGCGGCTGTGCCGGATGATGTCCTCGTCGGCCTTGCGGATGGCGTCGGCCAGCGAGCGGCCGGCCTTTACCTCGCGCACGACGGTGTCGCGGGCCAGGGCACTGGCGACCTCGCCGAACTCGTGGCCGCCCATGCCATCGGCCACCAGCCAGAGACCCAGCTCGGCGTCGCCGTAGTAGGTGTCCTCGTTCAGCTCGCGACGCAAGCCGACATGGCTGAGGTGGCCGAACTCGATCATGCGCGGTCCCTGGCGTTCTGGCCCCTGCCGGGCGGTAAGCCTGTCCACATCTTGCGTGCGTGCCGGACCGGCCCGCAAGCGGGGGCCGGTCCGGCGCGGAGCGCTGGCTGGCGGGCGGCCAGGCTCAGAACTCCATCCGGAAGCCGAGGGCGAGGTTGTACTGGGACATGCCGTCCTTGCCCAGCAGCCGCTCGTAGTAGAAGAAGCCGGAGCGGCCCTTGGTCAGCACCATGGACATGCCCAGGCCGAGGCGCAGGTAGTCGGTGTCCAGCGGGTCGCCGCGGATGACCATCGGGCTGCCGGTCGGGTCGTGCAGGAAGCGCGCCTCGACCGCCTGCGGGTCGTCCTTGAACTCGTGCTCCCATTCCAGCTGCAGGTGCGGCATCAGCACGCCCCAGGGCGCGCTGTGCGTATAGGTCAGCTTGCCGCCGACGACGCTGGCCAGCGAGCTGAGGTCGCGGCTCTCGATCCGCAGGGCCAGGCCACTGCCCGGCTCGCCCGGCAGCATGTGCTCGGTGATGGCGTCGAAGCCGACCCGCGTGTAGAGCAGGCGGCCGTAGGGGCCAAAGCCCCAGGCGCCGCGGTTGAAGTCGCGGCCGAAGGTGGCGGCCACCGACAGCAGGTCGCCGTCGGCATCTGCCGTCGCCACCTGGTCGACGCTGGTGGTGCCGCCGCCCGGCGTCGGCAGGGTGTACTGGATCCGGCGCAGCAGCTCGTAGTTGTTGCGGCCCCAGGTCAGCACGCCGTCCACGTACCAGCTGTCGGCGCGGTACCAGGTGGTGTAGGCGGAAATCGTCCAGCCGGTGGTCTCCAGACCGCCGGCCTGACCGGGCAGGTCGGTGTCCTGGCGGGTGTAGCCGACCGAGCCGCCGATGATCCAGCTGTCGCTGTAGCGGTAGTCCAGGCCCATGGTCAGGCCTTCGATGTCGTAGTCGTAGGCCGGGTCCACCTGGCCGGCATCGGCCTCGCCGCGGCCGATGGTGCCCGCCGCGAAGAAGCCCCAGCGGCTGAAGTCGGCGCCCACTTCCGCGGCCGCGCCGTTGTCGCCGCTGAGCGCCTGCGCCAGCATGCCCAGCGACAGCGTGCCGCTGGGCGTGGTCAGGGCCAGGCCGCCGAAGCTGCTGCCCTGGGTGCCGCTGCGCAGGGCGGCGATGCGGGTCTTGAGGTTCTGGAACTGCGACTGCAGGGCCGAGAAGGCGGCATTGGCCTGGGTCAGGGCGACGTCGGCCATCAGCTGGTCGAGGGCGTCCACCGTGGCGGTGGGGTCGATCACCGAGGCGAGGATCAGCTCCTGGCAGCGGGCCAGCAGGTCCTGCTGCTCGGGCGTCGGCGCGGCCAGCGCGGCAAGGGCCGGGCAGGCGTTGTCGATGGCGTCCGCGATCTCGCGCTGGCGCGGATCCAGGCCGGTCATGGTGGCCAGGCCGGCCTTCAGGGCGAAGGTCGCCGGCGCCGACGCCAGCGGCGAGCTGGCGACCACTTCCACGGCGCCGGTGGCATCGGCGGTGACGGTGTTGCTGGCGATGCCGTCGGCGCCGGTGACGCTGGTGGCGGCGGCCAGGGTGCCGCCAGTGGCATCCCAGGTGATGGTGGCGCCGGCGACCGGCAGGCCGGCGGCGTCCTTGAGTTCCACTTCCAGCGGCGTCGAGGTGGCGCCCGGCACCAGGGCCTGGCCGTTGCCGGAGACGATGGTCAGGCTGCCGAGGCCGTCCACCATGAGGTTGAAGTTGATGGCGTCGCCGGAATCCAGGCGGGTGGCGGTGACGGTGACGGGCCCGGGCGTGGCGCCGGCGGTGACGGTGGCGCTGGCCTGGCCGGCGCCGTCGGTCGGGCTGGTGCCGATGACGGTGGCGTCACCCGCGGTCACGGCCCAGTCGATGGCCACGCCCACCGCCGGCGCACCGCTGTCGTCGGCGAGCACCACCAGGGGCGCGGTGAAGGGATTGCCGATGGCGGTGTTCTGCCCGTTGCCGCTGACGATGGACATGCCGGGCACGGTGTCGACGGTGACGGTGAAGCTCAGCTGCGGCGTGGCGCAGATGCCGCAGCCGCTGTCCACCAGCACGGTGTAGGTGCCGGGCACGGTGGCGCTGAAGTTCGCGGCGGTCTGGCCGTTGCCGCCGGCGACGGGCGCGCCGGTCACGACGCCGTCGCCGCCGGGCGGCTGGCCGGTGACCGTCCAGGCCAGGGTGGTGCCGTCCGGTGCCGGGATCGAAACGCTGCCGTAGCGCGCGATCAGGTTCACCGGTACGCCTGGCGTCGTCGTCACCGCCAGTGCGGAGACGGGGGTGACTTCCACGGCCTCGACGTTCACCGTGAACACGACCGCCGGCGGCGGACAGCCCTCGAGGACCACAATGATCGGGCAGACGACACTGGCGACAATGGTGCGGGGGCCGACCGTGGTGATCGTCTGGGTCAGTGAGGTGACGCCGGCGGTCGGCGTCACGTCGCCGTAATTGATGCCGTCGGTGGTGTTGGTGTAGTTGACCTGCAGGCCCGCGGGCGCGCCATTGATCTCGTAGTTGGTGCCGATCGTGAAGGGGGTCAGCTGGTTGGCGGCCACCGCGGTTGGCCCGTCCGCAGTGAACACATGTTCGTTGTTGGTGGAGAAGCTGAAGACCAGGTCGCCGGAGCAGTCGGTCACCGGAACGCAGCTGACGGTGACGGTGCCGGTACCGCCGGGCGTCGGGCCCAGCGTCAGGCTGAAGGAGATGATGTCGCCGGTAACGGCCATGAAGGAGTCCGGCACCGGCACCGTGGTGATGCCGGTGGTGTCGGACGTGACGGCGATGGTGCCGTTGATGGGCGGGGCGTTGCCGCAGGCCGTGACGCCATCGCCGACCTGGAAGCTGAAATTGACCGTCGAGCCCGCCGGCTCAAGGTGGCTGGTCGCGCCCACCGGCGTGAGGTCGCAGGGCAGGAACTGGGCCCTGGCGTCCTGACCCCAGATCAGGGACAGCAGCGCCAGCGTGGCCAGCACGAAGATACGCAGGAGTCCCGCGCGCGCGCCGGAATTCGTATTAGAGGGTGATGCCGCGCTGCACCAAGCTTCCATCGATTTTCCCCTGGAATGCGGCTATAACTGCCACCTGAGTATAGCGGCAGGCGCGCCGCTGAAAGGCCACCGGTGCGGGCCGCG
>DATGPR010000159.1:0-13720 GCA_035304725.1 Arenimonas sp.
GGGGTCAGACCCCCGACTCTGACCCCGGTTGGGGCTTGACTCGCGCAGTTGCCGTTCCCTGGCCCCCACGGGCCGGGCGGGCGGGTGTTTCCGGGGGGCCTGATGTGTCGGACCGCAGCCCAGGATCAAATCCCCGTGAAACAACGCTTACGAAACAGTTCTTAAACAAGACTCTCAAGTTTCGCGCAAGGTCTTGATCCACCTAGCGAAATCGACCCGAAAACTTCCTTGACAGCCCCCGGGGGCAAGTCTAGTGTGGGCATCCGAGGGAAATTCGGGCATTTCGTGGTTTTTGGTGGGCGAGGCCACTCAGGGCGATGTTCCAGGGCGAAACGGCAATCACGATCGACGACAAGGGCCGGCTGGCGATTCCGACCGCCTACCGGGAGCTCGTCGCGCGCGCCTGCGGCAACCGCCTGGTGGTCACCTACAACCCCTACGAGTCCGGCTGTCTCTGGCTGTACCCGGAAGCGGCCTGGGAAAAGGTCCGCGACCAGGTCAACGCCCTGCCCAACGCCAAGCGCGTGCACCGCAACCTGCAGCTGAAGCTGGTCGGCGCGGCCACCCTGGTCGAGCCCGACGGCAACGGCCGCGTGCTGATTCCGGCCAGCCACCGCAACGCGGCCGGCATCGAGAAGAAGGCGGTGCTGCTGGGCATGGGCGGCAAGTTCGAACTGTGGAGCGAGCAGGCGCACCTCGCGCAGATCCGTCAGACCATCCAGGAAGACGAGATCACCGAGGACATGCTCGAGCTCAGGCTGTGACGGGCGTGGCCGGGTCGCGCGACGCCGCGCCGCCCAGCCATCTCCCGGTGATGTGGGCGCAGGTCATGGATGGGCTGCGGGTGCGCAGGGATGGCAGGTATCTGGATGGCACGTTCGGCCGTGGCGGCCATGCGCGCGGCGTGCTCGACCGGCTGGGGCCGGAGGGACGGCTGTTGGTGATGGACAAGGACCCGGAAGCGATCGCCACCGCCCAGGCGCTGTTCGGCGCCGAGCCGCGGGTCGCCATCCGCCGCGGTTCCTTCGCTGAACTCGCCGACTGGGATGAAACCGCGCCCGGCCTGGACGGCGTGCTGCTCGACCTCGGCGTCTCCTCGCCGCAGCTGGACGTCGCCGACCGCGGCTTCAGCTTCGCCAAGGACGGTCCGCTGGACATGCGCATGGACCCGGAGAGCGGCGAAAGCGCCGCCGACTGGCTGGCCCGCGCCTCCGAACGCGAGATCGCCGACGTGCTCTGGCAGTACGGCGAGGAACGGCAGAGCCGGCGCATCGCCCGCGCCATCGTCGGCCGCCGCGCCCAGGCGCCGATCACCCGCACCGCCGAACTGGCCGAGCTGATCGCCTCGGTGCTGGGCCGCGGTGACGGCCGCATCCACCCCGCCACGCGTGCCTTCCAGGCCATCCGCATCCACGTCAACCGCGAACTCGAGGACCTCGAGCGCGGCCTCGACGCCGCCCTGTCCCGCCTGCGCCCGGGCGGCCGGCTGGCGGTGATCAGCTTCCACTCGCTGGAAGACCGCATCGTCAAGCACTTCATCGCCCGGCATGCGCGCGCCCCGGCCGGCAACCGCCGGATGCCGGTGCAGCAGGCCTTCGTGCCCGACCTGCTGGAGATCGGCGGTGCCCAGCGCGCCAGCGAGGACGAGGTGGCGAGCAACCCGCGCGCCCGCAGCGCCGTGCTGCGCGTGGCCGAGAAGCTGGCGGAGGCGCGGCCATGAACCTGCGCATCCTGGCCACGGTCGTGCTGGTGGTGGCGGTGCTGGCCAGCGCCCTCGGCGTGGTCTGGGCCCGGCACCAGCACCGCCAGGCCTACATCGCCCTGAGCAGCCTGGAGCGCGAGCGCGACGAGCTGAACATCGAGTTCGGCCGCCTGCAGCTGGAGCAGGCCACCTGGTCGGAAGCCAACCGCATCGAGCAGGTGGCCGGCACCCGGCTGGGCATGCGCTTCCCCACCGATGACGACATCGTGGTGGTGCAGCCATGAAACTGCGCGCCCGCCCCTACAGCCCGAGGCAGCGCCTGATGGCGGTCGGCGCGGTGCTGGCCGTGTCCTGCGCCGTGCTGCTGGGTCGCGCCGCCTGGCTGCAGCTGGTCGAGCAGGACTTCTACCAGCAGCAGGGCGATGCCCGCTTCCTGCGCGAGATCCCCATCCCGACCTCGCGCGGCATGATCACCGACCGCAACGGCGAGCCGCTGGCGATCTCCTCGCCGGTGGAATCGGTCTGGGCCAACCCGAAGGAACTGCTGCAGCATCCCGAGCGCCTGCCGGAGCTGGCCAAGGCCCTGGACATCCCGCGCGACACCCTCGAGCAGCGCATCGCCCAGCGCGCCGACAAGGAATTCGTCTACCTGCGCCGGCACATGAACCCGGACATCGCCGAGGCCGTGGTCGGCCTGGGCATCCCCGGCGTCTACTCGCAGCGCGAGTTCCGCCGCTTCTACCCGCACGGCGAGGTGATGGCGCACGTGCTGGGCTTCACCAACATCGACGACCAGGGCCAGGAAGGCCTGGAGCTGGCCTTCGACGACTGGCTGAGCGGCAAGCCGGGCAGCCAGCGCGTCATCCGCGACCGCCGCGGCCGCATCGTCGAGTACGTGGACCTGGTGCGCCCCGCCGAGCCGGGTCGCGACCTGACGCTGTCGATCGACCGCCGCCTGCAGTACCTGGCCTACCGCGAGCTCAAGACCGCCCTGGTCGAGCACGGCGCCAGCAGCGGCTCGGTGGTGGTGCTGGACGTGGCCACCGGCGAGATCCTCGCCATGGTCAACCTGCCCAGCTACAACCCCAATGCCCGCGAGGCCGGCAACAGCGAGGCCCGCCGCAACCGCGCCGTCACCGACGTGGTCGAGCCCGGTTCGGTGATGAAGACCTTCACCCTGGCGGCGGCGCTGGAGAGCGGCAAGTTCACCCCGGACACGCCGGTGCAGACCGCGCCCGGCTACATGCCGCTGCCCGGCGGCTACACCGTCAAGGATTTCCGCAACTACGGCGTGCTGACCGTCACCGGCGTGCTGACCAAGAGCTCGAACGTCGGCGCCACCCGCATCGCCGCCGAGCTCAGCAACGCCCACCAGTACGACATGTACCGGCGCTTCGGCCTCGGCCAGGTCACCGGCAGCGGCTTCCCCGGCGAGTCGGCCGGCGTGCTGCGCGGCCCGGAAACCTGGGGCCCGACCGAGAAGGCCACCATTTCCTATGGCTACGGCCTGTCGGTGACGCCGCTGCAGCTGGCCCGCGCCTATGCCGCGGTCGGCAACGGCGGCCGCCTGCACCAGCCCAGCTTCGTCAAGGGCGCCCGCGACGAGGGCGTGCAGGTGATCGATCCGGTCATCGCCCGGCAGCTGATGACGATGATGGAAACCGTCACCGGCCCCGACGGAACCGCCCGCCGCGCCGCCGTGCTCGGCTACCGGGTCGCCGGCAAGACCGGCACCTCGCGCAAGGCCAGCGGCGGCGGTTATGCCGCCAACCGCTACGCCGCCGTCTTCGTCGGTCTGGTGCCGGCCAGCCAGCCGCGCTTCGCCACTGCCGTGGTGATCCACGAGCCGCAGGGCATGGAATACGGCGGCGGCGCGGTGTCGGCGCCGGTCTTCCACCGGGTCATGGATGGCGCGCTGCGGCTGATGGACGTGCCGCCGGATGCCATCGAGCAGTGGTACGCCGCGCGCGCCGCCAAGGAGCGCCGCACCGCCGGCGTGGTCGCCGCGCAGCCGCGGGAGGCACTGGAATGAGCCGGGCCATGCCGCTCAGCCAGCTCCTCGCCGGCCAGCCGCCGCTGCCGGCGGGTTTCGATCCCTTGATCACCGGCCTGAGCGCGGACAGCCGCGATGTCGGTCCGGGCGGCGCCTTCGTCGCCCTGGCCGGCGCCCGCACGCACGGCCTGCGGCACGCGCCGGCCGGGGCCGCCGCCATCCTGTTCGAACCGCCGCTGCCGGCCGACCTGGCCGCGCCTGCCAATGCCATCGCCGTGCCCGGCCTGCGCGGCCGCCAGGGCGAGCTGGCCGATCGCTTCTACGACGCGCCCTCCAAGGCGATGGCGGTGACCGGCGTCACCGGCACCAATGGCAAGACCTCGACCGTGCAGCTGCTGGCGCAGGCGCTGAGCCTGTCCGGCGCCGTCGCCGGCAGCATCGGCACGCTCGGCGCCGGCCTGCACGGCCAGCTGGAGGCCGGCGAACGCACCACGCCCGACGTCATCACCGTGCACCGTCTGCTGGCGCGCATGCGCGACCAGGGCGCCAGCCATGTCGCCATGGAAGTGTCCTCGCACGCGCTCGACCAGGGCCGCGTCGATGCGGTGGCCTTCCGCATCGCCGTCTTCACCAACCTCACCCGCGACCACCTCGATTACCACGGCAGCATGGAGGCCTATGGCGAAGCCAAGGCCCGGCTGTTCGCCTGGCCCGGCCTGCAGGCGGTGGTGATCAACCTGGACGATCCCTTCGGCCTGCGCCTGCACCAGGGCGTATCCGCCGGCCTGCGCCGCATCGGCGTGAGCTCGCGCGGCGCCGCCGGCGCCAGCCTGCGCGCCGAGGACGTGCGCCTGCAGCCCGATGGCCTGCATTTCCGCCTGGTGGAGCAGGGCGAATCGCAGGCGGTGGTCTCGCACCTGCTCGGCCGCTTCAACGTCGACAACCTGCTGGCCGTGGCCGGCGTGCTGCGCGCCCTCGGCTGGCCGCTGGCCGAGGTGGCGGCGATGCTGCCGCGGCTGAGCCCGGTCGGCGGCCGCATGAGCCGCGTCGGCGGTGGCGCCGGCCAGCCGCTGGTGGTGGTCGACTACGCGCACACGCCCGATGCCCTGCAGCAGGCCCTGGCCAGCCTGCGCGAACACACCCGCGGCCACCTGACCTGCGTGTTCGGCTGTGGCGGCGAGCGCGACGCCGGCAAGCGGCCGCAGATGGCCGCCATTGCCGAGGCCGGCGCCGACCGCGTCATCGTCACCGACGACAACCCGCGCGGCGAGGACGGCGATGCCATCGTCGCCGCCATCCTCGCCGGCTTCACCCGTCCCGAGGCCGTGCGCGTGCAGCGCGACCGCGCCCGCGCCATCCGCGAGGCAGTGGCCGCGGCCGCGCCCGGCGACGTGGTGCTGGTGGCCGGCAAGGGCCACGAGGCCTACCAGGAAGTGGGCGGCCAGCGTTTCCCCTTCGACGATCTGCAGGTGGCTGCGGCCGCCCTGGAGGGCAGGGCATGAGGCCGCTGCCGCTCTCGCAGGTCGCCCGCTGGGTGGAAGGCCGCCAGCTTGGCGCCGATGTCGTGGTGACGTCGGTGTGCACCGATTCGCGCGCGCTGACGCCCGGCGCCCTGTTCGTCGCCCTTCGCGGCGAGCGCCATGACGGTCACGACCACGCTGCCCAGGCCGCCGAGCGCGGCGCCGCCGCCCTGCTGGTGCAGCGGGAAGTGGACGTGCCGCTGCCGCAGGTGCTCTGCGCCGATACCGAGGAAGCCCTGGGCGAGCTGGCCGCCGGCGTGCAGCAGGGCCGCCCGGCGGTGGTGGTGGCGCTGACTGGCAGCAATGGCAAGACCAGCGTGAAGACGCTGGCGCTGTCGATCCTGTCGCGGGCCGGCAAGGCCTACGCCAATCCCGGCAACCGCAACAACGAGATCGGCCTGCCGCTGGCGGTGCTGGACGCGCCCGAGGATGCCCGCTTCGCCATCTACGAGATGGGCGCCGGCAAGCCCGGCGACATCGCCTACCTGGCCTCGATCGTGCCGCCGCAGGTGGCGCTGGTGAACAACGTGATGCCGGCGCACCTGGAGCGCATGGGCAGCCTGCTGGGCGTGGCCGAGACCAAGTCCGCCGTCTACGAGGCCTTGCCCGACGATGGCGTGGCGGTGGTGAACGCGGACGACGCCTTCGCACCCTTCTTCATGCAGCGCATCGGCGGCCGCCGGGTGCTGCGCTTCGGCCTGGAGAACGACGCCGACCTGCGCGCCAGCGACATCCGCGCCGAGGGCGAGGCCATGCGCTTCCGCCTGCACAGCCCGGCCGGCGAGGCGGCGGTGCGCCTGCCCATGGCCGGCCGCCACCACGTGATGAACGCGCTGGCCGCGGCCGGTCTGGCCCTGGGCGCCGGCGCCGGCCTCGAGCACGTCGTCGCCGGCCTGGAAGCCGCCGAGCCGGTGCCCGGCCGGCAGGTGCCGCACCGGCTGCGCAACGGCGCCGTGCTGGTGGACGACAGCTACAACGCCAATCCCGGTTCCGTGGCCGCGGCGATCGACGCGTTGGCCGCCAGCGGTGGCCCGGCCTGGCTGGTGCTGGGCGACATGGCCGAGCTGGGCGAGGGCGCCCCGGCCATGCACGCCGACATCGGCGACCGCGCCCGCCGCGCCGGCCTGCAGGCGCTGTGGGCCACCGGCGAGCTGAGCGCCGAGGCGGTGCGCGCCTTCGGCGACGGCGCCCGGCATTTCCGTGATCGCGATTCCCTGGCCCAGGCGCTGGTGACCGCGCTGGCCTCGGCGCCGGCCGGGCTGCGCTGCCTGGTCAAGGGCTCGCGCTCGAGCGCGATGGACAAGGTGGTGGCCGCGGTGCTGGCCACCCATGGCGAAGGGGAACGCCACGATGTTGCTTGAACTGGCCCGCTGGCTGCACGAGATGGGGTGGATGCCGCCGCTGTTCGGCTACATCACCTTCCGCGGCATCCTGGGCGCGCTGACGGCGCTGCTGCTGTCGCTGTGGCTGGGTCCGGCGGTGATTGCCCGCCTGGCCCGGCTCAAGGGCGGCCAGCCGATCCGCAGCGACGGCCCGCAGACGCACTTCTCCAAGGCCGGCACGCCGACCATGGGCGGCTCGCTGATCCTGCTGACCATCACCCTGTCGACGCTGCTCTGGGCCGACCTGCGCAACCGCTACGTCTGGGTGCTGCTGGCGGTGATGCTGGCCTTCGGCGCCATCGGCTGGCTGGACGACTGGATCAAGATCGTCCGCCGCGACCCCAACGGCCTGAAGTCGCGGCACAAGTACGCGCTGCAGTCGCTGTTCGGCCTGGCGGCGGCGCTGTTCCTGTACTTCACCGCCGACACGCCGGATGCCACCACGCTGTTCCTGCCGCTGCTCAAGGACGTGGCGCTGCCGCTGGGCGTCGTCTTCGTGGTGGTGGCCTATTTCTGGATCGTCGGCTTCTCCAACGCGGTCAACCTGACCGACGGCCTGGACGGCCTGGCGATCATGCCGACGGTGCTGGTGGCCGGCGCCCTGGGCATCTTCGCCTACGCCTCGGGCAATGCCGTGTTCTCGTCCTACCTGGGCATCCCGGCGATCCCGGGTGCCGGCGAGATCACCATCTTCTGCGCCGCGATCGCCGGCGCCGGCCTCGGCTTCCTCTGGTTCAACACCTATCCGGCCATGGTGTTCATGGGCGACATCGGCGCCCTGGCCCTGGGTGCGGTGCTCGGCACCATCGCGGTGATCGTCCGCCAGGAGCTGATCCTGGTGGTCATGGGCGGCATCTTCGTCATCGAGACGCTGTCGGTGATGATCCAGGTCGCCAGCTTCAAGCTCACCGGCCGGCGGGTGTTCCGCATGGCCCCCATCCACCACCACTTCGAGCTCAAGGGCTGGCCGGAGCCGCGCGTGATCGTGCGCTTCTGGATCATCTCCGTGATGCTCGTCCTGGTCGGCCTCGCCACGTTGAAGGTGCGCTGATGAGCAACCTCGCCGACCAGCGCGCACAGCAGGCCACCCGGCTGGAACAGATCAACGGCCGCTACGACCCTTGGCTGCTCGGCATGGCCCTGGTGCTGGCCGCCTTCGGCGTGGTCATGGTCGGCTCCAGCTCGGTGGCGATCGCCGAAGGCCTGGGCGTCGGTCCCTTCCACTTCCTGATCCGGCACGTGGCCTTCCTCCTGCTCGGCCTGGTCCTGGCCTGGGCGCTGATGCGCACCGAGCTCAAGCGCATCGAGCGCTACAGCCAGTGGCTGCTGCTGGGCTGCTTCCTGCTGCTGTTCCTGGTGTTCCTGCCGGGCATCGGCCACACCGTCAATGGCGCCCAGCGCTGGATCAACCTGGGCGTGTCCAAGTTCCAGGCGGTGGAGGCGGTGAAGCTGCTGCTGATCGTCTGGCTGGCCAGCTACCTGGTACGCCACCGCGACGAGATCGGCCATCGCTGGAAGGCGCTGCTCAAGCCGCTGGGCATGGCCGGCGGCATCGTCGCCTTCCTGCTGCTGCAGCCGGACTTCGGTTCGGCGGCGCTGATCCTGGCCATCACCGGCGGCATGGTCTGGCTGGGCGGCGCCCGCATCGCCCACCTCGGCCTGATGGGCGCGGTGGCCCTGCCGCTGCTGGCGATGGTGGCGGTGGCGGCGCCGTATCGCGTGGCGCGCCTGAAGTCCTTCCTCAATCCCTGGGAAGACCCGTTCAACGACGGCTTCCAGCTGACCCAGGCGCTGATCGCCATCGGCCGCGGCGAGTGGTTCGGCGTAGGCTTGGGCGCCAGCGTGCAGAAGCTGTTCTACCTGCCTGAGGCGCATACCGACTTCATCTTCTCGGTGGCGGCCGAGGAGCTCGGTTTCGTCGGCGCGGCGGGGCTGATCCTGCTGTTCGGCGCCTTCGCCTGGCGCACCTTCTCCATCGGCCTGCGGGCGGTGGAGCGGCGGCGGCACTTCGCCGGCTTCTGCGCCTTCGGCGTCGGCTTCTGGATCGGCCTGCAGGCCTTCGTCTCCATCGGCGTGAACCTCGGCATCCTGCCGACCAAGGGCCTGACGCTGCCGCTGATCTCCTCCGGCGGTTCCTCGGTGCTGATGACCTGCATGGCCATCGGCCTGCTGCTGCGGGTGAGCTACGAGCTCGACCGCGCCGAGCGCCAGGTCGCGCGCCTGCGCGGCGAGGGCGAGATCGAGGCGGAGGCCGAAGAGGAGCTGGAGGAGCCGCCGCTGCCGGCCTCGCGCCCGGTCGCGACGCCCGAGCCGGCGCCGGTGGCGGCGGTGGGCCCGCGCGGCTCGCGCCATCGTGTCGAACCGAAGTGGGGGACGGCCGGATGAACGCGCCCGTGCTGATCCTCGCCGGCGGAACCGGCGGCCACATCTTCCCGGGCCTGGCGGTGGCCGAGGCCCTGCGCGCCCGCGATGTGCCGGTGGTCTGGCTGGGCGCGCGCGGCGCCATGGAAACCCGGCTGGTGCCGGCGGCCGGCATCGCCCTGGAAACCATCGATGTCGCCGGCCTGCGCGGCAAGGGCATCGCCACCCTGGTCACCGCGCCGTTCCGCCTGCTGCGCGCGCTCTGGCAGGCGCTGCGGGTGCTGCGCCGGCTGCGGCCGCGGGCGGTGCTGAGCTTTGGCGGTTACGCCGCCGGCCCCGGCGGCCTCTGCGCCTGGCTGCTGCGCCGGCCGCTGCTGGTGCACGAGCAGAACCGCGCGCCCGGTTTCACCAACCGTGTGCTGGCGAAGCTGGCGCGGCGGGTGATGTGCGGCTTCCCGGGCAGCTTCCCGGGCCGCGTCACCGATGACGTCGGCAACCCGGTACGCCCGGCCATCGCCGCGCTGCCGGCGCCGGCGCAGCGCCTGGCCGGCCGCGACGGCGTCGCCCGACTGCTCGTGCTGGGTGGCAGCCAGGGCGCGGCCGCGCTCAACCGTGGCCTGCCCGAGGTCATTGCCCGCCTGCCCGAGGCGGCGCGCCCGCAGCTGCGGCACCAGTGCGGCGAGCGCCACGCCGAGGCTGCCCGCGCCGCCTATGCCGCCGCCGGCGTCGCCGCCAGCGTCGAACCCTTCATCGCCGACATGGCCGAGGCCTATGCCTGGGCCGACCTCGTCGTCTGCCGCGCCGGCGCGCTCACCCTGGCCGAGCTGTGCGCGGCCGGCGTCGGCGGCGTGCTGGTGCCCTTCCCGGCGGCGGTGGACGACCACCAGACCCGAAATGCCGAGTACCTGGCCGAGCGTGGCGCCGCGGTGATCGTGCCGGAAGGCGAGGGCTTTGCCGATCGCCTGCTGGCGGCGCTGCAGCCGCTGCTGGCCGATGCCGGCAAGCGCCTGGCCATGGCCGTCGCCGCCCGCGGCGCCGCCCGCCCCGACGCCGCCGAGCGCGTCGCCGATCTCGTCCTGCAGGAGGCCCGGGCATGATGCGTGGACGCCTGCAAACCTCCGGCGACCTGGCCCGCGCCTTCCCGCGCGTGCACTTCATCGGCATCGGTGGCGTCGGCATGAGCGGCATCGCCGAGGTGCTGGTGAACCAGGGCTACCAGGTCAGCGGTTCCGACCTGGGCGACAACGCCACCACCCGCCGCCTGGCCGGCATGGGCGCGGTCGTGCACCGCGGCCATGACGCCGCGCACGTGACCGGTGCCGACGTGGTCGTCGTTTCCAGCGCCATCCGCCCGGACAACCCGGAGCTGCGCGCCGCCCGCGAGCAGCGCATCCCGGTGGTGCCGCGGGCGGAGATGCTGGCCGAGCTGATGCGCTTCAAGCGTGGCATCGCCATCGCCGGCACCCACGGCAAGACCACCACCACCTCGCTGGTGGCCAGCGTGCTCAGCGAGGGCGGCCTGGATCCGACCTTCGTGATCGGCGGCCAGCTGCTCTCGGCCGGCGCCAATGCCCGCCTGGGCCAGGGCCGGTGGCTGGTGGCCGAGGCCGACGAGAGCGACGGCAGCTTCCTGCGCCTGAACCCGCTGGTGGCCGTGGTCACCAATATCGACGTCGATCACCTGGAGAACTACGGCGGCGACTTCGAGCGGGTGAAGCGCGCCTTCTCCGAATTCCTGCACCGGCTGCCCTTCTACGGCCTGGCGGTGCTGTGCGTGGACGATCCGGAAGTGGCCGAGCTGGCCGCCGACATGCCGCGGCACATGGTCACCTACGGCATCGAGCAGCCGGCCGACGTGCGTGCCTCCGAGGTGTGCCAGGAGGGCCGGGCCATGCGCTTCACCCTGCACCTGCCGGATGAGCAGCCGCGGCCGGTGCGGCTGAACCTGCCGGGCCGGCACAACGTGCTCAACGCCCTGGCCGCCGCCGCCATCGGCTGGCAGCTGGGCGTGCCGGGCGAGGCCATCGGTGCGGCGCTGGAGAAGTTCCAGGGCATCGGCCGCCGCTTCAACCTCAAGGGCGAGCTCGACTTCGGCCGCGGCAAGGCCCTGCTGGTGGATGACTACGGCCACCATCCGCGCGAGCTGGAAGCGGTGTTCGCCGCCGCCCGCGGCGGCTGGCCGGATCGGCGCCTGGTGGTGGCCTTCCAGCCGCACCGCTACACCCGCACCCGCGATCTGCTCGACGACTTCGCCGCCGTGCTCTCCAGCGCCGACGCGGTGCTGCTGACCGACGTCTATCCGGCCGGCGAGCAGCCGATCGCCGGCGCCGACGCCAAGGCCCTGGCCCGCGCCATCCGCGCCCGCGGCCGCATCGACCCGGTGCTGGCCGGTCCCGCCCGCGAGCTGCCCTCGGTGCTGGCCGATGTGCTGGCCGACGGCGACCTGCTGCTGGTGATGGGTGCCGGCGACATCGGCGCCGTCGCCGCGGCGCTGGCCGAGCAGGGCATCAAGGGAGAACCGCAGGCATGAGGCCGGTCAATGTTCCGCCGCTGCGCGTCACCGATCCGAAGGCCTTCGGCCGGGTCGCCGTGCTGATGGGCGGCACCAGCGCCGAGCGCGAGGTCTCGCTGGATTCCGGCCGCAACGTGCTGGAGGCGCTGCGCTCGCGCGGCGTGGACGCGCACGCCGTGGACGGCATCCCGGCCCTGGTGCAGGCGCTGGCGGAGAAGCGCTTCGACCGCGTCTTCAACATCCTCCACGGCAACAAGGGTGGTGGCGAGGATGGTGTGCTGCAGGGCCTGTGCGAGGCCCTGGGCGTGCCGCTGACCGGGTCCGGCGTGCTCGGCTCGGCCCTGGCCATGGACAAGATCCGCAGCAAGCAGGTCTGGCTGGCGCTGGGCCTGCCGACGCCGCGCTACGTGCGGCTCTCGCCCGGCGACGACGTCAAGGCGGCGGCCCGCGAGCTGGGCCTGCCGGTGATCGTCAAGCCGGCCTGCGAGGGTTCCAGCGTCGGCGTCTCCCGCGTGTTCGACGAGGCCGGCCTGCAGTCCGCCGTCGAGCTGGCAGCGGGTTACCCGGGCGAGCTGCTGATGGAGCAGCTGATCCAGGGCGGCGAATACACGGTCGGCGTGCTCGGTGACATCGCCCTGCCGAGCATCCGCATCGTCCCGGCCGGCGAGTACTACGACTACCACGCCAAGTACCAGGCCGAGGACACCCGGTACATCTGCCCGGGCCTGGAAGGCGAGGCTGAGCGCGAGATCGGCGCGCTGGCCCTGGCCGCCTTCCGCGCCGTCGGCTGCAGCGGCTGGGGCCGCGTCGACGTGATGCGCGACCAGGCCGGCAACAACTTCCTGCTGGAAGTGAACACGGCGCCGGGCATGACCAGCCATTCGCTGGTGCCCAAGGCTGCCGGCCAGCTCGGCGTCTCCTTCGAGGAACTGTGCTGGCGGGTGCTGGAAACCAGCCTGGCAGGGGAGGGCGCGCGCACATGAACGCCCTGCTGCGCATCGCCGCCTGGACCCTGGCCATCGCCCTGGTGGCGGCGCCGGTCGTGGCCGTGCTCAACGGCTGGATCGGCGGCGAGCGCTGGCCGATGCGCCGGCTGGCGGTGACCGGCGAGTTCCGCCAGGTCGACGAGCAGGCGGTGCGCGAGGCGGTGCTGCCGCTGGTGCAGCGCGGCTTCTTCGCCGTGGACCTGGATCAGGTGCGCGAGAGCGTCGCCGGGCTGCCCTGGGTGAAGACGGTGCAGGTGCGCAAGCGCTGGCCCGACCTGCTGGAGATCAGCCTCACCGAGCACCGCCCGGTGGCGCGCTGGGGCGATGGCCGGATGTTGTCGGAGCAGGGCGAGCTGTTCGCGGCGCCGTCCGGTTCCGGTGCCGGTCTTCCGTTGTTCGAGGGTCCGGACGACCGCGCCTCCGAACTGATGTCCATGTATTCGTCGGCGCGGCCGCTGTTCCTGCCGATGGGCCGCAGCATCGACGTGGTGCGCCTGAGCGCCCGCGGCAGCTGGAGCCTGGAGCTGGACGACGGTTCCGTGCTGGAGGCCGGCCGCGGCGATCCGCAGGCGCGGCTGGCGCGTTTCGCCCGGATGCTGCCGCAGCTGGCGGCGGATCCGGAACGCCGGATCGTCCGGGCCGACCTCCGTTACACGAACGGCTTCGCGGTCGTCTGGGGCGAGGGTGCTTGAGAAGGATGCGAATGATGAACCGCAAGGGTGACAAGTCGTTGATCGTGGGCCTGGACATCGGCACGTCCAAGGTGACGGCGCTGGTGGGCGAGTACGAGCCCGGCCACGAGATCGAGGTGATCGGCATCGGCAGCCACGAATCGCGCGGCATGAAGCGCGGCGTGGTGGTGGACATCGAGTCCACGGTGCAGTCGATCCAGCGCGCGGTCGAGGAGGCCGAGCTGATGGCCGGCTGCGAGATCCGCTCGGTCTACGCCAGCATCAGCGGCAGCCACACCCAGTGCCGCAATTCGCCCGGCATCGTCCCGGTCGCCGGCGGCGAAGTCACCTATGCCGACCTGGACCGGGTGCTGGAGGCGGCCAAGGCAGTGGCGGTGCCGGCCGACCAGCGCATCCTGCACGCCATCCCGCAGGAGTACATCGTCGACAACTCCCAGGAAGGCATCCGCAACCCGGTCGGGATGAGCGGCGTGCGCCTGGAGGTGCGCGCCCACCTGGTGACCTGCGCCCAGTCGGCCGCCACCAACGTCAGCAAGTGCGTGCAGCGCTGCGGCCTGCAGGTGGACGACCTG
>DATGPR010000160.1:0-4705 GCA_035304725.1 Arenimonas sp.
CCCATCTGGTTCATGGCGTTGAGGTGGGCGGTGGCCGCCTCGTCGCTCTGGCCGCCGGACAGGAACACGATGCCCGGCAGGGTGGCCGGCACCGAGGACTTCAGGCAGCGCAGGGTCATCTCGGCGACTTCCTCGACCGAGGCCTGCTCCGGGCAGTTCTTGCCGGGCACGACCATGCTGGCCTTGAGGATGGTGCCCTCGAGCATGACGTTGTGCTCGTACAGGGCGCCGAACAGCGAGCGCAGGGTGACCTCGGTGACTTCGTAGCAGGTGTCGATGTCGTGGTCGCCGTCCATCAGCACCTCCGGCTCCACCATCGGCACGATGCCCTGCTCCTGGCACAGGGCCGCGTAGCGGGCCAGGGCGTGGCTGTTGGCCTCGATGCAGGTACCCGAGGGCATGTCCTCGCCGATGGTGATGACGGCGCGCCACTTGGCGAAACGGGCGCCCAGCTTCGCGTACTCCTTCAGGCGGTCGCGCAGGCCGTCCAGGCCCTCGGTGACCAGCTCGCCGGGGAAGCCGGCCAGCGGCATGGCGCCCTTGTCGACCTTGATGCCCGGGATCACGCCGGCATCGGCCATCACCTTGGTGAAGGGCACGCCGTCGCGGGTGGACTGGCGGATGGTCTCGTCATAGAGGATGGCGCCGGAGATGTAGTCGCCCAGACCCGGGGTGGTCAGCAGCATTTCCCGGTAGGCGCGGCGGTTCTCCTCGGTGCTCTCGACGCCGACGGCCTCGAAACGCTTCTTGATGGTGTTGGTGGACTCATCGATGGCGATGATGCCCTTGCCCGCGGCCACCATGGCCTGGGCGGTCTCGGCGAGTTGGTCGATGCTCATGGCGATTCCGGGGGTGTGGCTGGGAGCCCGGCATTATACCTGCTTGCGCCGGCCCCGGCCCGGAACCGCGGCCCTCCGGCCCCCTTCCACAGCCCCAACGGAGCCGTGCCCCGGGCTCAGAGCTCGCCCAGGCCCTCGGCCTTGCCGCCGGCGCCGACCTGGAGCAGGCGCAGGGTGTTGGTGGCGCCGTGCAATTCCATGGAATCGCCGCTGGTCAGGATGACCCGGTCGCCCTCGGCCAGCAGGCCGGCCCTGTACAGGTGCGCCACCGCCCGGGCCGCGGCCTCGCGGCTGCCCATGCCCTGGCTGTCGAAATCGATCGGGAACACATCGCGCACCAGCGCCATGCGCCGGCGCGCCGGCGCGTGCCTGGAAAGGCCGTAGATCGGCACCTGCGAACGGAAACGCGAGAGGAAGCGGGCGGTGCCGCCCGATTCGGTCAGGGCGACGATGGCCCGCACCTGGATGTGCTCGGTGAGGAACATGCTGGCCATGGCGATGGCCTGGTCGGCCCGCTGCAGGCCGCGCGGCGCCTTCTCGAAATCGGTGTCGTGGTTGAACTGGCGCTCGGCGCCCAGGCAGATGCGCGCCATCGCCTCCACCGCCTTCACCGGGTAGTGGCCGGAGGCGGTCTCCGCCGAGAGCATCACCGCGTCGGTGCCGTCGATGACCGAGTTGGCCACGTCCAGCACCTCGGCCCGGGTCGGGATCGGGTTGTCCACCATGGACTGCAGCATCTGGGTGGCGGTGATCACCACCCTGTTGTGCTCCAGGGCGGTGCGGATGATCTTCTTCTGCAGGCCGGGCAGCTCGGCATCGCCGATCTCCACGCCGAGGTCGCCGCGGGCCACCATCACCACGTCGGCGGCGGCGGTGATCTCCTCCAGGTTGGCGATGGCCTCGGCGCGCTCGATCTTGGCGACGATGGCCGCGTCGCTGCCGGCGGCCCGGGCCAGGGCCCGCGCCTCCTCGATGTCGGCGGCGCTGCGGCAGAAGGACACGGCGATGAAATCCACGTCCAGGCCGGCGGCGGTGACGATGTGGGCGCGGTCGGCCTCGGACAGCGCGCCCAGGGACAGGCCACCGCCCAGCCGGTTCAGACCCTTGCGGTCGGAGAGCACGCCGTCGGTCAGCACCTCGGTGTGGATGGCGCTGCCCTCGACCGCGGTGACGCGCAGGGCGATCAGGCCGTCGTCCAGCAGCAGCACGTCGCCGGCGGCGACGTCGCCGACCAGGCCCAGGTAGCTCACGCCCACCCGCGAGGCATCGCCCGGCGGCGCGTCGGCGCGGCAGTCCAGGGTGAAGGCCTGGCCGGCGCGCAGGCTCACCTTGCCGTCGGCGAAATGCTCGATGCGGATCTTCGGGCCCGGCAGGTCGGCCAGCACGCCGACCTCGCGGCCCTCGCGCGCCGCCGCCTCGCGCAGGGCCGCCACCCGGGCGGCGTGCTGCTGGGCGCTGCCATGCGAGAAGTTCAGCCGCACCACGTTGACCCCGGCCCGGACCAGGCCGTCCATCACACCCGGCGCGTCGGTGGCCGGGCCGAGGGTGGCGAGGATCTTGGTGCGGCGCTGGATCGGGGGGCTCATGGCGGCATCGGCATTCGGCATCGCCGCTACGCTAGCACGCCACCGCGACGCTGCCAGCACCGCCCGGGGTTCAGCCGGCGCGCGCCTTCAGGGCCGCCACCGCCGGCAGCTCCTTGCCCTCGCAGAACTCGAGGAAGGCGCCGCCGCCGGTGCTGATGTAGCTGATGCCGGACTCGACGCCATACTTGTCCACCGCCGCCAGGGTGTCACCGCCACCGGCGATGGAGAAGGCGCCGGACTCGGCGATGGCGCGGGCCAGGGCCTCGGTGCCCTTGCCGAAGGCGTCGAACTCGAAGACGCCGACCGGGCCGTTCCAGATCACGCTGCCGGCCTTGCGGATGATCTCGGCATAGCGGGCGGCGGTGTCCGGGCCGATGTCCAGGATCATCTCGCCCTCGCCCACCTGGTCCACCGGCTTGACGGTGGCCGGGGCGTCGGCGGCGAACTCGGGCGCCACCACGACGTCCGTGGGCAGCGGGATCTCGGCGCCGCGGGCCCTGGCGTCGGCCATGATGCCGCGGGCCGTCTCCAGCAGGTCGGCCTCGCACAGCGACTTGCCGACCTTGTGGCCCATGGCGGCGATGAAGGTGTTGGCGATGCCGCCGCCGACGATCAGCTGGTCCACCTTGGTCACCAGGTTGGACAGCAGTTCCAGCTTGGTGCTGACCTTGGAGCCGGCGACGATGGCCACCAGCGGCCGCGCCGGCGCGTGCAGGGCCTTGGCCAGGGCGTCCAGTTCGGCCATCAGCAGCGGGCCGCCGCAGGCCTGCTTGGCGAAGCGGATCACGCCGTGGGTCGAGGCCTGGGCGCGGTGGGCGGTGCCGAAGGCATCCATCACGAAGACGTCGCAGAGGGCGGCGTACTTCTTCGCCAGCGCCTCGTCATCGGCCTTCTCGCCGACGTTCATGCGGCAGTTCTCCAGCAGCACGATCTGGCCGGGCTGCACGTCGACGCCGTCGACCCAGTCCTTCAGCAGCGGCACCTCGCGGCCCAGCAGCTCGCCCAGGCGGGCGGCAACCGGCGCCAGCGAATCCTCGGCGGTCCACACGCCTTCCTTGGGTCGGCCCAGGTGCGACATCACCATCACCGCCGCGCCCTTCTCCAGGGCCAGGCGCAGGGTCGGCAGGGCGGCCTGGATGCGCTGCTCGGAAGTGATGCGGCCGTCCTTGACCGGCACGTTCAGGTCTTCGCGGATCAGGACGCGCTTGCCGGCCAGGTCGAGGTCGGCCATGCGGAGGATGGACATGGTGCGGCTCCAGAGCTACGGAAAACCGGCATTTTCCTCCCTGCGGCCGGGCGGCGGCAAACCGCGGGAGGGCATGGGACAATGCGCGCCATGACGACCCCCGGCGCCCAGCTCGAACAGGCCCTGGCCGCGTTGCGCCGCGGCGAGGCCATCGGCCTGCCCACCGAAACCGTCTACGGCCTGGCCGCCGACGCGGCCAATCCCGAAGCGGTGCGGCGGATCTTCGCGCTCAAGGGCCGGCCGGCCGACCACCCGCTGATCGTGCACGTGGCCGGTGCCGAGGCCCTGGACGCCTGGGCGCGCGACATCCCCGATGCCGCCCGGGCCCTGGCCCGCGCCTTCTGGCCCGGACCGCTGACCCTGATCCTGCGCCGGCAGCCGCGGGTGCCGGACGAGGTCACCGGCGGCCAGGACACCGTCGGCCTGCGCTGCCCCGACCACCCGCTGGCCCTGGCATTGCTGCGCGCCTTCGGCGGCGGCCTGGCGGCGCCCTCGGCCAATCGCTTCGGCCATGTCAGCCCGACCACGGCCGCGCACGTGCGGGCCGAGTTCGGCGAGGCCGTGCCGGTGGTGCTGGACGGCGGCGAGTGCCGGGTCGGCATCGAAAGCACCATCGTCGACCTGTCCGGCGACACGCCGCGCATCCTGCGCCCGGGCATGCTGGAGCGCGCACGGATCGAGGCGGCGATCGGCCCGGTGGCCGCCGGCCCGGCCGGCGACAGCCCGCGTGCCTCCGGGACCCTGGAAGCCCACTACGCCCCGCGCACGCCCCTGCTGCTGCTGCCACGGGAGGCGCTGCCGGCCGAGGCCGAGCAGCAGCAGACCCTGGGCAAGCGGGTGCAGGCCCTGGCACTGGGCACGCTGCCGGACGGCCTGCCCGGCCTGACCCTGCCCGCCGACCCGGCCGGCTACGCCCACGGCCTCTATGCCGCCCTGCGCGAACTGGACGCCCGCGGCGCCCACCTCCTGCTCGCCGAACGCCCGCCGGAAGGCCCCGACTGGCTGGCCATCCACGACCGCCTGCGCCGCAGCGC
>DATGPR010000161.1:0-33485 GCA_035304725.1 Arenimonas sp.
GTCGAGGAAGATTGCATCGGCTGCACCAAGTGCATCCAGGCCTGCCCGGTGGACGCTATCGTCGGCGCGCCGAAGCTGATGCACACGGTGATCCCGGAGCTGTGCACGGGCTGCGAGCTCTGCCTGCCGCCCTGCCCGGTCGACTGCATCGTGATGGTGCCGCCGGCGCCGAAGCCGGGGCGGCCGGCCTGGCCGGCACCTCAGAGCCGCTCGACGGTGTAACCCTCGGCCTCGAACAGGGCCACCAGGCCGTCCTCGCCCAGCAGGTGCAGGGCACCGACCACCACCAGCACGTCCTCGTCGCCGGGCGGATCCAGCAGGGTCTTCAGGCGCGGCAGCCAGGCCTGGTTGCGGGCGGTGTTCACCCGCGCGTAGAGCTCGGGCTGCCTGGCCTTCATCTCGGCACCGGTCATGGCGTACAGGCCCTCGGCGTCGCCGGCGCGCCAGAGCGTGTGCATGCGCTCGACCCGCGCCTGCAGGTCCTCCAGTTCCGCCAGGGTCTGCTCCAGGCTGGCCACCTGCAGTTCCCGGTCCAGGCCGTCGAACAGGGCGATCTGCTCGGCCACGCTCTCCAGGCCGCCGGCTGGCTTGCCTGCCTGCACCGCGCGCTGGGCGAAATGCTTGTCCAGGCCGTGCTCGGGCATCAGTCCCTGGGCCTGCATCTCGGTCAGGCTGACCACCAGGCCGACATACCAGGCGTCCATGTTCTGCATCGGGCCCAGCGGCAGGTTCCGGCGGCGGGCGTGCGCCTCCAGCCGCTCCCAGGTTTCCTTCGACAGCTCCTCGCGCAGCCGGCTGCCGTCGGTGCGCTGGGCCGCCTGCAGCATCATCCGGCCGGTGGCCGGATCAGCCATGGCGTCGGGCGGCAGTTCGAAGACCAGGCGCTCGGCATCCTCGAAAGCAGCCTCGACGGCCGGGGCCAGGGGGTAGTCGTCTTCCTTCAGCAGGTGGAAGGAGCCCAGCAGGTAGATGCTGTTGTCGGCGTCACTGACCTTCCACAGCAGCGGCCGCGGCGGCTCCTGGGCGCAGGCGGCGACAGACGCCGCCAGCAGCAGTACCAGCGACAGCCGCACCCCCTTTGCGAACATGCCTCACCTCGTCATTGCGGCCAGGGCAAGGGCTTCTTTTCGCCCGCCGTCACCCGCAGGTCAAGCCGGTTGCCCGGTGGCGGCAGCGGGCAGGTGGAAAACTCGGTGAAGGCGCAGGGCGGGTTGTAGGCGCGATTGAAGTCCAGGTCCACGATGCCGTCCGGCCCCGGCGGGTCGGCGTAGAGGAAACGTGCCGCCGGATAGCTCTCGTGACCGCTGGTGCGGTCGGCGAAGGTGAAGAACAGGCGGCCGTCGCCCTGGTCCACCGCGTCCAGGCTGTAGGCCTGGCCGTCCTTCTCGAAATGCACGCGGCCGATGTGCGGCATCTGCTCGATGATGCCGTTGACGTCGATGATCTCCATGGTGGCGCCGGCCGGCGCCGGCTCCAGCCGCGCCTGGAAGCGGAAGCCGGGGTCGATGTCGAAGTAGTCGATGCCGGGGAACTGCGTGCGCGTGCGCGCCATCGCGTCGCGCACGCGCAGGGCGACGCGGTCGCCGCGCTCGATCACGATGAAGCTGGCGTCGCCGCGGTTGAAGCCGACCACGGTCGGCTTGTCCGCCTGGCGGTCGGTGCGCAGCAGCACCCTGCCCTTGGCCGGCTCGCCATCGATGGTCACCTCGCCTTCGGCGCTGGGGTGGATCTCCAGGCTGACCGTGTGGTCCTTGCCCACGTGCAGCGTGCCGATGTAGGCCGGACCCAGCGCCAGCCGGGTGCCATTGTCGCGGGCGCTGCCGACGAAGGTGGTGCCCGGCTTGACCCAGTGCAGGCCGACCAGGGACAGCCAGCCGTCCGGCCGCTGCAGCGAGCGCAGGCGCTGCTCGCGCCAGTCGAGGATGGTCTTCTCGTAGGCACGCCGGGCCGCGTCGGCGGCGCGGGCCTCGGCATCGTCCGCGCCGTCGCCATTGCCGCCCGCGCAGGCAGCCAGGGCGATCAGCAGAGCGGCAGCCAGGATGGGTCGGACGTGTCGGGTGAATCGGGTCATCTAGCGCCCCCTCAGGAAGAGCCTGTCGAGATCGGCCTTGGTGAGCTGCACCCAGGTCGGGCGGCCATGATTGCATTGGCCGCTGCGTTCGGTGGACTCCATGTCGCGCAACAGTGCATTCATTTCCGGCACGGTCAGGCGCCGGTTGGCCCGCACCGAGGTATGGCAGGCCAGGGTCGACAACAGTTCGTTGCGGGCCTGCTGCACCCGGCGGCTGTCGCCGTGCTCGCGCAGGTCGGCCAGCACGTCCAGCACCAGGGCTCGCGGGTCGAGGTCGGCCAGCAGGGCCGGCACCGCCCGGATGCTCAGGCTCTGCGGCCCCGAGCGGCGCAGCTCGAAGCCCCAGCCGGCCAGGGTCTCGGCCTGCAGTTCGGCAATGTCGGCCTCGCGCTCGCTGACCGACAGGGTCACCGGCACCAGCAGCGGCTGGCTGCGCAGGCCCTCGCCCTCGCGGGCGGCCTTGAGCCGCTCGTAGGTGATGCGCTCGTGGGCGGCGTGCATGTCCACCAGCACCAGGCCCTCGGCATTTTCGGCCAGGATGAAGACGCCGTGCAGCTGCGCCAGGGCGTAGCCCAGCGGCGGCGCCTCCCCGGGAGCCGCGTCCTGCGCCGGCTGGGGCGGCGTGGCCATGGCCGGCGCGCGATAGAGCGCCGCGTAGGCGGCCGGCGCCTCGGCCAGGCCAAGGCCGCCCTGGCGCGGCGGGGCCCAGGCGGGCATGCCGCCACCCGCGGCACCACCGGCGGTTGCGGAGGCCGCGGCGCCCGGCGACGACAGCGGATGCGCGGCCGGCAAGGCCATCGGATCCCCGCCCACGGCGCCCGCCCGGGCCGAGGCCAGGGCCTCGTGCAGGCTGCGGTAGATGAACTCGTGCACCAGCCGCTGCTCGCGGAAGCGCACCTCGTGCTTGGCCGGATGCACGTTCACGTCCACCTGGCGCGGATCGCATTCCAGGAACAGCACGAAGGCCGGATGCCGGCCGTGGAAGAGCACGTCGGCATAGGCCTGGCGCACCGCGTGCGCCACGGTGCGGTCGCGCACCGCGCGGCCGTTGACGTAGAAGAACTGCTGGTCGGCGCTGGAACGCGCCGCGGTCGGCAGCCCGACCCAGCCATACATCCGCAGCCCCGAGGCCGCGTGTTCGATCTGCAGGCACTGGCGGGTGAAATCCTCGCCCAGGGCCTCGGCCAGCCGGCGCAGGCGCTCGCCCTCCGCCGCCACCGGCCGATAGTGCCTGGACAGCCGGCCGTTATGGCTGATGCGCAGCTCGACGTCCGGGCGCGCCAGCGCCAGCGAGCGCAGCCAGTCCTCGATATGCCCCAGCTCGGTGCGCTCGGCGCGCAGGAAGCGCCGCCGCGCCGGCACGTTGTAGAACAGGTCGCGCACTTCCACCGTGGTGCCCGGGGGATGCGGGTGCGGCACCACCGGCGCGGCCTTGCCGCCATCCACTTCCAGCCGGGCGCCGTGCTCGCTGCCGGGCTGGCGCGAGCTGAGCGCGAAGCGCGAGACCGAGGCGATCGAGGGCAGCGCCTCGCCGCGGAAACCGAGGGTGGAAACCTGCTCGAGGTCCTCGAGGGTGGCGATCTTGCTGGTGGCGTGCCGGGCCACCGCCAGCGGCAGCTCTTCGGCGGGGATGCCATTGCCGTTGTCGCGGATGCGGATCAGGCGGACGCCGCCTTCCTCCAGCTCGATGTCGACGCGGGTGGCGCCAGCGTCCAGGGCGTTCTCGACCAGTTCCTTCACCACCGAGGCGGGGCGCTCGACGACCTCGCCGGCGGCGATCTGGTTGACCAGGATGTCGGGCAGGGCTTGGATCGGCACGTCGCTGCGCTTCCGGGCGATGACCCCGGATGATAGCAGCGGCGAAGGGGCGCCCCGGCGGGGCCTATTCGGGCGCGGAGGCGACCTGGACCGGCACCGGGATGGTCAGGCGCTCGCCGGCCTTGACCATGTCACCCTTGAGGCCGTTGGCGGCGCGGATGCTGGCCATGGGCACGCCGTGCCGGGCAGCGATCTGGCTGAGGGTCTCGCCGCGGGCGACGACGTGCTGGCGGCTGCCGCCGAACTGGCCCTGGCGGGCCGCGTACCAGGTGCCCGGCGGCGCCTGCACCGAGAAGTAGTTGCGCACGCCGTCGACGATCGCCGCCGCCAGGCGCTGGCGGTACTTGGGATCGGCCAGCTTGCTCTCTTCGTTCGGGTTGGAGATGAAGCCGGTTTCCACCAGCATCGAAGGCACGTCCGGCGAGCGCAGCACCACGAAGTTGGCGCGCTCGACCTGCGGCTTGTGCGCCTTGCCCACGCCCTTGAGCGAGGCCAGCACCTGGGTGGCGATGTCGTCGGAGACGCGCATGGTGGCGTTCTGCGACAGGTCCAGCAGTACCGCCGCCAGGTTGCGGTCGCGCGCGTCCAGCTCGACGCCACCGACCAGGTCGGCGGCGTTTTCCTGATCGGCCAGCCAGCGCGCCGCCTCGGAGGAGGCGCCGCGCAGCGACAGCACGTAGACCGAGGCACCGGACGCCGAGCGGTTGTGCGCGGCATCGGCATGCACGGAGATGAACAGGTCGGCCTGGGCCTCGCGCGCCTTCATGTAGCGCTGCTGCAGCGGAATGAAGACGTCGCCGTCGCGGACCAGGAAGGCTTCCATGCCCGGGTCGGCATTGATCTGCCGGGCCAGCTCGCGGGCGACTTCCAGGGTGATGTCCTTCTCGCGCTTGCCACTGGGACCGATCGCACCCGGGTCCTTGCCGCCGTGGCCGGCGTCGATGGCGATGATCAGCTTGCGCTCGCCCGGGCCGATCACGTCCTCGATGGTGCGGGCCGGCGTCCTGGCGGCGACCTGGCCGTCCATGAGCTCGACGATCAGGCGGGTGCGGCCGTCGACGTTCTCGATGCGCGAGCGCGGCTTGACCTCGCCGCCCAGGTCCAGGACCACGCGCAGCAGCCCGTCCTCCGGCTTGCCGGTGCGCACGCCGTTGACCACGCCATTGGGCGGCGGGGCACTGAAACCGGCAGCCAGGCGGGAATCGGCCAGGTCCAGGACCAGGCGGTCCGGATTGGCCAGGGTGAACAGCTTGTAGTCGGCCGGCTTGTCCAGCTCCAGCACCGCCCGGGTGCCGGAATCGCCGGACAGGACCTGCACCCCCTGCAGCTGCGCGGCCAGGGCCGGCAGCCCCGGAAGGGCCAGCATCAGGGCGACAGCGATGGCGGGAATCCGGCGCATGGCGGCGATTGAATCACCGGCAGGCCGGGAACGCAAGCACTTTTTCCTTTGGAATCCGGGGCCTGGGGCACCTTCCTCGGATTGGCTTCAGGAACCGCCCGGAACCCCCTGCCCCGGTCCCGCCGCCGCCTGGGCCAGCCGGCCCAGCCAGGCCTCGCCGGACTGGGTGCCCGGGACCAGCCGCGCCTTGCGGCCCTTGCCGTGGGTGGACAGCTGCACCCGAAGGTCGGCCGGGGGCAGCAGGCCCTTGCCCCGCTCCGGCCATTCGACCAGCCAGAGGGTGGCGTCGGCGGCCAGTTCGTCCAGGCCGAGGAAATCCAGCTCGGCGGCGCTGGCCAGCCGGTACAGGTCCAGGTGGGCGGCCTCGCCGCCCGGGATCGGGTAACGCTCGATCAGGGTGTAGGTCGGGCTGCGCACCGCGCCCTTCACGCCGAGGGCACGCAGCAGGGCGCGGGCCAGGGTGCTCTTGCCGGCCCCCAGCCCGCCCTCGAGATAGACCACCGCCCAGGCCGGCCGGCAGGACGCCAGCTCGGCCGCCAGGCGTTCGGTCGCTTCCGGGTCTGGCAGTTCCAGGTCGCGCTTCATTCGGGATTGGCCATCCGTCGCAGATGCGGAAACAGGTCCGAAGGCAACAGGCCCCGCTCTCCACCGATACGCGCCGCCTCGTCGCCGGCGGCCGCGTGCAGGAGGGCGCCGGCCACGGCGGCAAAGTAGGCCGGCAGATGCTGGGCGCGCAAGGCCGCGATCACGCCGGACAGCAGGTCGCCCATGCCGCCGGTCGCCATGCCCGGATTGCCGGCGCCGATCACGCTCGGCGTCTCGCCCGGCGCCGCCACGAGCGTGCCCGCGCCCTTGAGCACGACCACGCAGCCGTAGCGCTCGACGAGGGCCTCGGCGGCGGCGAAGCGGTCGGCCTGGATGGCGCGGCTGTCCTTGCCCAGCAGGCGCCCGGCTTCGCCGGGATGCGGCGTCAGGATGGCCTGCGGCAGCGCGCGCGGATGCTCGGCGATCAGGTTGAGCGCGTCGGCATCCAGCACCGCCGGCTTGCCGGAGGCCAGCGCGGCGTCCAGCAGCGCCCGGCCCCAGGCGCCCTGGCCCAGGCCCGGGCCCACCGCCATCACGTCGGCGCGTTCCAGCAGCGGCGCCAGCGCGGCGGCGTCCTCGACGGCATGGGTCATCGCCTCCGGCCGCGCCGCCACCAGGGCGGCGACACCGGAACTGCGGGTGGCGACGCTGGCCAGGCCGACGCCCGTGCGCAGCGCCGCTTCCGCGCACAGCCGCACCGCGCCGCCCATGCCGGCCTCGCCGCCGATGCACAGCACGTGCCCGTGCTCACCCTTGTGCGCGTTGGCGTGGCGCGGTTCCAGCCAGCGGCCCAGGTCTTCCGGACGCGCCAGCCAGGCGGCGGGGCGGACGCGGGCGTACACGCTGTCCGGCAGGTCCAGGGTTTCGATGCGGATCGTGCCGGTGCAGTCCAGGCCGGCGCCGGTGTGGCAGCCGCGCTTGCCGGCGATGAAGCTCACGGTCAGCTCCGCCTGCACGGCGATGCCCGGGATGTGGCCGGTATCGGCATCCAGGCCGGAAGGCACGTCCAGGGCCAGCACCGGTCTCCGGCTGGCGTTGATGCGCTCGATGATCGACTGGGCGGCGTCCGAGGGCGGGCGGGTCAGGCCGATGCCGTAGAGCGCGTCCACCCACAGGTCGGCTTCCGGCAGCACGCCGTCGAAGGCCAGCACCCGGCCACCGGCCTCGCGCCAGTCGGCCAGCGCCTGCCGCGCCGCGGGCGTGCGCGGATGGCCGCCGGGCGGGGTCAGCACGGTCACCTCCAGGCCGGCCTCGCGTGCCAGCCGCGCCAGCACGTAACCGTCACCGCCGTTGTTGCCCGGGCCGCAGGCGATGCCGATCCGCGCCACCCCCGGCCAGCGCTGGCGCAGGCAGCGGAAGGCGGCCGCGCCGGCGCGGCACATCAGCTCGTAGGCGGCGATGCCCAGGCCGCCGATGGCGAACTCGTCCATCGCACGCACCTGGGAGGGTCGATACAGCGGCAGGGGCCCGGTCATGCGCGGATTCTATACTTGCGCCATGCACGGACCGGACGACATGCGGGCCCTCGCCCAGGCCATCAGGGACTGGGGCGCCGAACTGGGCTTCCAGCAGGTCGGCATCGCCGGCGTGGACCTGCGGCAGGACGCGGAACACCTGCGCGACTGGCTGGCCAAGGGCCAGCACGGAACCATGGACTACATGGCCCGGCACGGCAGCAAGCGCGAGCGGCCGGACGAACTGGTGCCGGGCACGCTGCGCGTGATCTCGGTGCGCATGGACTACGGCACCGGCGACGACGCCGGGGCCTGGGCCACCCTTGCCGACGGTGAACGCGCCTACATCGCCCGCTACGCCCTGGGCCGCGACTACCACAAGCTGCTGCGCAAGCGCCTGCAGCAACTGGCCGACCGCATCGCCGCGCAGATCGGCGACTTCGGCTACCGCGTGTTCGTGGATTCGGCTCCGGTACTGGAACGCGCCCTGGCCCGCGATGCCGGCCTGGGCTGGATCGGCAAGCACAGTTGCCTGATCCACCGCAGCAGCGGCAGCTGGTTCTTCCTCGGCGAGCTGTTCACCGACCTGCCGCTGCCGGTGGACGAAGCGGCCAGCGCCCATTGCGGCACCTGCCGCCGCTGCATCGACATCTGCCCGACCGGGGCGATCGTGGCGCCCTACCGCGTCGACGCCCGCCGCTGCATCAGCTACCTGACCATCGAACTGCGCGGCAGCATCCCCGAGGAACTGCGGCCCCTGATCGGCAACCGCGTCTTCGGCTGCGACGACTGCCAGCTGATCTGCCCCTGGAACAAGTTCGCGGTGCGCAATCCGGAACCCGACTTCCGCGTCCGCCACGGCCTGGACCGGGCCAGCCTGGTCGAGCTGTTCGCCTGGAGCGAGGAAGAGTTCCTGCAGCGCACCGAAGGTTCGGCCATCCGTCGCACCGGCTATGAAGGCTGGCTGCGCAACATCGCCGTCGCCCTCGGCAATGCCCCCCGCTCACCCCGGGTCATCGCCGCCCTCGCCTCCCGCCGCGACCATCCCAGCGAACTCGTCCGCGAACACGTCGCCTGGGCCCTGGCCCGGC
This sequence comes from Arenimonas sp., assembly GCA_035304725.1. Lineage (GTDB taxonomy): Bacteria > Pseudomonadota > Gammaproteobacteria > Xanthomonadales > Xanthomonadaceae > Arenimonas. The sequence goes on from DATGPR010000161.1 coordinate 8,419, forward strand.
ACGGGATTGCCTGAGAAGGGTTTGGCCGCGGATTCGCGCGGCCAGGACACTACGTCCAGCGCGCGCGGATTTCGGCGACGAGGGCGCGGGTGATGGGGTCTTCGGGTTCGCCCTGTCCGGCCAGTTGCGATTGCAGGCCGTCGGCGATGCGCTTGCCGAGTTCGACACCCCACTGGTCGAAGGCATTGATGCCCCAGAGGCAGGCCTGCAGGTAGACGCTGTGTTCGTACAGCGCCAGCAGCGCGCCCAGCGCTTCCGGGGTCAGCGCGTCCAGCAGCAGCAGCGTGCTCGGCCGTCCGCCCGGATGCCGGCGGTGCGGCTCGCCCGGGTCGGCGCCGTTGGCGAAGGCCTCGGCCTGGGCCAACAGGTTGGCCAGCAGCAGCCGGTGGCTGTCGTCATGCCCGTGCGCCGGCCGCGCCACCCCGATGAACTCCGCCGGCACGATGTCACGGCCCTGGTGCAGGGCCTGGAAGAAGCTGTGCTGGACGTCGGTGCCGGTGCCGCCCCAGATCACCGGTGACGTCGCCACCGGCGCCGTGCTGCCGTCGTTGCGCACCGACTTGCCCAGGCTTTCCATCACCAGCTGCTGCAGGTGCGCCGGCAGCAACGCCAGGCGCGGGTCGTAGGGCAGCACGGCCAGGGTGGGCAGGCCGAGGGCATTGCGGTTCCAGACCGCCGTCAATGCGTGCCAGACGGCCAGGTTCTCCGCCAGCACCGTGTCGCGCACGTGCGCGTCCATCATCGCGGCCCCGGCCAGCAACCGCCCGAAGTTGTCGCCGCCCAGGGCCAGCAGGATGGAGAAGCCGACCGCCGACCACAGCGAATAGCGGCCGCCGACCCAGTCCCACATCGGCAGCACCCGCTCTTCGCCGATGCCGAAGGCACGGGCCTTTTCGATGTTGGCGCTGACCGCGTACAGGCGTTCGCTGCCGCCCATCCAGTCGCGCAGTGCCTCGCCGTTGAGCAGGGTTTCGCGGGTGCCGAAACTCTTGGACACCAGCACGCCGGCCGTCTTCGCCGGGTCCAGCCCGGCCAGCAGGCGGGCGGCCACGCCGCCATCGGCATTGGAAAGGAAATGCACCCGGAAGCGGCCGGCAGTGAAATCACGCAGCGCGTCCACCGCCAGGCGCGGACCGAGGTCGCTGCCGCCGATGCCGACGTGCACGATGTCGGTCACCGGGCTGTCGGCCAGGGCAGCGGCCAGGGCCTGCATCCGCTCCCGCGCCCGGCGAGCTTCCGCGCTGGCGGCCGCCGCGACCGGTCCGCCGCCGGCGCCATCGCGCAGGGCCATGTGCAGGGCCGGCCTGCCTTCGCTCGCATTGACCGGTTCGCCTTCGAACAGGGCGCGCAGAGCCGTGTCCAGCCCCGCTTCCCCGGCCATCGCCAGCAGCGAGGACCAGGCCTGCGCATCCAGGTGCTGGCGGGCGAAGCTGGCGTGGATGGGGCCCACGGACAGCGACATCGCCTGCGCCCGCCCCTCGGCGGCGGCCAGCTCCCGCAGCGGGTGCCGGCGCAGCCGCTCGGCGTGCCCGAGGATCTCGCGCCAGTGTCGATCGCTCAGCATCAGGGCGTGTCGAACTCCAGGTTGTCGATCAGGCGGGTGCGGCCCAGGCGGGCGGCGATCAGCGCCAGCAGGCCGGGTTCGCCGGACGCGCGCGGCCGCGACAGGTCGGCGCGGCGGATCTCGGCGTAATCCACCTCGAAGCCGGCCGCCTCCAGCCGTTCGCGCGCCTCGTCCTCGATGCCCGCCAGCGGCAGGCCCTGGCGGGACGCGTCGCGCATGAAGCACAGGGTCTGGTAGATGCGCACCGCGGTCCGGCGCTGCTCCGGCTCGAGGTACTGGTTGCGCGAGCTCATGGCCAGGCCGTCGGCCTCGCGCAGGGTCGGCGCCGGCACGATGTCGACCGGGAAACTCAGCTCGCGCGCCATGTAACGGATCACCTGCAGCTGCTGGTAATCCTTGCGCCCGAACACCGCCAGGTCCGGCTGCACCATGTTGAACAGGCGCGCGACCACGGTGGCAACGCCGTTGAAGTGACCCGGCCGGTGCGCGCCGCAGAGGATGTCGGTGATGCCCGGCACGTGCATCTGCACGCAGCCGATGGTGCCGAAGGGATACATCTCCTCCACCGTCGGCAGGAAGGCCAGGTCGCAGCCGGCCTCGCGCAGGCCGTCGATGTCGCGGTCGGGCGTGCGCGGATAGCGCGCGTAATCCTCGTTGGGGCCGAACTGGGTCGGGTTGACGAAGATGCTGGCCACCACCTTGTCGGCATGCTGGCGCGCCAGCTGCACCAGGGCGAAATGGCCGTCGTGCAGGTTGCCCATGGTCGGCACGAAGCCGATGCGGGCGCCCTGCTCGCGCCATTGCCGGACCTGCGCGCGCAGGCCGGCGACGGTGTCGTGCACCTGGATCATTGGTAGCCGTGCTCCGGGGCCGGAAAACTGCCGTCGCGCACGGCGGCGGCATAGGCCTTGAACGCACCCAGCACGGAGCCGCCCTCGGCGAGGAAATCCTTGACGAAACGCGGCCGGCGATGGCCGCTGTCGAGGCCGAGCATGTCGTGCATCACCAGGATCTGGCCGTCGCAGCCGGCGCCGGCACCGATGCCGATGGTGGGAATGTCGAGCTCGGCGGTGATGCGCTCGGCCAGCGCCGAGGGCACGCATTCGAGCACCAGCAGGTCGGCGCCGGCCTCGGCGACGGCATGGGCGTCGGCCAGCAGGCGCTGCGCCGCCGCCTCTTCCCGGCCCTGCACCCGGTAACCGCCCAGGCGCAGCACCGACTGCGGGGTCAGGCCGAGGTGGGCGCAGACCGGGATCTCGCGTTCGTGCAGGAAGCGGATGACCTCGAGCTTGGGACCGGCGCCTTCGAGCTTGACCATGGCGGCGCCGGCCTGCAGGAAGCGGGTGGAAGCATCCAGCGCCCGCTCCGGCGTGGCGTCGGCCTGGAACGGCAGGTCCGCCACCAGCAGCGCGGTGGCGAGGCCGCGGGCGACGCAGGCGACGTGGTAGGCGATGTCGTCCACCGTCACCGGCAGGGTGCTGGCCTGGCCCTGGCAGACCATGCCCAGGGAATCGCCGACCAGCACCAGGTCGATGCCGGCGATCTCCATGCTGCGGGCGAAGCTGGCGTCGTAGCAGGTCAGCGAGACGATACGCCGGCCCTCGGCCTTCATCGTGCGCAAGGCCGGCACCGTGATCGGGGCGCGGTCGTGGGCGCGGGTGGGATTGGCGTACATGGCATCTGCCTGTTCGGGGGCCTCTAAGGTATCGCTTCGATGCCTCCGGTATCCACCGCGGCCAGCAGGTCGGCGACCCTGCCCTGCCCCGGCACCTGCAGTTCCGGGGCGATTTCCGCCAGCGGCACCAGCACGAAGGCACGCTCGTGCATGCGCGGATGCGGGATGCTCAGACCGGGCTCGTCGATGCGCTGCCCAGCGAAGACCAGCAGGTCCAGGTCGAGCCGCCGCGGCCCCCAGCGCTGCTCGGACGCGCGGTCGCGGCCGAAACGGCGCTCCAGTGCCAGCAGGCCCGCCAGCAGCTCAGCCGGCGCCAGGCCGGTGCGCAGTTCGGCGGCGGCGTTCAGGAAGGGCGGCTGCCGGGTATTGCCCCAGGGTGGCGTGCGGTAAATGGCGGAGCGGCGCAGCAGTTCGGTATGCGGCAGCGTCGGCAGCAGCGCGAGCGCTTCCTCCAGGGTCGCCCGGACATCGCCCAGGTTGCCGCCGAGGCCGACCCAGGCGTGTACCGGCGCGCCGGTGCTCACGCCGCGTCGCCCTCGCCTCCGGGGCTGCCGCCACCACCGCGCGGCTTGCGCCGGCGACGACGGCGCGGACGGCCGCCGCTGCCCTCCTCCTCGCGCGACGACAGGCGTTCGGCCAGCTCCTCGGGCGCCTGGCCCTGGGCCTCGCGCCAGAAGGCCAGGTCGTCGGCCAGCTCCGGCGCCACCGAAGCGCGCAGCTCGAGGAAATCGAAGGCGGCGCGGAAGCGCGGATGCGCCAGCAGGCGGAACACGCGCTTGCGCTGACGCTGCTGGAAGCGCGGCTGCAGCAGCCAGATCTCCTGCATCGGCAGCGAATAGCGCCGCGGCAGGGCGATGCGCTGCGCCTGGTGCAGGGTGACGCGGTCGGCGGCGCGCTGCTGCGCCACCAGAGGATCCACGCCCTGCTTCTGCAGCACCGCCAGCTCGCGGCAGTAGGCCGGCCACAACAGGGCGGCGAACAGGAAGGCCGGCGTCACCGGCTTGTCGGCGCGGATGCGTTCGTCGGTATTGCGCAAGGCCTGCAGCACCATGGCGCGCAGGGCGCCGCTGCGGTTGCTGGCCATGGCCCGCGCCGATTCCGGGAACAGCTCCGGCAGCAGGCCCAGTTGCTCCAGCAGCAGGAAGCTCTTCTCGGCGTGCCCGGCCATGAACATCTTCAGGCATTCGTCGAACAGCCGCGCCGGCGGCGCGCCGGCCAGCAGATGGGCCATGCGCGGGATCGGCGCCGCCGCTTCCGCGGCGATGCGGAAATCCAGCTTGGCCGCCAGGCGGGCGGCACGCAGCATGCGCACCGGGTCCTCGCGGTAGCGCGTCTCCGGATCGCCGATCAGGCGCAGCACGCGGTCGCGCACGTCCTGGAAGCCGCCGACGTAGTCGCGCACCGAGAAATCCTCGATGGCGTAGTAGAGCGCGTTGGCGGTGAAGTCGCGGCGGACCGCGTCCTCCTCGATGGTGCCGTAGACGTTGTCGCGCAGCAGGCGGCCGCCGTCGTCGGTCTCGCGGTCCTCATCATCGGCGGCGCTGCCGGCGCGGAAGGTGGCGACCTCGATGATCTCGCGGCCGAACACCACGTGCGCCAGGCGGAAGCGGCGGCCGATCAGGCGGCAATTGCGGAACAGCGCCCGCACCTGCTCCGGTGTCGCGTCGGTGGCGACGTCGAAGTCCTTGGGGTGGCCGCCGATCAGCAGGTCGCGCACGGCGCCGCCGACCAGACAGGCCTGGAATCCGGCGTCGCGCAGACGGTAAAGCACCCGCAAGGCATTGGGGCTGATGTCCTTGCGCGAGATGCCGTGCTCGGCGCGCGGCACCAGCAGCGGCTGGGGCGGAGTGATCGTCGGGGTATCCGTCATGGGGTGGGCGGCGCGGGGTCCTTGCGCGGCTCGGCCGGGGGGCGGTTCTGGGGCTTCCCGGCCGGGGGAAAGCCCGCTATACTACCGCCCGCTTCACGGCGACGCCATCGCTGCTCCCTTCGTCTAGTGGTCCAGGACACCGCCCTCTCAAGGCGGGAACACGAGTTCGAACCTCGTAGGGAGCGCCACCCATTCCGAAAGCCCGGCCTTGCGCCGGGCTTTCCTTTTTCCGCGCCGCAAGCGCCGGCGTGGCGACCTGCGTGATTTCTTGACCTGGATGCTGGGCGGCACCCCGGCGCCCCGGCTAGAATTGCCGTACTTGAGCCACGGGATCTACGGCCATGCCCTTCGTTGTCACCGAGAACTGCATCCGCTGCAAGTACACCGACTGCGTGGAGGTGTGTCCGGTGGACTGTTTCCACGAGGGCCCGAACTTCCTGGTGATCGATCCCGACGAGTGCATCGACTGCACCCTGTGCGAGCCGGAGTGCCCGGCCAAGGCGATCTATCCGGAAGATGACGTGCCGGCCGGCCAGGAGGGCTTCATCGCCCTGAACGCCGAGCTGTCCAAGGTCTGGCCGGTGATCACGGCCCGCAAGGAGCCGCTGCCCGACGCCGCCGAGTGGGACGGCAAGCCGGGCAAGCTGCCCTTCCTCGAACGCTGAGCCTCAGCCCAGGCGGGCCTTCAGCAGGCCCAGCAGCTGCGCCGCGGCACCGCCGCTGAGCGGACGGCCGTCGCTGCCCAGGGCCACCACCCGCACCTGCTCGCCGGCCTGCTCGGCGCGGATCAGGAAGACCTGGCCGAGGTAGCGCACGCTGTAGCTGTTGAGCAGCTGGGCGCGCTCGTCGACCTGCACGCCGTCGATCTTGCCCAGGGCCAGGCCGATGCGGCGCCAGGCGCTGGACAGCGAGTCGTTGAGGACGAAGGAATCCACCGACGGCACCGACGACGGCACCACATCCGCCACCGGCGCCTGCGCCGGGGCATTGGCATAGGGATTGTTGGACACGTCCGGGATCACCACGCCACCCGAAGTGGACGGCGCGTCCAGGCCCGGCGGCACCTCCAGCGGCTGGTTCTGCTGGCTGCGCTTGTAGGCGTTCTCGGTACCGAACTTGCCGCGCAGCCAGCTGCAGCCGCTGCTGCCCACCAGGGCGACGGCAAGGACGGCCAGCAGCGCATTGCGGGCAAGGGAACGGGTCGGGGTCATTCGCGGATCTCCTGGGGGCCGGCCGGAGGGCGCGGCAATCGGTCGGTAAGCTTACGCCAGTTCGCATTCCATCTGGGCACAGGCCCGGGCCAGGGCCTCCGCCCGCTCCCGGTGCGCAGCCGACAGCGGCAACAGCGGCAGGCGCAGGCCGTGGCCGATGCCCTGCAGGGCCAGGATGGCCTTCACCGGGATGGGGTTGGGTTCGACGCCAAGGAAGTCGTAGAGCTCGCGCAGGCGGGCGTCCAGGGCCCGCGCCTCCTCCGCCCTGCCCTCCGCGGCCAGCGCGCACAGCACCGCGAACGCGCGCGGCACCACGTTCGAGGCCACCGAGATCACGCCCTGGGCACCGCCCAGCATGGCCCGCACGAAGGTCGGGTCGTCACCGCTGAGCAGGCTGAAGTCGGAACCGGTCAGGGGATAGAGCGCGTTCCAGCGCTCCTCGTCGCCGCGCGCTTCCTTCAGGGCGATGATGTTCGGATGGCGGCAAAGGCGCGCCACCGTCTCCGGCTGCATGTCGCAACCGGTGCGGCCGGGCACGTTGTAGAGCACCACCGGCAGGCCGCCCTGGTCGGCGACGGCCGTGTAGTGGGCCACCAGGCCTTCCTGGGTCGGGCGCACATAGGGCGGCGTCACCACCAGCGCGGCGTCGGCGCCGAGATCGCGGGCCAGGCGGGTGCGGGCGATGGTGGCGGCGGTGGCCGACTGGCCGGTGCCGGCCAGCACCGGGATGCGGCCGCCGACCTGGGCGACCGCCGCCCGCAGCAGCATGCCGTACTCCTCTTCCGACAGGGCGGCGGCTTCGCCGGTGGAACCGGCCACGACCACCCCCGAGCTGCCTCCCTCGACCTGGGCGGCCAGCAGGCGCGACCAGGCGTCCAGATCCAGCCGGCCGTCGGGCGCGAACGGGCTGGCCAGCGCGGTGATGCTGCCGGAGAGAAACAAGGCGAGGACCTCTTCTTGGCTGCCGGCGATGTTACTTGCGGCCGGAAAGCGCCGGCAAGTATGCTGGCCGCGAGCATCGAGCGCCGCTTTCCGGCGCCGCCAGGAAGACTGCTTTGAGCTCTACCGCCGCGCGCCCGACCGCCAACGAGAACCACCTGCTGATCAGCGCGTACACCACGCATCCGCAGTCGCCCCTGCTGGCAGTCACCCGTCGCATCTCCGACAGCGGATGCAACCTGCTGGACGCGCGCCTGTCCACGGTTGGCCGCGACGTCTCGGTGACGGCGCTGGCGGTCGGTTCCTGGGACGCGGTGGCCAAGCTCGAGGCCATGCTGACCCGGCTCGAGCGCGAGGAAGGCTTCAAGCTGGTCTGGTACCGGACCGGCCCCAAGCCGCTGCAGTCCAACCTGCTGCCCTATGTCGTCGAGGTGGTGGCGGCGGACAAGCCCGGCATCCTCTTCCAGCTGGCGGACTTCTTCGACCGCCAGGGCATCACCATCGAGAACCTGCACTCCAGCCGCTACCGGGCGATGCAGACCGGCGCCGACATGTTCCAGGCGCAGATCACCATCGGCATCCCGGCCAACATGCACATCGCCGCCCTGCGCGACGACTTCCTGGAGTTCTGCGACCACCTCAATCTCGATGCCATCATGGATCCCATGAAGTTCTGACCCAGGCCAGGAGCACGCAGCGATGAGCTACCTCGGATTACTCGGCTTCTTCCTCGCCATCCTCGCCTACTCGGAACTGCAGTCGCTGAAGAAGCGCATCGCCGCCCTCGAGGCGGCGCGCGAGGGAGGACCGTCGGCGTGAAACCCGGCGACAAGTCGCCCGACCTGCCACTGGTCCTGGGCAGCGGCAAGACCGCCCGGCTCTCCGATTACCGCGGCAAGTGGCTGGTGCTGTACTTCTACCCGAAGGATTCCACCCCCGGCTGCACCACCGAAGGCCTGGAGTTCAACGCCCTGCTGACCAGGTTCCGCCGCGCCGGCGCCGAGATCCTCGGCGTGTCGAAGGATTCGGTGAAGTCGCACGCCAACTTCTGCGCGAAGCAGGGTTTCCGCTTCGACCTGGTCTCCGACGCCGACGAGGCCCTGTGCAAGGCCTTCGACGTCATCCGGGAGAAGTCGCTGTACGGCCGCAAGTTCCTCGGCATCGAGCGCAGCACCTTCCTGATCGATCCCGACGGCCGCGTCGCCGCCGAGTGGCGCAAGGTCAGGGTCGCCGGCCACGCCGAGGCGGTTTACGACGCGCTCCGGCAATTCCAGCAAGGCGCACGCGGCAAGTGATCCCGTTCCGGCCATCCCCGTCGCCGACCCGCCCCGCGGGCCTCGGCGGCACTGTCCTTCCCGGGGCATACGCCCCCAGCCCGAGAAACCCATGACCCGAAGCAAGCGCATCTACGTCCTGGACACCAACGTGCTGATGCACGACCCGACCGCGCTGTTCAAGTTCGAGGAGCACGACGTGTTCGTGCCCATGATGGTCCTGGAGGAGTTGGACAACGCCAAGAAAGGGCACTCGGAAGCCAGCCGCAACGCCCGCCAGGTCAGCCGCTTCCTCAACGAGATCATCGAGGCGCACGGCGGCAACAAGCTGGACAACGGCGTCCGCCTGCAGCGGCCCAGCGGCCTGCAGCTGCGGGCGCCGGACTCGGCCGGCCGCCTGCTGTTCCAGCTCAAGCCGGTCGAGGTCGGCAAGCGCTTCGGCAACGTCCTGCCGGACAATCAGATCCTCGGCTCGATCCTGCAACTGATCGAGGACAACCCCGGCGTGCCGGTGGTGCTGGTGTCCAAGGACATCAACCTGCGCATCAAGGCCTCGATCTGCGGCGTCAAGGCCGAGGACTACGAGAACGACCGCGCCATCGACGACTTCAACCTGCTGTTCACCGGCGCCACCGAGCTGCCGGAGGACTTCTGGGAGCGGCACGAGGGCAACCTGCGCAGCTGGACCGACAAGGGCCGCACCTTCTACGAGGTGCGCCGTGCCGAGGACGACGGCTGGTTCCCCAACCAGTTCCTGTACCTGCCCGGCGAGGACGAGGTGGAGATGAAGGTCGCCCGCCTCGAGGGCGAGCGGGCGATCCTGCAGATCGTCGACGACTTCCGCAATCCGCAGCACCAGGTCTGGGGCATCAACGCGCGCAACCGCGAGCAGAACTTCGCCTTCAATGCGCTGATGGACCCGGACATCGACTTCGTCACCCTGCTGGGCACCGCCGGCACCGGCAAGACCCTGCTGGCGCTGGCCGCCGGCCTGACCCAGACCATGGACATCCAGCGCTACCGCGAGATCATCATGACCCGCGCCACGGTCAGCGTCGGCGAGGACATCGGCTTCCTGCCCGGCACCGAGGAAGAGAAGATGACGCCCTGGATGGGCGCGCTGACCGACAACCTGGAAGTGCTCACCCACACCGAGGATCACGGCGCCTGGGGCCGCGGCGCCACCAACGAGCTGCTTGCCAGCCGCATCAAGATCCGCTCGATGAACTTCATGCGCGGCCGCACCTTCCTGAACCGCTGGGTGATCGTCGACGAGGCGCAGAACCTGACGCCCAAGCAGATGAAAACCCTGGTCACCCGCGCCGGCCCCGGCACCAAGATCATCTGCATGGGCAACGTCGAGCAGATCGACACCCCCTACCTCACCGAAACCACCTCCGGCCTGACCTACGCCGTGGACCGCTTCAAGAACTGGAGCCACAGCGCCCACATCACCCTGCGCCGCGGCGAGCGTTCGCGCCTGGCCGACTACGCGTCGGAAGTGCTCTGAGGCAACCATGTCCGCCCACGATCCACGCCCGGTCTGCGCCCTGACCATCGCCGGTTCCGATTCCGGCGGTGGCGCCGGCATCCAGGCCGATCTGCGCACCTTCGCCGCCCACCGCGTGCACGGCCTGTCGGCACTGGCGGCGCTGACCGCCCAGCACACCCGCGGCGTCACCGCCGTGCATGTGCCGCCGGTGCAGTTCCTGCGCGCACAGATCGACGCCTGTTTCGACGATTTCCGCATCGGCGCGGTCAAGCTGGGCATGCTGGCCTCGGCCGAGGTCATCCATGCCGTCGCCGATGCGCTGGAGGCGCACCGGCCACCGCAGGTGGTGCTGGATCCGGTGATGGTGGCCACCTCCGGTGCCAAGCTGCTGGCCGACGACGCCCTGGACGCGCTGCGCAGCCGGCTGCTGCCGCTGGCCAGCCTGGTCACGCCCAACATCCCCGAGGCCGAACTGCTGCTGGGCCACGCCATCGCCGACGACGAGGCCGCCGAGGCCGCCGCCGCCGAGCTGCTGCAGGCCGGGGCCCGGGCCGTGCTGCTCAAGGGTGGGCACCTGCCCGGCGAGGGCGAACTGGTGGACCGCTTCCGCGATGCCGGCCGGGCCGCCCGATTCCGCCACCCGCGCCTGCAGGTGAACGGCCACGGCACCGGCTGCACCCTGGCCTCGGCGGTCGCCGCCCAGCTTTGCCTCGGCCACGACCTGCCCGAAGCCTGCCGGGCCGCCACCGACTACGTGCACGGCGCCCTGCGCCAGGCCACCCGGCCGGGGCGCTCGGACGTGGCGGTGCTCAACCATTTCTGGCGGTGGACGGGCGTGTAGCGTGATGCGTATCACATCACAATGCATGCATGAGGCCTGCATTCCGATGCGCTGAAGTGGGATAATCATGCCCGAGTCACTCGGGAGTCCCAGCACATGATCTCTGCCGCCCAGCTCCGCGCCGCCCGTGCCCTGCTCGGCCTGGACCAGCGCAGCCTGGCCGCCCTGGCCGGCGTCTCGGTGCCCACCGTGCAGCGGATGGAAGCCAGCCCCGGCCAGGTCCGCGCCACGGTGGAAACACTGACCCGCATCGTCACCGCGCTGGAGAACGCCGGCGTCGAACTGATCGGCAACGACCAGCCCAGCCAGGGCCGCGGCCGCGGCGTCCGCCTGAAGGAAGCGCCGCTGCCGCCGACCGGAGCGCAGGAACGCTGAGCCGGAGCCCGCCATGTCGTCCTCGCCCAAATCGCCCGTCTTCCTGCCCAAGCTGCTGACCGCCTGGCGCGAGGGTTACGGCGCGCGCGAGCTGCGCGCCGACGCCCTGGCCGGCCTCACCGTCGCCATCGTCGCCCTGCCCCTGGCCATGGCCCTGGCCATCGCCAGCGGCGCCAAGCCCGAGACCGGCCTGCTCACGGCCATCGTCGCCGGTTTCCTGATCTCGGCCCTGGGCGGCTCGCGCTTCCAGATCGGCGGTCCCACCGGCGCCTTCATCCCGGTGGTCTACGCGGTCATCGCCAAATACGGCTTCGACGGCCTGGTGCTGGCCACCCTGATGGCCGGCGTGATGCTGGTGGCGGCCGGCCTGCTCCGGGTCGGCACGCTGATGAAGTACATCCCGCAGCCGCTGGTGACCGGTTTCACCTCGGGCATCGCGGTGATCATCCTGGCCAGCCAGTTCAAGGACCTGCTCGGCCTGCAGGTGGCCGACGTGCCGGCCGAATTTCTGCCCAAGCTGAAGGTGCTCTGGCAGCACCTGGGCGAGTTCAATCCCTGGGCCTTCGGCCTGGCCGTCGGCTGCGTGGCGCTGATCATCGGCCTGCGCCGGCTGTCGCAGACGGCGCCCGGCTTCCTGATCGCGGTGGTGGCCGCCTCGGTGCTGGTGGCGGCGGCCGGCATCCCGGTGGACACCATCGGTTCGCGCTTCGGCGGCATCCCGACCTCGCTGCCGGCGCCGCAGCTGCCCGAGCTGGGCTGGACGCGGCTGGTGGAACTGCTGCCGGCCGCGTTCACCATCGCCTTCCTGGCCGGCATCGAATCGCTGCTGTCGGCGGTGGTCGCCGACGGCATGAGCGGCGGCAAGCACCGTTCCAACACCGAGCTGGTCGCCCAGGGCGTGGCCAACACGGCCTCGGCCCTGTTCGGCGGCCTGCCGGCCACCGGTGCCATCGCCCGCACCGCCACCAACATCCGCGCCGGCGCCCGCACGCCGGTGGCCGGCATGCTGCACGCGCTGTTCCTGCTGCTGTTCGTGCTGGTGGGCGCGAAGCTGGCCGCCTGGGTGCCACTGCCGGCCCTGGCCGGCGTGCTGGTGGTGGTGGCCTGGAACATGAGCGAGCACGGCCATTTCCGCCACGTGCTGCGCTCGGCGCCGCGCGGCGACCGCGCCGTGCTGCTGCTGACCTTCCTGCTGACCGTCTTCGTCGACCTGACCCTGGCCATCCAGGTCGGCATGGTCGTGGCCGCCTTCGTCTTCATGTACCGCATGTCCGAGGCGGTGCAGGTCGGCGCCGGCCTGAACCTGGTGGACGAGGACGAGGACGCCGACACCGAGGCGGCCCGCCGCACCCGCGAAGAGGATGCCCGCCAGCGCATCGGCCTGCCCAGGGGCGTGGAAGTCTTCCGCATCGCCGGCCCGCTGTTCTTCGGCGCCGCCAACCGCCTGGACAACCTGCTGGACCGGCTGGTGCCCAAGCCCAGGGTGTTCATCCTGCGTATGCGCATGGTGCCGATCATCGATGCCAGCGGCGTGCATGCCCTGTCCAACCTGGCCGAACGCTGCCGGCGCCAGGGCATCGTCCTGGTGCTGTCGGGCCTGCAGGAACAGCCGCGCAAGGTGCTGGCGAAGATGGGCATGCGGCAGAACGAGGGCGCGCTCTACCTGGTCCGCGATTTCGACGAGGCGCGGACGGTAGCCGAGCGTCTGGTCGGCACGCAGGCCGGCGGCGGCTGAGCCGGCGACGGGCTGTCGCCGTCCCGCCGCCCTGGGCTATCCTCGGGCGGGGCCGGCAGGGGCTGGCCACGGACATCCACCGGGAGCAACACATGCGCAGCGGCAATCCCGCCCTGAACGAGAAGACCTTCCTCGACGTCGGCAGCGGCCAGGTCCTGGTCCACGACGACAAGGCCATGACCCTCAACGGCACGGTCAACAAGACCGGCCTGCTGCTCCTGCTGGTGGTGCTGACCGCCAGCTACACCTGGAGCCTGTTCGATCCCTACAACCCGGGCGCGGTGATGCCCTGGATCTGGGGCGGCGCCATCGGTGGCTTCGTCGTCGCCCTCGTCACCGTCTTCAAGAAGGCCTGGGCGCCGTTCACCGCGCCGCTGTACGCCGCCCTCGAGGGCCTGTTCGTCGGCGCCCTTTCCGCCTGGTTCGAGCTGCAGTTCCCCGGCATCGTCATGCAGGCGGTGATGCTGACCTTCGGCGTGCTGGCGGCGCTGCTGCTGGCCTACAAGTCCGGCCTGATCAAGGCCACCGAGAACTTCAAGCTGGGCGTGGTGGCCGCCACCGGCGGCATCGCCCTGCTCTACCTGGTCAACATCGGCATGCGCCTGTTCGGCCTGGACGGCTTCGGCTTCATCCATGAGTCCGGCCTGCTGGGCATCGGCTTCAGCGTGTTCGTGGTGATCATCGCCGCGCTGAACCTGGTGCTGGACTTCGACTTCATCGAGTCCGGCGTCGAGGCGGGTGCGCCCAAGTACATGGAGTGGTACGGCGCCTTCGGCCTGGTCGTCACCCTGATCTGGCTGTACCTGGAGATCCTGCGCCTGCTGGCCAAGCTGCAGTCGCGCGACTGAGGCAATCGCGGGGCAACAGGAAGGCCGGGCCAGGCCCGGCCTTCCCACGATGATGGCGGCGGACCCGGGGATCCCGGGCGGAGACAAGCACTTGGCAAGTGAAAGCAATCGCCGCGAACTCGGCCTCGCCACCCTCGCCGCCATCACCGGCGGCACCGGCGCGGCGGTCGTCGAGAGCCTGAAGGACATCGCCCCCGACTTCGCGGAGTGGATCGTCTCCTTCTCCTACGGGGACGTGATGTCGCGACCCGGGCTGGACCTGCGGTCCCGCCAGTTCGCCACGGTAGCCGCGCTCACCGCGATGGGCACCGCCGCGCCACAACTCAAGGTCCACATCAACGGCGCGCTCAATGTCGGGTGCCAACCTTCCGAGATCGTCGAAGTCATCCTGCAGATGGCCGTCTACGCGGGTTTCCCCGCGACCGTGAACGCGCTCAACATCGCCCGCGAAGTGTTCCAGGAACGCGGGATATCGGTGGGCGCCCGCTAGTCCATCCAAGCCGAAGCCGTCCCGCACCACGACCCGGTGGCCGGAGCGGCGCTTCGGCGCGGGGCTCGCACCCGACAGTCGGCCATGGCACCCTTCGGCTGCGCGCGATGCCGGGAGGGCGGCCGATGCGACGAGGCGGCATGGAAGTGCTGATGGGCGGCAAGCCGATGCGGCGCTTTCGCTGGGGAAAGATCCTGCTGGTATCTGCCGCGATACTGGCCCTGCTGCTGCTGCCCTGGCTGCTGTTCAATCCCGAGCCGCTGCGCCTGGACGCCACCGCCCGCACCGCCGCGCCGGGCCGCTTCGTCCAGCTGTCCGCCGGCATGACGCACTACCAGCTGGAAGGCCCGGCCCGCGGCCGCCTGGTCGTGCTGGTGCATGGCACCACCGTGCCCTCGCTGGTCTGGCGGCAGAACGTGCCGGCGCTGACCGACGCCGGCTACCGCGTGCTGAGCTTCGACCTGTACGGCCGCGGCTGGTCGGACCGGCCGCCACGCCGGCACGAGCTGGACCTGTACGTGCGCCAGCTCGAGGACCTGCTCAACGAAGTGGCGCGCGGCGAACCGGTGAACCTGGTCGGCCTGTCCATCGGCGCGGTGGTGGTGGCGGAGTACACCCGGCGCTATCCCGGCGCGGTCCGGCACCTGGTGCTGGTGAGCCCGGCGGGCCTGGAGACCGAGCTGCCGTTTGGCGCGCGCATCGGCCGCCTGCCGCTGCTCGGCGAATACCTGATGGACGTCGCCGGCAGCCGCCTGCTGCAGCCTTCGCGCAACCTGGTGCACGCGCCGGCGCTGCACGCCGACCTGGACGCCGACTACCTTCGCAGCATCCGTTTCGACGGTTCGCGCGCGGCCATCCTGGACAGCCTGCGCCGCCTGCCCTTCGACCGTTACGGTGACCGCTACCGGGAACTGCGCCGGTTCGGCATCCCGGTGCTGCTGGTCTGGGGCCGGCACGACCGGATCGTGCCGGTCGCCGGCGCCGAGCGCCTGCGCCGCCTGGTCGGCAGCCGCCACCTGGTGATCGTCGATGACGCCGGCCACCTGCCCAACTACGAGCAGCCGGAAACGGTGAACGCGGCGCTGCTGGAGTTCCTCGGGCAGCCCTGAGCAGCGAAAGCAAAGGGCGCCCGCAGGCGCCCTTCCGCAAGCCCGTTCCGGAACCGGGATCAGCCCGCGGCGCGCGCCGCGATGGCCCTGGCGAAGGACTCGGTGGTGCCGCTGCCGCCCAGGTCGGGAGTCAGGCTGTCCCTGGCCTTCATGGTGTCGACGATGGCCTGGCGCAGGCGCCGGGCTTCCTCGATGCGGCCCATGTGGTCGAGCATCTGCCCGGCCGCCAGCAGCAGCGCGCAGGGGTTGGCGATGCCCTTGCCGGCGATGTCCGGCGCCGAACCGTGCACGGCCTCGAAGATCGCCGCCTCGGTGCCGATGTTGGCGCCCGGAGCCAGGCCCAGGCCGCCGACCAGGCCGGCGCAGAGGTCGGAGATGATGTCGCCGAACAGGTTGGTGGTGACGATCACGTCGAACTGCTGCGGATCCATCACCAGCTTCATGCAGCAGGCATCGACGATCACCTCGTTGCACTCGATGTCGGGATACTGCTGGGCCACCTCGCGCGCCACCTTCAGGAACAGGCCCGAGGTGGTCTTGAGGATGTTGGCCTTGTGCACCACGGTCACCTTCTTGCGGCCGAGGCGGCGGGCCAGGTCGAAGGCATAGCGGACGATGCGCTCGGAACCGCGGCGGGTGATCTTCTGGGTCAGGGTGGCGGTCTCGCCGTCGGTGCTGAGCTGCTGGCCCTCACCGATGTAGGCGCCCTCGGTGTTCTCGCGCACCGTGATCAGGTCGATATCCTCGTAGCGCGAGCGGGTGTTCGGGAAGCTGATCGCCGGGCGGACGTTGGCGTACAGGTCGAAGCGCTTGCGCAGCTCGACGTTGATCGAGCTGAAGCCGCCGCCGACCGGCGTGGTCAGGGGCGACTTGAGGGCGATGCGATGGCGGTGGATGGCGTCCAGGGTGGCCGCCGGCAGCAGCTCGCCCTGCTTCTCGTAGGCGCCGAGACCGGCTTCGACGAAGTCGTACTGCAGGCCCAGCTTCAGGGCATCCAGCACCTGCAGGGTGGCGTCCATGATCTCCGGGCCGATGCCGTCGCCACGGATCACCGCGATGGTCTGGGTCATAAGATTCTGTTTCCGATAAGGATTCCGGCGGCCGGGGCGGCCGCCGGAGGCGCAGTATTATGCCAGACGGACCTGTACGCCGGCGTACTGGACCTTGGTCTGAGCCGGGTTTCAGCCGTGCGGATGGCCCGGGTCGGCGCCGGCGACGGCTTCGCCCGCCTCCAGCCGGTCGAGGAAGTCCACCGCCCGTCGCAGGTGCGGGATGACGATGGAACCGCCCACCACCAGGCCGACCGAGAAGGCCTCGAAGAACTCCTCGCGGCTGACCCCGGCGTCCCGGCACTGGGCGACGTGATAGCTGATGCAGTCGTCGCAGCGGAGCACCAGCGAGGCGACCAGGCCCAGCAGCTCCTTGGTCTTCACGTCCAGGGCGCCGGCCCGGTAGGTCTGGGTGTCCAGGGCGAAGAAGCGGCGCACCACCTGGTTGTCCTCCGCCAGGATGCGCTCGTTCATCCGCTGCCGGAACTCGGTGAAGGCCTTGATCCGGTCGTCGCCGCTGCCGCCACTCATGGGGTCGCCTCCAGCAGGGGCTTGAGCCCACCGGCCCGGTCCAGGGCCACCAGATCCTCATAGCCGCCGACGTGGCGGTCGCCGATGAAGATCTGCGGCACGCTGGTGCGACCGCTCAGGCGGCGCATTTCCTCGCGCGCGGCCGGATCCAGGTCCACCCGGATCTCGGTCCAGCTGGCGCCTCGGGTCTTGAGCAGGTTCTTGGCGGCGACGCAGTAGCCGCAAAGACCGGTGGTGTACAGGGTGATGCCGGACACGTCAGTCCTCCAGTTCGCTGGCGGCAGTGTGGCGGCGGGCCGGGGACATTTCCAGCGTGCCCTTGCAACGCTGAGGCGCGGGGGCCCGGCCGGGGTCAGGACGCATTCACCCGTGACCGGGCGCAGCCGGTATGCTGCTGGCCTGCCTGCCGACGGAGTTGCTGTGCGTTCCACCACCGTCCTTGCCTGCGCCATCGCGCTAGCCCTGGGCCTGGGCACGGCCGTCCGCGCCCAGGACAGCCGCCTGCCCGACATCGGCTCCTCCGCCGGCGAGGTGATCGACCCCGCCACCGAGGCCCGCTACGGCGCCTACGTGCTCTACGAGCTGCGGCGCATGGGCCTGGTGCTGGAAGACCCGCTGGTGGACGGCTGGCTGCAGGGCATGGGCTACCGCCTGGCGGCGGCCAGCGACCGGCCGCAGCAGTCCTTCACCTTCTTCATGATGCGCGACCGGCAGATCAACGCCTTCGCCACCCTGGGCGGCTACATCGGCATGAACTCCGGCCTGGTACTGGCGGCCGAGAGCGAGGGCGAGGTCGCCAGCGTGCTTTCGCACGAGATCGCCCACGTCAGCCAGCAGCACGTGCTGCGCGGCATCGAGCGGGCCAAGCGCGACCAGATGCCCATCCTGCTGGCCATGCTGGGCGCCATCGCCGCCTCCCAGGCCATCAACACCGATTCCTATTCCGACGACTCCCGCAGCAATGCCTCGGCGGCGGCCATCGCCGGCGCGATGGCGCTGATGCAGCAGAGGCAGATCGACTACACCCGCTCCAACGAATCCGAGGCCGACCGGATCGGCATCCAGACCCTGGCCCGGGCCGGCTACGACCCGGAGGCGATGGGCGATTTCTTCGAGCGCATGCAGCGGGCCTACCGCAGCAACGCCGGCGGCTACCAGGTGCCGGAGTACCTGCGCACCCACCCGGTCACCATCACCCGCATCAGCGAGGCGCGGCAGCGCGCCATCCAGCTCGGCCAGGCGGGCGCGCCGGCCCTGCCCCCGGCCAGCGCCGGCAACCTGCTGCTTCCGGACCGCTACCGGCTGGCCGGGCCCGGTGAGGGCCTGGCGATGGGGCGCGACGAGCAGTTCGAGTGGGCGCGCGAGCGCCTGCGCGTGCTCAGCGCCACCGATGCCCTGGCCGCGGTCCGCGAATACGAGGCCATGGCGCGGGCGCCGGGCGCCCGTCCCAGCGACCCGCGCAGCTACGGCCTGGCCCTGGCCCGCATCCGTGCCGGCCAGACCGGCGTGGCCATCCGCGAGCTGGAGGAGCTGTCCTCCCGTCACCCCGGCCACCTCTGGGTGGAGCTGGCCCTGGCCGAGGCGCATGCCCGCGCCGGCCATCAGGCCGAGGCCACCGAGCGCTTCGAAAGCCTGCTGCGCCGCCAGCCGGGCAGCCGGGCCGTGCGCCTGGCCTATGCCGACGCGCTGGGCGAACGCGGCACCGCCGAGGCCGGCCGCCGCGCCCAGGAAGTGCTGCGGCCCTTGCTGGCGGAAAGCGGCGAGGACCCGCTGTTCCAGCGCAGCTTCGCCCGCGCCTGCGAGCTGGCCGGCGACCTGGTCCGGGCCGGCGAGGCGCACGCCGAGGTCGCCTTCCTCACCGGCCGGGCCATCGACGCCCTGGGCCTGCTCGACCGCCTGCTCAAGGAAGAGGACCTGGACTACTACCAGCGCGCCCGCATCGAGGCCCGCATCGCCGTCATCACCCCCTACGTGCTGGAGATGCGCCGGCGCGGCATCGAGCCGGGGCGGCAACCGACCGGGCCCTGAGCGTGGATCCGGGCATCGGGGCCGCTGTCACAGGCCTGTAACGGAACTGTCGTCTACTTGCCCCGACCTCCAGCCGATGACAGCTTAGCCCCGTGCAGAAGCGCATCCTCATCGTCGACGACGAGCCGGCCATCCGCGAGATGGTCGCCTTCGCCCTGCGCAAGGCCGAGTACCAGCCGGTGCACGCCGGCGATGCCCGCGAGGCGCAGAGCGCCATCGCCGAAAAGGTGCCGGACCTGATCCTGCTGGACTGGATGCTGCCCGGCACCAGCGGCCTGGAGCTTGCCCGGCGCTGGCGCCGCGACGAGCTGACCCGCGACGTGCCCATCATCATGCTCACCGCCCGCGGCGAGGAGAACGACAGGGTCAGCGGCCTGGAATCCGGCGTGGACGACTACGTGGTCAAGCCCTTCTCCGCCCGCGAGCTGCTGGCGCGGATCAAGGCGGTGCTGCGGCGCTCGCGCGAGGACGACGACGACGGCTCGGTGAGCATCGGACCGCTGCGCATCGACGGCGCCGCGCACCGGGTCTTCGCCGGCGGGCAGTCAGTGCAGCTGGGGCCGACCGAATACCGCCTGCTGCATTTCTTCATGACCCATGCCGACCGGGTCTACACCCGCGCCCAGCTGCTGGACCACGTCTGGGGCGGCAACGTCTACGTCGAGGAGCGCACCGTGGACGTGCAGATCCGCCGCCTGCGCAAGGCGCTGGAGCCGCATGGCCTGGACGGCATGCTGCAGACCGTGCGCGGCGCCGGCTACCGCTTCTCCGGCACCACGACGTGAGCGGAGGCGGCGGCCGCGCATGAGCCTGTCGCTGCTGCTGCGCCTGGCCTGGCGGCAATCGCTGATCCGCCTGCTGATCTTCTACGCCGCCGCCCTCGGCACCGGCCTGCTGCTGGGTCATCCCTGGTGGGCGCTGGGCGTGGCCACCGCGCTGGTGGCGGCGCGCGCCTACTGGCGGCTGTACCGGGTGCTGCGTTTCCTCGACTGGCGCAGGCAGCTGCGCTCGGTGGACGGCCAGGGCCTGTGGGCGGCGCTGGAAACACTGATCCATCGTCGCCAGACCGAGAACCGGACCCGCACCCGCCGGCTGGTGCGGCTGCTGCGCGCCTACCGCCAGGCCGCCACCGCCATGCCGGACGGCGCCCTGATCGTGCACCGGCACGACGGCCGGCTGATCTGGTTCAACAAGGCCGCCCGGCAGCTGCTGGGCCTGCGCTATCCGCAAAGCCTGGACACCCTGCTGGTCGAGCTCTTCCCCGGCCAGCCACGGGTGCGGGACTGGCTCACCTCCGGCGACGAGGGTGAAACCCTGGGCGACCTGCCCAGCCCGGCCGGCCCGGCGCTCAGGCTGAGCCTGCACCTGATCCCCTACTCGCCCACGCAGTGGCTGGTGCTGGTCCGCGACGTCACCCAGCTGGTGCGGCTGGAGCAGGTACGGCGCGACTTCGTCGCCAACGTCTCGCACGAACTGCGCACGCCGCTGACCGTGGTGCACGGCTACCTGGACATGATCGAACCGGACGAGCACCCGGAGCTGGCGCACATGGTCGGCGAGATGCGCCGGCAATCGCAGCGCATGACCCAGCTGGTGGAGGACCTGCTGACCCTGTCGCGGCTGGAAGCCCGGGACTCGCTGCCCGAGGAAACGGTGCCCATGGCGCCGCTGCTGCGCAACCTGGGCCGCGAGGCCGAGGCCCTCAGCCAGGGCCGGCACCGCATCGAGGTCGAGGACGCCGCCGGCGTGGACCTGACCGGCTCCGGCAAGGACCTGCACAGCGCCTTCTCCAACCTGGTCAGCAACGCCGTCCGCTACACCCCGGACGGGGGCCGCATCCTGATCCGCTTCGAGCACGACGCCGGCGGCGGCGCCCGGCTGGCGGTACGGGACAGCGGCTACGGCATCCCGGCCCGGCACCTGCCGCGCATCACCGAGCGCTTCTACCGCGTTTCCACCAGCCGCTCGCGGGAATCCGGCGGCACCGGCCTGGGCCTGTCCATCGTCAAGCACGTGCTCGGCCTGCACCAGGCGCGGCTGGAGGTGGAAAGCGAGGTCGGCCGCGGCAGCTGCTTCGCCTGCGTGTTCGGCCCGGCCCGGGTCCGGCCGCGGGCCGCTGAAGCCGGCCCCGGCGGCGGCGTAGACTAGCCGGCATGAGCCCCGACTTGCCCGAACCGATGGACCTGCAGTCTCCCGAGCTGTACCTCAACCGGGAGCTGTCGCAACTGGAGTTCAACTTCCGGGTGCTGGCCCAGGCCCAGGACCCGTCGGTGCCCCTGCTCGAGCGGCTGCGCTACCTGTGCATCAGCTGCACCAACCTCGACGAGTTCTTCGAGATCCGCGCCGCCACCATCCGTACCGCCCTGCAGTTCGGCGCCCCCACCCCGCCCGACGGCATCCCGCCGGCGCGGGCACTGGAGCTGATCCACGAGAAGGCCGGCAAGCTGGTCGAGGCGCAGTACCGCCACTGGAACGAATCGCTGCGGCCGGAGCTCAACCGCGCCGGCATCCGCATCCTCTCCCGCGAATCCTGGAACGCCAGGCAGAAGCGCTGGCTGCACGCCTATTTCCGCGACGAATTGCTGCCGGTGCTGTCGCCGCTGGGCCTGGACCCGGTGCATCCCTTCCCGCGCATCCTCAACAAGTCGCTCAACGTGGTGGTGGTGCTGGAGGGCAAGGACGCCTTCGGCCGCGAGGGCGGCATGGCCATCGTCCGGGCGCCGCGCTCCCTGCCGCGCATCATCCACCTGCCGCCAGAGGTGTCCGGCGGCCCCTATGACTTCGTGCTGCTGTCGGCGGTGCTCACCGCCTTCGTCGACGACCTGTTCCAGGGCATGAAGGTCAAGGGCGCCTGGCAGTTCCGCGTCACCCGCAATGCCGAGCTGTTCGTCGACGAGGAGGAAGTCGAGAACCTGGCCAGCGCCCTCAAGGACGAGCTGGCCAGCCGCGGCTTCCGGCCGGCGGTGCGGCTGGAGATCGCCGACAACTGCCCGCGCGAGATCGTCGACACGCTGCTGGAGAACTTCGGCCTGACCGAGAGCGCCGTCTACCGCATCAACGGCCCGGTCAACCTCAACCGCGTCATCCAGGTCTACGACGTGGTCAAGGACCGGCCGGAGCTGAAGTTCCCGCCCTTCAAGCAGGGGCTGGCACCGCTGGATCCGGAGTCGCCCTTCGAGACCCTGCGCAAGCGCGACATCCTGCTGCACCACCCCTACCAGAGCTTCCAGTCGGTGCTGGACCTGCTGCAGGCGGCCGCCAGCGATCCCGACGTGCTGGCGATCAAGCAGACGCTGTACCGCACCGGCAAGGACAGCAAGATCATCGAGCTGCTGATCGCCGCCGCCCGCAATGGCAAGGACGTCACCGTCGTCGTCGAGCTGCGTGCCCGCTTCGACGAGGAGGCCAACATCCGCCTGGCCGACCGCCTGCAGGAGGCCGGCGTGCAGGTGACCTACGGCGTGGTCGGCTACAAGACCCACGCCAAGATGCTGCTGATCGTCCGCCGCGAGGGCGGCCGGCTGCGCCGCTACGTGCACCTGGGCACCGGCAACTACCACGCCGGCACCGCCCGCATGTACACCGACATCGGCCTGATGACCGCCAATCCGGACATCGCCGCCGACGTGCACGACATCTTCCAGCAGCTGTCCGGCCTGTCGCCGGCGATCCGGCTGCGCAAGCTGCTGCAGTCGCCCTTCACCCTGCACAGGAGCCTGCTGGAGCGGATCTCCCGCGAGGCCGAACATGCCCGCGCCGGCCGCGGCGGCCACATCATCGCCCGCATGAACGCACTCAACGAGCCGAGCGTGATCCGCGCCCTCTACGAGGCCTCGCGGGCCGGGGTGAAGATCGAGCTGATCGTGCGCGGCGCCTGCTGCCTGCGCCCCGGCGTGCCGGGCGTCTCCGACAACATCACCGTGCGCTCGGTGGTCGGCCGCTTCCTCGAGCACAGCCGCGTCTACTGGTTCGCCAATGCCGGCGAGCCGGAGATCTTCTGCTCCAGCGCCGACTGGCTGGAGCGCAACCTGATGCGCCGGGTCGAGACCTGCTTCCCGATCCTGGATCCGAAACTGGCCGAGCGGGTGTTCGACGAATGCCTTCGCAACTACCTGGCCGACAACCTGCAGGCCTGGCAGTTGCTGCCGGACGGCAGCTACGTGCGCATCCGCCCGGAGGGCGACGAGATGCCGCATTCCGCCCAGGCCAGCCTGCTCGCGAGGTACTGCCACTGAACCCCATGCCGGCACATTCCCTGCCACCGCTGGAAGACGGCGAGCTGCTGGCGGCGGTGGACCTGGGCTCCAACAGTTTCCACATGGTGGTGGCCCGGCACGTGCTGGGGCAGCTGCGCATCGTCGACCGCATCAAGGAAACGGTACGCCTGGCCGAAGGCCTCGACGGCCAGGGCGGCCTGGATCCGGCGGTGATGCCCCGGGCCCTGGACTGCCTGGCGCGCTTCGGCCAGCGCATCGCCAGCATCCCGCCACACCGGGTTCGCGCCATCGCCACCAATACCGTGCGCCAGCTGGCCAATCCGCAGGTCTTCCTGCTGCCGGCGGAGACGGCGCTGGGGCACGGCATCGACGTCGTCGCCGGCCGCGAGGAGGCGCGCCTGATCTACCTCGGCGTCGCCCACGGCAAGCAGCCACCGCCGGGCAAGCGGCGCCTGGTCATGGACATCGGCGGCAGCTCCACCGAGTTCATCGTCGGCCAGGGCTTCGAGCCGATGGAGCGCGAAAGCCTGCAGATGGGCTGCATCGCCAGCACCCGCCGCTTCTTCCCGGACGGCAAGCTCAGCGGAAAGCGCTGGAAGGAGGCGCGCACCGAGATCACCGCCGAGTTCCAGCAGTTCCTCCGCCAGTTCCGCTCGCGCGGCTGGGACGAGGTGATGGGCTCTTCCGGCACCATCAAGTCCATCTGCGACATCTCCATCGCCCTGAAGCTGACCAAGGCCTCGATCACCGCCGAGTCGCTGGCGGAGATCCGCAAGCGGGTGCTGGAGTTCGACCGGGTGGACGAGGTGAAGCTGCCCGGCCTGTCCGGCGACCGCCGGCCCATCCTCGCCGGTGGCCTGCTGGTGCTGGACGCCGCCTTCACCGAACTGGGCATCGAGCGCATGTACGTCAGCGACTACGC
The DNA here is from genome assembly GCA_035304725.1 of Arenimonas sp. Lineage (GTDB taxonomy): Bacteria > Pseudomonadota > Gammaproteobacteria > Xanthomonadales > Xanthomonadaceae > Arenimonas. The sequence continues at coordinate 32,589 of DATGPR010000161.1, forward strand.
CCTGCGCGAAGGCGTGCTCTACGACCTGCTCGGCCGCAGCCGCGACCAGGACCCGCGCGACGATTCCATCCGCGCCCTCTGCAACCGTTACGGCGTCGACATGGAGCAGGCCGACCGGGTCGAGGCCACTGCCCTGCGCCTGTTCGACCAGGTCCGTGCCGGCTGGAAGCTGGAGCCGGACGAGCGTCGCCTGCTCGGCTGGGCCGCCCGCATCCACGAGATCGGCCTGGCCATCGCCCACAGCCAGTACCACGTGCACGGCGCCTACCTGGCCGAGCACTCCGACATCGCCGGCTTCTCCCGCACCGAGCAGCAATGGCTGGCGGCGCTGCTGCGCAACCAGCGCCGCGATCCCCACCTGGCCGTCTTCGACCGCCTGCCCGACCGCCTGATGGCCAATGCCCTGCACTGCGCCCTGCTGCTGCGGCTGGCGGTGCTCCTGCACCGCAGCCACGACCGCGAGCCGTTGCCGCTGGCCGAGCTGGAGGTCGACGGCAGCCGTTTGCTGCTGCGCCTGTCTAAGCGCTGGCTGGACGGCCACCCGCTGACCCGTTCCGACCTGGAGACCGAGCGCGACCATCTCAAGGAGATCGGCCGCAGCCTGGTAATCAAGGCGGCCTGAGCGGCCGGCTTCCGCTAACTATCCAGCGGCCGCAGCCAGAAGGTCAGCGGCTTCTCGCTGGCAGCCTCCTCGCCGATCTCGCGCCAGGCCAGGCGCACGGTCATGCCGGGCTGGCGGACATAGCCGCGCTTGCACCAGAAGGCCTCGTTGCCCCGATGGCCGGCCGGCCGGCGCGGGTCGTCCGCCTCCCGGTCCACCGCGCAGAAGGCGGTCCAGGCGAAGCGGCCAAGGGAGCGGGCATGCGCCTCGCGTTCGTCGAAGAAGCGATGGCCGAT
>DATGPR010000162.1:0-2866 GCA_035304725.1 Arenimonas sp.
TTGCCGGCAGCGACCGGCTCCTCCGCCATCACCGGCAAGGACAGGGAAAGGGCGATCAGGAAGGGCAGGAATGCGGGCTTCATGTCGTTCTCGTCAGGTTTCACGGGCGCGTCATTAGACCCGTCCGCGCATGAACGGCACTTCAGCCGCGGATTCGCGCGTCGCGAACGCGCGCGACGCTTCGCGCCCTCAAGGCATCGCCCGCTCGAGCAGGCGCGTGAACGGCGCGCCGGCCGGCAGCATGCCGTAGGCACCGCCGCCCTCGCCCAGTCGCGACTCGCAGAAGGCGGCGGCGAGGTCGGCATGGCCGGCGCGGAACAGCAGCGCCGCCTGCAGCGCCAGGGCCATGGTGCCGGCCAGGCGGCGCGCACCGGCTTCCAGCGCGTCGCGGTCGCCGCCTTCCGACAGTGCGCCCTGCAGCCAGGCGATGGCGGCATCCAGGCGCGCATGCGCGCCGCGGGCCGGCTGCAGTTCCGCCAGCAGCGCGCGGCCGCAGTCCGGTTCGCGCTGCAGGGCGCGCAGCACGTCCAGGCACTGGATGTTGCCGCTGCCTTCCCAGATCGAGTTGAGCGGCGCCTGCCGGTACAGGCGCGGCATCGGCGTGTCCTCGACGTAGCCGATGCCGCCCAGACATTCCTGCGCCTCGTTGACGAAGGCGGGCGCGCGCTTGCACACCCAGTACTTGCCCAGGGCCGTGCCCAGGCGCGCCAGCGCCGCCTCGGAGGGATCGCGACCGGAGGCATCCACCGCCCGGGCGATGCGGAAGGCCAGGGCCGTGGCCGCTTCCGATTCCAGGGCCAGATCGGCCAGCACATTGCGCATCAGCGGCTGCTCGTACAGCAGTTTTCCGAAGGCGCGACGCTGGCGGCAGTGATGCAGGGCCTGCACCAGCGCGTGGCGCATCAGCGCCGCTGAGCCCAGCAGGCAGTCGAGCCGCGTCAGGGCCACCATCTGCAGCACGGTGGCCACGCCCCTGCCCTCCTCGCCCACGCGCCAGGCCAGGGCATCCTGGAACTCGACCTCGCTGCTGGCATTGCTCCAGTCGCCCAGCTTGTCCTTCAGGCGCTGCAGGCGCAGGCCGTTGCGCGAACCGTCGGGGGCGAAGCGCGGCAGCAGGAAGCAGGTCAGCCCGCCCGGCGCCTGCGCCAGCACCAGGAAGGCATCGCACATCGGCGCCGAGAAGAACCACTTGTGCCCGACCAGGGCGTACATGCCATCGCCGGTGGGCGTGGCCACGGTGGAGTTGGCGCGCACGTCCGAGCCGCCCTGCTTCTCGGTCATGCCCATGCCGAGCGTGTTGCCGGCCTTTTCCCAGGCCGGCCGCTGCGCCGGGTCGTAATGCGGCGCCACCGCCCGCGGCAGCCACTCGCGGGCCAGGATGGGCTCGGCGCGCAGGCTGGGCACGCAGGCATAGGTCATGGTCAGCGGACAGGCCGTGCCCTGGTCGGCCTGGTAGTGCAGGTACATCAGCGCCGCGCGCGCCACGTGCGCGCCGGCCTGGTCGGCATGGCGCCAGGCGAAGCCGGTGACGCCGTGGCTGATCGCCGCCTCCATCAGCCGGTGGTAGGCCGGGTGGAATTCGACCTCGTCCACCCGCCGGCCGTAGCGGTCGAAGGGACGGAAGCGCGGGCGGTTCTCGTTGGCCAGGCGGCCCAGCTCCATCAGCTCGCCGCCGGCCAGCCGGCCATAGGCGGCCAGTTCGGCGGTGGCCCAGTCGCCGCCCTCGCGGCCGACGGCCTCGCGCAGCGGCAAGTCGGTGGCCCAGGCGTCGTAGGGCTCCAGCGGCAGCGGCTGGTTCTCGACCCGGTGGGTATCGAAGCGTGTCCGGCTTTCCATGCATGCATGACAGCCCAGGCCGGCGGCCGGTGCAAGCCGGCGCTTGCCCGCGCCCCCGCGCGGCTGCCTAAACTCCGGCCAGGCCCCCCGGAGGTTCCCCATGAAGAAGCCCGTCCTGCGCAAGTCCACGCCGGTCCTGCCGGTGCCGAGCATCGAAGCCAGCCTGCCCTTCTGGGAAGCCGTCGGATTCACCCGCACGGTGGAAGTGCCGCACGGCGAGTCGCTGGGCTTCGTGATCCTGGCTGGCCACGGCATCGAGCTGATGCTGCAGAGCCACGCCTCGGTGGCCGAAGACGTGCCCGCCCTGGCCGACGATGCCCGCCAGGGCCGCGCCTTCCTGTTCGTGGAAGTCGCCGAGCTGGAGCCGGTCGAGCAGGCGCTGTCGGCCTATCCGGTGGTGCTGCCGCGCCGGCAGACCTTCTACGGCGCCACCGAGGTCGGCTATCGCGAGCCCGGCGGCCACGTGGTCACCTTCGCCCGCTTCGGCGAGCAGGAAGGCTGAGGCGGCCGACCTTCAGTCGGCCAGCTCGCGCTGGCGCTTCTTCGGCAGTTTGGCCCGCACCAGCTCGTAGGCCCGGCGCAGCAGGACCTCGAGTTCCGCCTTCGGCATCACGCCCGGGTCGTCCATGGCGATCCAGTGCGCCCGGGCCATGTAAGGCGCCGGTACGATGCCGGGGCGGTCCGTGAACTCCAGGAAGCGCTCGGGCTCGACCTTGAAGGCCAGCTTGCCGCGGCTCTTACCGCCGATGCACAGTCAGGCGAACATCTTGCCGTCCACCATGAACACGAGGTCGTCATCCCATTTGATGTCGGTGCCGACGCCGGGCCAGGGGCCGCAGAGCCGGCGGAGCCAGGTTTCGTCCACGTCCGCACCTCGCCTGCCTGGAAACTTGTCGGCAGGATTAGAGCACGAACCCGAACCGGCCCTGCCACGCTTCCGGCCATGAAACCGCTGCGCCAGCCCCGGCGGCCGTCGCGTCGCCCCGAACGCACCGAAGTCCGGCGCCTGCCGGACCGGCGCGAGGTCTGG
>DATGPR010000163.1:0-5637 GCA_035304725.1 Arenimonas sp.
TCCGGCGACAGCTTGGAGATGGTGTGGCGCAGCTCGCGGCCCAGCACCACCTTGGCGTCCTTTTCCCAGGCGGTCAGGGTCTCGTCGTAGTCGAGCTTGCCGTCCGGGCAGGTCCAGACCAGCTTCATCTCGCGCAGCTTCTGGATGAAGCTGCGGAACAGCGTCTTGTCGAAGAACTCCGGCGCCGCCGGCGCGTACAGCAGGCTCAGGCGCTGGGCGGTGAGCTGGCACAGGCTTTCCAGCTCGCCGGCGCTCAGGGTGCGAGGGCCGTTCTTGACCAGGGTGGTGATGGCGATGAAGTAGCGCTCGAAGGCCTGCTGCAGGCTGTGCGAGATCGCCCGCAGGCGGAACACCTCGTCGGTCTGGCCGGGGCCGCGCGAGACGATGCCGCCCTCCTCCTCGCTGGCCACCGCCAGCAGGCCCTCGGACACGAACAGGTCGATGGTGGCGTCCAGGCGCTGCACCCACTCGTCGCCGGTCCAGGGCAGGAACAGCTCGCCCTTGATGAAGGGGTAGATGGTCCGGCCCAGGCGCAGCAGGCCGTTGCGGCTCATGCGCCGGTTGTTCTGGAAGCACAGCGCTACCCAGCTGGCGGCGGCGAACAGGTGCAGGACGTTGTTGCGGAAATAGCTCTGCAGCACCGCCGTCTCGCCCTCGATGCTGAGCACGTCGCCCAGCGGGTGCACGGTGCGGGTCAGGATGCCCATCTTCTCGCCGTAGGCGATGATCTCGGCGGGGCCCAGCTCGGTGACGGTGACCCGGTCGGAATACGGCAGCGCCGCCAGCAGCTTCTTCTGCAGCGCCAGCTGCGCCAGCAGGTCGGCCTCGGACATGGCGTGCTTGGGCGTGGACAGCAGGGCCACCGCCAGCAGGTTGATCGGGTTCACGTCGGCGGCGCGGTTGATGTTCACCTGGATGCGCTGGGCGATCTCGTCCACCGCGTCGCTGAGCCAGGCCGGCTTGTCCTCCGGGCTGGCCAGGTTGCGCTCGCGCCAGTCCGGCGCGTGCCTGGCGAGGATGTCGTCGAGGAACACCGGCTCGCCGAAGTTCACCGCCACCTTGCCGTAGTTCTCCCGCATGACTTCCATGCCGGCGCGGACCAGGGCGCCGATGGTTTCCTTGCGCTTGGGCTGGCCGGTCAGCTCGTCGAGGTAGCTCTTGCCCTCGATCAGCTTCTCGTAACCGATGTAGACGGGCTGGAACACCACCGGCCGCCGCGGCGCCCGCAGGAAGGCCTTCAGGGTCATGGCGATCATGCCGCCCTTGGGCTGCAGCAGCCGGCCGGTGCGCGAGCGGCCACCCTCGATGAAGTACTCCAGCGAGAAGCCCTCGCCGACCAGCTGCGCCACGTATTCGCCCAGCACCGCCGCGTACAGGGCGTTGCCCTTGATCGAGCGGCGGATGAAGAAGGCGCCGCCGCGGCGCAGGATCGAGCCGATCACCGGCATGTTGAGGTTGACGCCGGCGACGATGTGCGGCGGGACGATGCCGCGGGTGTAGAGCAGGTAGCTCAGCAGCAGGTAATCCATGTGGCTGCGGTGGCAGGGCACGTAGATGACCTCGTGCCCCGGCGCGACCTGCTTGAGCGTGTCCAGGTGGTTGACGGTGACGCCGTCGTAGATGCGGTTCCAGAAGCCGGTCAGGGCGAAGGAGGCCGAGCGCACCACCGGATTGGAATAGTCGGCGGCGATTTCCCAGGCGAAGCGGTGCGCCTTCTTCCAGGCATCCAGGTAGTCGCTGCCGTCGCGGCGGGCCTGGTCGGCGATGGCCTTGCGCACCGGCTCGGCGTTGAGCACCCGGTCCACCAGCAGGCGGCGGGTGGACAGGTCGGGGCCGATCACCGCGGCGCGGATGCGGCGGAAATGCGCCCGCAGCACCCGGCTGACCTTGCGCACCTGGCGCTCGTGCGGCAGGTCGTCGGCGAGGATCTCCCAGACCCGCACTGCCGGCGAGAACTGCACCACCGTGTCGCGGCCATTGAGCAGGATGGCCAGCAGGCGGCGGAAGCGGCCGACCAGGGCCCAGTTCTCCGAGAACAGCACCGAGAACCAACCGCTCTGCCGCGACGGCGCCCGGCCGACGAAGATGGACACCGGCACCAGCTGCACGTCCTGGTCGGGGTAGAGGCGGTGCGCCATCAGCAGGCGCGAGAGCGCGTCGGAATGGCTGCGGTTGCGCGGCCGGCCGAACAGCCCGGCCCGGCGCCGCGACAGCGCCACGTAGGCGCGCTTGCGCCCGAGCGGGTCGCCGGGCAGGGCGGCCAGGGGCGAGGGCAGGCCGGCCTCGCGGCAGGCCCGGTCCAGGATCAGGGCATTGGACAGGCCGTAGTTCTCGATGACGTAGCAGACCGGCCGGTCCAGGGTGAAGGGCGGCACCGCCGGCTCGCGCTTGATCTCGATCCAGGGCGCCAGCAGCTTCTCCATCAGCCGCGCCCAAAGCGGCGGGCGCGGCGGGCGGCCGGGCTTGCCCGGCGGGGAGGCCGGCGGGGCTTGTTGCTCGTCCATGCCGGTCAGTGGGCGGAGGCGGTGCCTGCGCCGGTGCTGGTGTCGGTGCCGTCGGCCTCGCCTTCGGCCAGACCGGTCTCGGCCTGGGCCTGGGCCAGCTCGGCCTCGGCCTGGGCGATGTCCTCGGCGGAGTACCAGCCGCCGTCGCGCTGGACCATGGCGCGCTGGAAGTCCAGCTCGGTGCCCAGCAGCGGGTAGCGGATCCGGACCGTGGCCTGGTCACCTTCGCGGGAGACCAGTTCGACGCGCATGCCGTCCAGGGCCTGGTCGAGGTCGAGGCCGTAGGCGCGGGCGATGTCCTTGGCGCCGGCCATGGCCACGCTGGCCTTGGCCAGGGCCTCGTCGTGCTTCAGGGCGCGGCTGTGCTCCAGGGTGGGCAGGTCCAGCTCGCGGGCGGTGCGGACGGCGGCGGCGATGGCCTGGCGGGCGCGGGCCCGGTCGGTGATCAGCTCGGGCTTGAGCCAGGCCATCAGGGCCGAGACCAGCTGGCTGGCATGGGCCTTCTGCTCCGGGCTCAGGTCCTCGTTGGCCTGGATGGCGGCGGTCAGGAAGATGCCGGCGGTGGCCTGCATCAGCGGCCACTGCCCGGCCAGTTCGGCGTCCAGCTCGGCCAGCTTGGGCTCGAGGTCGCGCATCAGCGACTCCTCGGCATCCTCGGCCAGCAGGCGCGACATCATCTGTTCGTATTCGGCGGCGTCCTCCGGGTCGACCGGCTCGGCCTGGGCCACGCGCTGGTCCCAGAGCTCGACGCTGCGTTCGTACAGGTCCGGCGGCAGGCTCAGGCGGGCGAAGCGGGGCAGGTCGTTCTGGCGCAGGGCCGAGGCCTGGGCCTGGACCGCGGCCACCGGGTCGTCCGGGGCGGCGACCACCTCGGTGGCGGATTCCTCACGGCGGCAGGCGCCCAGCGCGGTCAGCAGCAGCAGGAGGGCGCTCAGGGCCCAGCGGGTCGGGCGTCGGGTCATGGTGGGCTTTGGGTCAAGAGGACTGGGCGAAATCTAGCAGATCGGGCCTGAGGCCCCCCGTGCCGGGCGGCCGGGGTGTCCAGCGGGCCGGCCCAGAAAAAACGGGAGGCCGAAGCCTCCCGCTCAAGTCCGGATGAATCCGGAGGATGGACGTCGTTGTGGGTTCCGGGCGGGCCGGGGCCCGACGACGGCGGCAGATTAGCCGCCCCTCCAGTCTTATGCAATACCTTAAGAAACCGAAATCAAGTCTTTGATTTTTCGAAATGTTCGCGGATCTGGGCCTGGATGGCCTCGGCCGCGGCCACCGGATCCGCGGCCTGGCGGATGGGCCGGCCCACGACGATATGGCTGGCGCCGGCGGCGAAGGCGCCGGGCACGTCCATGACCCGCTTCTGGTCATCGCCGGCCGGACCGGCCGGGCGGATGCCCGGGCAGACGATCAGGAAGTCCGGCCCGCAGGCCTGGCGCAGGGCGGCGGCCTCCTGGCCGGAGGCGATCACGCCGTCGCAGCCGGCCTCACGGGCCGCCAGGGCGCGGTCGACCACCACCTCCGAGGGCTCACGATCGATGCCCAATCGGCGAAGATCGCCGCGGTCCATGGAGGTCAGCACGGTCACCGCCAGGAGGCGAATGTCGCCCTTCTCCTGCGAAGCTGCACGCATCATGGCGTCATGTTGCCCGTGAATGGTGCAGAACGAGACCGGGTAACGGCGCAGCCCGCGCAGGGTGGCCCCCACCGTGGCCGGCACGTCATGGAACTTCAGGTCGACGAAGACCTGCTTGCCCCGGCCGGCCAAGGCCTCGAGGACCCGGAAGTAGTCGCCGCTGGTCAGCAGTTCCATGCCGATCTTGTAGAACTCCACCGCCTCGCCCAGCCGGTCGGCCCAGGCCAGGGCCTCGGCGGCCGTGGGGACGTCGAGGGCGAAGATCAGGCGGTCGCGGGGGGCAGTGCTCATGCTCGGGCTCACTCCGCGTAGTCCAGGGCCTGCAGCTTCAGCCGGCGGCGCTCGGCCGGCGGCAGCGACCAGTCGTTGTTGAACAGGGCCGGCTCCCAGCTGCCGTAGCTGGGATTGGGCAGCAGCCACCAGCGCTCGCCCACCCAGTCCAGGTAGGGGGCGACGGCCTGCTCGCGGCCCTCGCGGGTCTTCGCCGTGAGGGACACCAAGTCGCCGATCTGGTCGCCGAACTGCATCAGCACCCGGTGCGTGCGGCCGACGTGGCGGCGGCGGCAGCCCTTGTCCGAACCGTGCTGCTCGCAGCCCTCGACCAGGTAGCCCAGACCGAGGAACTGCTCGCGGCTGTCGATCGGGAAGCCGACCGCGCGCAGGTTGGCCAGGGTGGACTCCTCCAGGTGCACGGCGCGGTTGCTCAGATAGAAGACGGTGACGCCGCGGGCAGCGGCGGCCTGGGCGAACTCCAGCGCCCCCGGCACGGGCTTCGCCTTGCGCTCGTGCACCCAGGCGTCCCAGCTCGGGTCGTCGTAGTCGCGGCCGTCGCGGACCAGGCGGGCCTGGTAGGGCGAGTTGTCCAGCACGGTCTCGTCGATGTCGACGATGACGGCCGGCGGCAGGCCGGTAGCCGGGGTGTCGCGGTCGTCGCGGGTCAGGGCATCCCAGTCCGGCGTCTGCAGGGCACGGTCCAGCTGCGCCAGCGCGGCCCGGTAGGTCTGTGCGGCGATCAGCCGGTATTCGACCGCGGTCTGCAGCCAGGCGGTGGCGTTGAGGTTGTCGTTCGCGGCCGGTTCGACGGCGGCGGCGGTGGCCTGGCCGGCCTCGGGGCCGGCGCGCTCCGGCAGGCTCTGGCAGGCCGCCAGGCCCAGGGCCAGCGCGGCCGACAGCATCAGGGTGCGCGGGAAGCTCATGGGATGACTCGCGATTGGGGGCCGTAAAGTGTAGCCGAGCAGGGTTTCCGTCCCGTGGCGCGGCCGTTCCCACCCCGGGGCCGCGAACGTCGTGAGCGTCGGCCTGGCGACGCGCGCGTGCCGGTTTCAGTCGCCCAGCAGCGCGGCGATGGCGTCCAGATGGGCGCGGCCGCGCTGCTTCTTCTCCTCGGCCTCGCGCTCGGGGTCGAGGCCGTCGCGCAGCAGGTCGGCGGCCGGCAGTTCGTCGAGGAAGCGGCTGGGCAGCAGGTGCTGCACTTCGCCCCAGCGCTTGATCTCGGCGCTGTGCGAC
>DATGPR010000164.1:0-10017 GCA_035304725.1 Arenimonas sp.
AGGTGCGCGAGTACCGCGGCACGCTGACCGAGCCCGGCCGCAACTCGCCCTGGCGCGACCGCAGCATCGAGGAGAACCTGGACCTGTTCCGGCGCATGCGCGCCGGCGAGTTCCCGGACGGCGCCCGTACCCTGCGCGCCAAGATCGACATGGCCAGCGGCAACATCAACCTGCGCGATCCGGCCCTGTACCGGATCAAGCACATGCCGCACCCGATCGCCGGCGAAGGCTGGTGCATCTACCCGATGTACGACTTCGCCCACGCCCTGGGCGACGCCATCGAGGGCATCACCCACTCGCTGTGCACGCTGGAGTTCGAGGACCACCGGCCGCTGTACGACTGGTGCGTGGACAACGTCGGCCTGCACGAGCACCCGGAGCTGCTGGAACCGCTGAAGGCGAAGGGCTACCCGCTGGAGGCCGGCAAGCCGCGCCAGATCGAGTTCTCGCGCCTGAACATCAACTACACGGTGATGAGCAAGCGCAAGCTCACCGCGCTGGTCAGCGAAGGCCTGGTGGACGGCTGGGACGACCCGCGCATGTACACCCTGCAGGGCCTGCGCCGGCGCGGCTACACGCCGGCAGCGCTGCGCCTGTTCGTCGACCGCATCGGCATCAGCAAGCAGAACTCGGTGATCGATTTCTCCATCCTCGAGGCGGCCCTGCGCGACGACCTGGACGCGCACGCCGAACGGCGCATGGCGGTGCTCGATCCGCTGAAGCTGGTCATCACCAACCTGCCCGAGGGTCACGAGGAGCGGCTGGACTTCGCCAACCACCCGAAGGACGCGTCCTTCGGCAGCCGCAAGGTGCCCTTCTCCCGCGAGCTGTGGATCGAGCGCGAGGACTTCGCCGAAGTGCCGCCCAAGGGCTTCAAGCGCCTGGTGCCGGGCGGCGAGGTGCGCCTGCGCGGCGCCGGCATCTTCCGCTGCGACGAGGTGATCAAGGACGCCGCCGGTCAGGTGGTCGAACTGCGCGGCTGGCTGGATCCGGAATCGCGGCCGGGCATGGAAGGCGCCAACCGCAAGGTCAAGGGCACCATCCACTGGGTCAGCGCCGCACACGCGGTGGCGGCCGAATTCCGCCTCTACGACCGCCTGTTCTCGGCCGAGAACCCGGATGACGAGTCCGGAGGCAAGACCTACCGCGACCACCTCAACCCGGATTCGCGCCGGGTCGTGCGCGGCTGGCTGGAGCCCTCGGCAGCCGCCGCGACGGCGGAAACCCGCTTCCAGTTCGAGCGCCTGGGCTATTTCGTCGCCGACCGCCACGACCACCGTGCCGATGCACCGGTGTTCAACCGCGCCGTCACCCTGCGCGACACCTGGGCCGGAAAGCAGGACGGCTGACATGCTGTACGCCCAGCTCCACCTCACCCTGCCGGCCTGGATCCACGAGGAAGTGGACAGCCAGCGCCTCTATCCCGACGACGAAAGCCGGATCGCCCTGGCCATCCAGCTCTCGCGCCGGAACGTGGACCACCGCAGTGGCGGCCCCTTCGGCGCGGCGGTGTTCACCGGCGAGGGCCGGCTGGTGGGCGTGGGCGTGAACCGGGTGGTACCGCACAACTGCTCGGCAGCACACGCCGAGGTGATGGCCCTGACCACCAGCCAGCAGCGCATGCAGCGCTACCGCCTCAACGAGGACGGTGGCCGCATCGTCCTGGCCAGCTCGGCACAGCCCTGCAGCATGTGCTACGGCGCCCTGATCTGGGCCGGCGTGGACGAGCTGCTGATCGGCGCCCGCTCCGAGGACGTGCAGGAGCTGGCCGGCTTCGACGAGGGCCCGCTGCCGGCGGACTGGATCGGCGAACTCGGCAAGCGCGGCGTCGCCGTCAAGCGCGACCTCATGCGCGACCACGCCCGCGACGTGCTGCGCGACTACGGCGAGAGCGGCATTGTCTACTGAGGGCCTGCTGGCCTATTGCCGCGCCGGCTTCGAGCCGGAGCTGGCGGCGGAACTGGCGGAGAAGGCCGCCGAGGCCGGCTTCCACGGCTACGCCCGCACCGATCGCGACAGCGGCTACGTGCAGTTCCTCGGCGTGGAGGACGCCGCCGCACTGACGCGCGCCCTGCCCTGGCGGCAGCTGATCTTCGCCCGGCAGAAGCTGCGCCTGCTGGCCGACCTGCCCGGCCTGGATCCGCGTGACCGGATCGCACCGGTGCAGGAGGCGCTGTCGGGCCTGGGCCGTTTCGGCGACGTCTGGGTCGAGCATCCCGATTCCGAGGCCGGCAAGCCGCTGGCGGGTCTGGCCCGCGCCTTCGGCAATGCCCTGCGCCCGGCCCTGCGCCAGCGCGGCTACCTCACCGCCGAGCCCGATGCGCGCCTGCCGCGCCTGCACGTGCTGCTGGTCGCCGGCGACCACCTGCTGCTGGCCTCGGCCGACCCGGCCGATGCCGCTCCCTGGCCGCTCGGCGTACCGCGCCTGCGCATGCATCCGGATGCGCCCAGCCGTTCGGCGCTGAAGCTGGAGGAAGCCCTGCTCTGCCTGCTCACGCCGGCCGAACGCGAGGCCTGGCTCAAGCCCGGCATGGTCGCCGCCGACCTGGGCGCGGCACCCGGCGGCTGGAGCTGGGTGCTGGCGCGCCAGCACATCCGCGTCTACGCGATCGACAACGGGCCGATGGCGGAGACGGCGCTGGCCACCGGCATCATCGAGCACCTGCGCGCCGACGGTTTCCGCTGGCAGCCGCCGAAGACGCTGGACTGGCTGGTCTGCGACATGGTCGAATCGCCGCGCAAGGTCGCCGCCCGCATGGCCACCTGGTTCCGCGAGGGCTGGTGCCGGCGGGCGATCTTCAACCTGAAGCTGCCGATGAAGAAGCGCTGGATCGAAACCCGCGACTGCCTGGCCCTGTTCGCCGACGAGGCGGGCCGGCCGCTGGAGGTCCGGGCGCGCCAGCTCTACCACGATCGCGAGGAGATCACCGTCTATGCGGGCTGAGCGCTCCGGCATCCGGCGTCGCCCCGTGGCGGTCGTGGCAGCCACGCTTTTGCTGGCCCTGTGCATCCCCTCCGCGGCGCTGGCCGACGCGACCGACGACTATTTCTCGCGCGTGGATCTGGACGGGGATGGGCGGGTGTCGCTGGAGGAGTTCCTGGAGCGGATGAGTTTCGCGTTCCGGCAGATGGACGTGGACGGCGATGGTGTCCTGGCGCCGCACGAGCAGCACATCCCCGATGCGCCCACCATCACGCTCGAGCAGCACCGCGAGCGTTTCAGCGCCCAGTTCCACCGCCAGGACGCCGATGGCGACGGCTACCTGAGCCGCGCCGAACTCCTCTCGCCTCCTCGGCGCTGAGGGGGGGTTTGACGCGGATTGACGCGGATGAGCGCGGATCTGTCTTGATCCGCGCTCATCCGCGTGAATCCACGTCAAAAAAGAACGGGGCCGCCAAAGCGACCCCGTCCCGAAGCGATGCGATGAAGGATCAGGGCCGGCGAGCCAGCTCCGCCTCGACGTCGGTCTTCGCCTTGGGCATCAGGTCCTTCTTGGTGACGCCCAGCAACAGCAGGATCGGGCAGGCGACCAGGATCGAGGACAGCGTACCGATCACGATGCCGATCATCTGCGACTCGGCCATGCCCTGCAGCGACGAACCGCCGTAGAGGTACAGCGCCAGCACCGTCAGGAAAGCCACGAAGGACGTGATCACCGTACGCGACAGCGTCTGGTTGACCGACCGGTTCAGCACCTCCTTCGGCTCGATCTTGCTGAGCAGGCGGAAGTTCTCGCGCACACGGTCGAACACCACGATCTTGTCGTTGATCGAGAAGCCCATCACCGACAGGATGCCCGCCAGCACCGTCAGGTCGAACTCGTGCTGGTTGAAGGCGAACCAGCCGCAGACCAGCAGGATGTCGCCCAGGGTCGCCGCCACCGAGGCCACCGCGAACTTGTACTCGAAGCGGGCGGCGATGTAGGCCAGGAAGCCCAGCAGCACGAAGGCCGCCGCGTAGATGCCGTTCATGGCCAGCTCATTGCCGATCTGCGGACCGACGAAGTCGCTGCGGATCACCCGCCCCGGATTGTCCGGCGTCTGCGCCGCCCGGAGGATGGCCGCGCCGGTCTGCTCGCCGGCAGTGGTTTCGGCCGGATTGTCGATGCCGGTCACGTCTTCCTTGGGCTGCAGCCGGATCACGATGTCCGAGCCGGAACCGAACGTCTGCACCACCGGGCTCTCGTAACCGGCATCGAGCAGGCGCTGGCGCACGCCCTCGACGTCGGCCGGCTTCTCGAAGGCGATCTCGACCACGGTGCCGCCGGTGAAGTCCAGGGCGTAGTTGAAGCCGCGCAGGGCCAGCGCCGCGATCGCGGCCAGGCACAGGGCCACGAACACGGCGATGGCGCCGTGCCGGATGGCCATGAAGTTGATCTTGCTGTTGGAGGGGAACAGTTCCACGTGGCCTCCGGAATCAGATCGCGATCTTGGTCAGCTTCTTGCGCCGACCGTAGATGAGGGTGGCAATGCCGCGCGACACCGAGACCGCGGTGTACATCGAGGTGATGATGCCGAGGATCAGGGTGATGCCGAAGCCGCGGATCGGGCCGGAGCCGAACACCGCCATCGCCACGCCGGCCAGCAGGGCCGTGGTGTTGGCGTCGGTGATGGTGCCGGAGGCCTTGTCATAGCCGTTGGCGATCGAGGCCAATGGCGTGTTGCCGTTGCGCAGCTCCTCGCGGATGCGCTCGTTGATCAGCACGTTGGCGTCCACCGACATGCCCACCGTCAGGGCGATGCCGGCCAGGCCAGGCAGGGTCATGGTGGCGCCGATCAGCGACATCAGGGCCACCACCATCAGCAGGTTCAGCAGCAGCGCCAGGTTGGTGACGATGCCGAAGGTCTTGTAATAGACCAGGAAGAAGGCCAGCACGAACATGAACGACCAGAATACCGCCTGGGTACCCGCGGCGATGTTGGCGGCACCCAGGCTGGGGCCGATGATGCGTTCCTCGATGATCACCATCGGCGCGGCCAGCGAACCGGCGCGCAGCAGGCGGGCCAGCGTCGAGGCCTCTTCCATGCTGTCCAGGCCGGTGGTCTGGAAGTTGCGGCCGAACACGCCCTGGATGGTGGCGGCGTTGATCACCTCCTCCACCACCCGCGAGGTACGCACTTCCTCGCCGTTGACGATGCGCACTTCCGGAATGGTCTCGATGTAGACCACGCCCATGCGCTTGCCGACGTTTTCGCGGGTGAAGGCCAGCATGCGCTCGCCGCCGGCGCGGTTGAGCTCGATGCTGACCGAGGGCAGGCCGCTGTCCGGCGAGGGCTGGGCGGCGGCGGTCACCAGCTGGTCGCCGGAGGCGATCACCCGGCGCGACAGCAGGATCGGCGTGCGCGGAGCACCCGGCGCCTGCGGACGCATGTAGTACAGGCGGGCGCCCGGCGGCACGACGCCGGTGCGGGCGGCCTCGGCCCAGTCGGCCTCGTTGCCGACCACGGCGCGGTATTCCAGGGTGGCGGTGGCGCCGATCATCTTGCGTGCCTCGGCGGTGTCCTGCACGCCAGGCAGCTGCACCACGATGCGGCTGGCGCCCTGGCGCTGGATCACCTGCTCGCCCACGCCCAGGCTGTTGATGCGGTTGTCCAGGGTCGAACGGTTCTGGTCGATGGCCTGGTCCATGATCTGGCTGATGAGGGTCGGGCTCATCCGCGCCAGCAGGCGGTTCGGCTGCGCCTCGTCCACGACCTGCTCCAGCTCCGGCGCCTCGCGGCTGAGCGCGGCGCGGAAGCGGTTCATGTCCGCCGGATCCTTGAGCAGGACCTGGATGCCCTCGGCGGTGCGGGAAACGCCGGTGTAGGCGATGCCGCCCTCGCGCAGCACGGTGGTGATCTCGTCGGCGAAGGCGTTGGCGCGCTTCTCGATCGCCGCCTGCTGGTCCACTTCCAGCAGGAATTGCACGCCGCCGCGCAGGTCCAGGCCCATGGCCATCGGCCGGGCACCGAACCAGCCCATCCAGTCCGGCACGGTCGAGGCCAGGTTGAGCGCGACGTTGTAGTCGGCGCCCAGCTCCGGACGGAGCAGGTCGGCGGCCTTGGTCTGCTGGTCGACGTCGGTGGCGCGGACGATCAGGTCGCCGTCCTCGATCGCCACCGACTTCGTGCTGATGCCGGCCTTGTCGAGGGCGCCGCGTACCCGCAGCACGAGGTTGTCGTCGACGACGCCGCCACGGTTGGCCACCACCTGCACGGCCGGATCCTGCGGATAGAGGTTGGGAGCTGCGTAGAGCACCGACAGCAGGATGATCACTGCAGCCAGCACGTATTTCCAGGTGGCGTACTGAAGCATGGGCAACAACCGTTGGCGGCCCGGGAAGGGCCGGAGTGGCTACGGGTGGGGTCGGCTCAGGCGGACTTCAACGTGCCCTTGGGGAGCACGGCGGTGATGGCCTGGCGCTGGACCTTGATGGACACGTTGTCGGCAATTTCCACGGTGACCAGGGAATCGCCCAGCTCGGCGATGCGGCCGGCGATGCCGCCGCTGGTCATCACCTCGTCGCCCTTGGCCAGGCGCGACAGCAGTTCCCGGTGCTCCTTGGCGCGCTTCATCTGCGGCCGGATCAGGAAGAACCAGAAGAACACGAACATCACGCCGATCATGATCAGGCCGCTGTACGGGCTCGGCTGGGCCGGGGCGCCGGCAGCCTGGGCGGCCGCGGGCGAAACCAGGAAATCAAGCAGGTTCATGGACTTGCACATCCGTCAGGAAAAGGCAGCGGGCAAGTATGCCACAGCCCGCCCCGGCCCCGCCGGGGCCGGGAAAGCGCCCGCCCGGCCCTCCCCGCCGGCCGGGAGCGCCCTTGCGGGCGGGCTTCCTCAGTCCGGCCCGGCTGCGTACCCGGCCCGGAAGGCCTCGCGGAACTCGGCGAAGCGGCCCTGCTCGATGGCCTGGCGGATCTCCCGCATCAGCCGCAGGTAAAAGTGCAGGTTGTGGATGGTGGCCAGCATCGGCCCCAGCATCTCGTTGCAGCGGTCCAGGTGACGCAGGTAGGCGCGGGAATAGCCCGAGCGGCAGGTGTAGCACTCGCAGCCTTCCTCGATCGGCCGCAGGTCCTTCTCGTACTTGGCGTTGCGGATGCGGACCTGGCCGCCGCGGATGAAGTAGTGACCGTTGCGGGCATTGCGGGTCGGCATCACGCAATCGAACATGTCGATGCCGCGCGCCACCGCCTCGACGATGTCCTCGGGCTTGCCCACGCCCATCAGGTAACGCGGCCGATCGGCCGGCAGCTGCGGGCACAGGGCCGAGAGCGTGGCCTCGCGTTCCTCGGCCGGCTCCCCCACCGCCAGGCCGCCGACCGCGTAGCCGTCGAAGCCGATGTCGATCAGCCCGGCCGCCGAGCGCGCCCGCAGCTCCGGCCAGGTGCCGCCCTGGACGATGCCGAACAGCGCCGCGTCATTGCCCTCGTGCGCGCGCTTGCTGCGCTCGGCCCAGCGCAGGCTCAGCTCCATGGACTTGCGCGCCACCGGCTCCGTGGCCGGGTACGGCGTGCATTCGTCGAAGACCATGACGATGTCCGAGTCCAGCACCTTCTGCACCTGCATGCTGACCTCCGGCGAGAGGAAGACGCGGCTGCCGTCGGTGGGCGCGGCGAAGGTGACGCCCTCCTCGGTGATCTTGCGCCGCTGCGCCAGCGACCAGACCTGGAAACCGCCGGAGTCGGTGAGGATGGGCCCGTTCCAGCGGGCGAAGCCGTGCAGGCCGCCGTGCGCGGCGATCACCTCCATGCCCGGCCGCAGCCACAGGTGGAAGGTATTGCCGAGGATGATCTCGGCGCCGACCTCGCGCAGGGTCTCCGGCAGCATGGCCTTGACCGTGCCGTAGGTACCCACCGGCATGAAGGCCGGGGTCTCCACGGTGCCGCGCGGGAAGCGCAGGCGGCCGCGGCGGGCCTCGCCATCGCGGCCCAGCAGTTCGAACTGCAGCCGGCTCATGCGTCTTCCCCCGGGAACAGCAGCATGGCGTCGCCGTAGCTGAAGAAGCGGTAGCGCTGCTCCACCGCATGCCGGTAGGCGGCCAGGATGCGCTCGCGGCCGGCGAAGGCCGAGACCAGCATCAGCAGCGTGCTTTCGGGCAGGTGGAAGTTGGTGAGCATGGCGTCCACGGTGCGGATGCGGTGGCCGGGGAAGATGAAGATGTTGGTGTCGCCCGCGAAGGGCTTGAGCTCGCCCTCGCGGGCCGCCGTCTCCAGGGCGCGCACGACGGTGGTGCCGACCGCGATCACCCGGCCGCCGGCGGCGCGCGTGCGCGCCACCTGGGCGCAAAGCTCGGCACCGACGTTCAGCCACTCGCTGTGCATGCGGTGCTCGTGCACGGATTCGACCCGCATCGGCAGGAAGGTGCCGGCGCCCACGTGCAGGGTGACGTGACCGAACTGCACGCCGCGTGCCTCCAGCGCCGCCAGCAGGGCCTGGTCGAAATGCAGGCCGGCCGTCGGCGCCGCCACCGCGCCGGTGTGGCGGGCGAACACGGTCTGATAGCGCTCGGCATCGGCGGCGTCGGGCGCGCGCCGGATGTAGGGCGGCAGCGGCAGCCGGCCGGCCCGCTGCAGCACCGCTTCCGGCGGCTCATCGCCGAGGAAGCGCAGGCGGTGGAACTCGCCCTCGCGGCCCAGCACCTCCAGGGTGCTGCCCTCGTCGAGGGTGATGCGGCCGCCGGGCTTGGGCGTCTTGCTGGCGCCGACCTGGGCCAGCACCTCCTGGCCGCCGAGCAGACGCTCGATCAGGATCTCGACCCGGCCGCCGGTGTCCTTGTGTCCGTGCAGCCGCGCCGGAATCACCCGGGTGTCGTTGAACACCAGCAGGTCGCCGGGCTGCAGCAGCTCCGGCAGGTCGCGCATGTGCAGGTCGCGGTAGGGCGGCGCATCCGAGGGCACCACCAGCAGCCGGCTGGCCGAGCGCTCGGCCAGGGGTTCCTGGGCGATCAGCTCGGGCGGCAGCTCGTAGTGGAAGTCGGATTTCTTCATGGCCGGCGGGCGCGTGCGGGGCCGGCATTATCCAGCAAGCGGCGCGCCGGCGCCCGCTCCCGGGCTCAGAGCCAGCCCTTGGCCCGCGCCAGCCGGTAGGCCTCGATGCGATTGGCGGCGCCCAGCTTGCCGATCGCCTCCGACAGGTAGTTGCGCACCGTGCCCTGGGAAAGATGCAGGCGCTCGGCGATCTCGGCACTGCGCGCGCCCTCGCCGGCCAGGCGCAGCACCTGGCGTTCGCGTTCGGTCAGCGGATCCTGTTCGCCCCAGGCCGCCAGCGCCAGCTGCGGATCGATGGCGCGGCCGCCGGCCTGCACCTGCCGCAAGGCCGCCGCCAGCTGCTCCGAGGGCGCGTCCTTGAGCAGGTAGCCGCGCACGCCGGCGTCGAGGGCGCGGCGCAGGTAACCGGCGCGGGCGAAGGTGGTCAGGATCACCACCTTCGTTGGCAGCTCCCCGGCCTGCAGCTTCAGGGCCAAGTCCAGCCCGGTCATGCCGGGCATCTCGATGTCGGTGAGCAGGATGTCGGGGCGGTGCCGGCACACTTCGGCCCAGGCGGCATGGCCGTCGCCGGCCTCGGCCACCACCTCCAGGTCGGTTTCCAGGCGCAGCAGCGCCGCCAGGGCACCGCGCACCATGGCCTGGTCCTCGGCCAGCACCAGCCGGATCACACCCGGCCTCCTTCCAGCGATCGCACCGGCAGGCTCAGCACCAGGCGCGTGCCCTCGCCGGGCGGGCTGTCGATGTCCACCTGACCGCCTACCCGGGCCAGCCGCTCGCGCATGCCGGTGAGGCCGTTGCCGGATTCGGAAACGCCGCCGCGGCCGTCGTCGCTGATCACCAGCGAGACACCGTGCCCGTCGGCCTTCAGTTCCACCTCGACGCGGCCGGCCTCGGCGTGGCGCAGGACATTGGTCACCGCTTCGCGCAGGCCCAGGGCCAGGGCCGACTCGGCCTCGGGCGGCAGCTGCACCGGCGCCAGCTTCTGGTCCAGGCGCACCTCCGCCGAGAGCAGGGCCAGGCGTGCCGCCGCCAGCTCGGCCATCAG
>DATGPR010000165.1:0-8700 GCA_035304725.1 Arenimonas sp.
GCGGGAGTATAGCCGGCTGGCCCAAGTGCCCGCAAGTATTGGATAATCCGGGCCATGAAGATCAGCCTCAAGAGCCCGCAGGACATCGAAGGCATGCGCGTCGCCGGCCGCCTTGCCGCCGAGGTGCTGCAGGTCGTGGCCCCGTACGTGAAGCCGGGGGTCAGCACCGCCGAGCTGGACCGGGTCTGCCACGACCACATCGTCAAGGTCCAGGGCGCCATCCCGGCCAACCTGGGCTACAAGGGCTTCCCGGCGACGGTCTGCACCTCGGTCAACAACGTCATCTGCCACGGCATCCCCAGCGAGTCCAAGGTGCTGCGGGAGGGCGACATCATCAATATCGACGTCACCGTCATCAAGGACGGCTGGCACGGCGACACCAGCCGGATGTACTTCGTCGGCGAGCCCTCGGTGAAGGCCCGGCGCCTGGTCGAGGTGACCCGCGAGGCCATGTTCCGCGGCATCCGCAAGGTGCGCCCGGGCGCCACCCTGGGCGACATCGGCCACGCCATCCAGAGCTACGCCGAAGCGCAGCGCTTCTCGGTGGTGCGCGAGTACTGCGGCCACGGCATCGGCCGCATCTACCACGAGGACCCGCAGGTCCTGCACTACGGCCGCCCCGGCGATGGCCTGGTGCTGCGCGAGGGCATGACCTTCACCATCGAGCCGATGATCAACGAGGGCTCGCGCCACACCCGGCTGCTGCCGGACGGCTGGACGGTGGTGACCCGCGACAAGTCGCTGTCGGCCCAGTGGGAGCACACCGTGGTGGTGACCGCCGACGGGGTCGAGATCCTCACCCGCCTGCCCGGCGACGACAACGAGCTCTGAGCGGGGACGGCCGGTGAGCGCCGTGCAGCCCGCCCCCGACACCGGCCTGGCCGGGCAGCTGGCCGCCGCGCCGGATCCCGAGGCCTGGCTGGAGGCCGCCCGGGCCGGCCTGGCCGCCTCCCGCGAGTCCCTGCGCCGCCGCTTCGAGGGCGGTGAGGCCATGGGCCGGCTGGTCCTGGCCTGCTGCGCCGATGCCGATGCCCTGGTCCTCTCGGCCTGGCGGCTCTGCCTGCCGGCCGAAGCGCCGCTGCAGTTGCTGGCCACCGGCGGCTACGGCCGGCGCGAGCTCTATCCACAGTCGGACATCGACCTGCTGGTGCTGGGCGAACCCGAGGCGCAGCTGGCGCACGAGGGCGCCATCGGCCGCTTCTTCTCCCTGCTCTGGGATGCCGGCCTGGCCACCAGCCATGCCGTGCGTTCCCTGGCCCAGTGCGCCGAGGCGGCCACCGCCGACATCACCGTGCTGACCGCGCTGATGGAAAGCCGGCTGCTGGCGGGCGCGCCGGAGACGCTGGCAGCCCTGGCGGCGACGCTGGCGCCGCCGGCGATCTGGCCACCGGCCGAGTACTACCGGGCCAAGCGCGCCGAGCAGCTGCAGCGGCATGCCCGCTTCAACGACACTGCCTACAACCTCGAGCCCAACCTCAAGGAGGGCCCGGGCGGCCTGCGCGACCTGCAGACGGTGACCTGGATGGGCATGCGCCTGTACGGCGTGCCCGGCCTGCGCGCCCTGGTGCCGTTGGGCCTGCTGGGCGAGGACGAATGCGCCAGCCTGGAACGCGAATGGCGGGTGCTGGCGCGGCTGCGCTTCGGCCTGCACCTGCTGGCCGGCCGCCGCCAGGAACGCCTGGGCTTCGACCACCAGAAGGCGCTGGCGGCCATGCTGGGCCTGCGCGACGAGCGCAGCGACAAGCTGGCGGTCGAGCAGATGATGCAGGGCTTCTTCCGTGCCGCCGCCACCGTCATCCGCATCAATGACCGGCTGCTGCAGCGCTTCGAGGAACAGCTGGCCGGCGACGAGCCGCCGGAACCGGTCGGCGAGCATTACGAGCTGCGCCATGGCTACCTGGCCCTGCGTGAGCCGGCGCGCCTGCGCGAGGGCATGGCGGTGGCCATCGAACTGTTCGCCGCCTGGGCCGCCGCGCCGCTGGCCCGCGGCCTGCATTCCGAGACGGCGCGTGCCCTGGGCGAATCGCTGAAGGCGATCCGTCCCTACGACGAGCAGCCGATGGACGTCCGCCAGGCCTTCATGGCCCTGCTGCAGGGCCCGGCGGCGGTCACCACGCTGGCCCGCATGGCCCGGCTGGGCGTGCTCGGCCGCTACCTGCCGGCCTTCGGCCAGGTGTCGGGGCGCATGCAGTACGACCTGTTCCATGTCTACACCGTGGACCAGCACACGCTGACGGTGCTGGCGCACATGGACGGTTTCGCCCGCGGTCCGGACCCGCGCTTTGCCATGGCGCACGAAGTGCTGCCGAAGCTGCGCAAGCCGCACCTGCTGCTGCTGGCCGGCCTGTTCCACGACATCGCCAAGGGCCGCGGCGGCGACCACAGCGAACTGGGCGCGGTGGACGCGCGCGCCTTCGCCGAGGCGCACGGCCTGCCGCAGGCCGACACCGACCTGGTCGCCTGGCTGGTGCAGAAGCACCTGCTGATGTCGGTGACGGCGCAGCGCCAGGACATTTCCGATCCGGCGGTGGTGGCGCGCTTCGCCGGCGAGGTCGCCGACCGCGAACACCTGGACTACCTCTACCTGCTGACCTGCGCCGACATCGCCGGCACCAGCCCCAAGCTGTGGAACGCCTGGAAGGACCGGCTGCTGGCCGATCTCTACGCCGCCACCCGCTTCGCCCTGCGCCGTGGCCTGGAAAATCCGGTGCACGCCAACGAGATCATGGCCGAGACCCGGGCGGCGGCGCTGGAGAAGCTGCTGGCCGAGGGCCTGTCGCGCGAGGAGGTGGAGCGGATCTGGGCGGCCTACCCGGACGTGGGCTTCCTGCGCTACCGGCCCGAGCAGATCGCCTGGCAGACCCTGGGCATCGCCGGCGCCGGCGGCGAGGAAACCATCGTGCTGGTGCGTCCGCATGCGACCGGCGGCGGCCTCGAGGTTTTCGTACGCACGCCGGACCGGGACGGCCTGTTCGCCGCCATCGTCGCCACCTTCGACCGGCTCGGGCTGAACGTGCTGGAGGCGCGGGTGCTGGGTTCCAGCGACGGCCACGCCCTGGACAGCTTCCAGCTGATGTCGCCCCAGGGCACGGCGCCGGAGCCGGGCCAGGTCGTCGCCGCCCTGCGCGCGGCCCTGCGCGACCCCGCCCGGGTCCGGCCCTCGCGACGGGCGGCGCCGCGGCAGCTGCGCCACTTCCGGGTGCCGGTGCAGGTAGGCTTCGACCATCTGGCCGACGGCAGCGGCACCCGCATGAGCCTGGTCTGTACCGACCAGCCCGGACTGCTGGCGCAGGTGGCGCAGGTGCTGCGGCAGCACCGCCTGCGCGTGCACGATGCCCGCATCGCCACCTTCGGCGAACGGGTCGAGGACTTCTTCCTGCTGACCGACGAGCGCGACCGCGCCATCGGCGGGCAGGCCCAACTGGACAGCCTGCGCGAGGCGATCATCGCCTGCGTGGATGGAGACGGCGGACATGGCAAGGAAAAAGCCCAGCACTGAACAGCTTCAGGCCATCATCGAGGACGCCTTCGAGCGTCGCGCCACCCTGACCGCGGCCGAGATCGAGGGTTCGACCCGGCCGGCGGTGGAGGAGGCCATCGACCTGCTGGAATCCGGCAAGGCCCGCGTGGCCGTGCCCGGCGCCCGCGGCTGGGAGGTGAATGCCTGGCTGAAGAAGGCGGTACTGCTGTACTTCCGCGTCAACGACATGCACCTGGTCGAGGCCTATCCGGCGCCGTTCTGGGACAAGGTGCCGCAGCGCTTCCAGGGCTTCGACGAGCCGGACTTCCAGAAGGTCGGCGCCCGCGTCGTGCCCGGCGCCATCGTCCGCGCCGGCGCCCACATCGGCAAGGACGTGGTGCTGATGCCCAGCTTCGTCAACATCGGCGCCTACGTCGGCGCCGGCACCATGGTCGACACCTGGGCCACCATCGGCAGTTGCGCCCAGGTCGGCAGGAACTGCCACATCAGCGGCGGTGCCGGCATCGGCGGCGTGCTCGAGCCGCTGCAGGCCAGCCCGACCATCATCGAGGACAACTGTTTCATCGGTGCCCGCTCCGAGATCGTCGAGGGCGTGGTGGTGGAGAAGGGCAGCGTGATCGGCATGGGCGTGTTCATCGGCCAGTCCACCCGCATCTACAACCGCATGACCGGCGAGATCAGCTACGGCCGGGTGCCGGCCGGCAGCGTGGTGGTGTCCGGCTCGCTGCCCTCGGCCGATGGCCGCTACTCGCTGTACTGCGCCGTCATCGTCAAGCAGGTGGACGCGAAGACGCGCGCCAAGACCTCGGTCAACGAGCTCCTGCGCGGGGCCGCGGAATAGGTTTTTCGACGCGGCAATCCGCGTCAGGGGAAGCAGAACAGGAATCCAGCGATGGTGACGGTTTACGGATTGGCCAGCTGCGATACGTGCCGGAAGGCGCGTAACTGGCTGCAGCGTTTCGGAGTCGAGATCAGCTTTGTCGACTACCGCGAGAACCGCGTGCCGGCGGAGACGCTCAAGGCCTGGGCGGCGCAGCTGGGCGGCTGGGACAAGCTGATCAACAAGGCCTCGACCACCTGGCGGCAGCTTCCGGAGGCGCGCAAGTCGCCCGGCAGCGATCCGGAGTGGACCCTGCTGCTGAAGGAATACCCGCAGCTGGTGAAGCGGCCGGTGCTGGTGACCGACGACGGTACCGTCAGCGTCGGTTTCACCGACAATGCCTGGAAGGCGCGTTTCGGGATCCGCAAATGAGCGACGTGCTGCAGCTGGCCAGGGAACTGATCGCCCGGCCCTCGGTGACGCCCGAGGACGCCGGCTGCCAGGCCCTGCTCTCGGCGCGCCTGCAGGCCGCCGGTTTCGAGTGCCGGCAGCTGGATTTCGGCGCGGTGAAGAACCTCTGGGCCAGCCATGGCAGCGGCGGGCCGGTGCTGCTGTTCCTCGGCCATACCGATGTCGTGCCGCCCGGCCCGCGCGAGGCCTGGGACAGCGATCCCTTCGAACCGGTCGAGCGCGAGGGCTGGCTGTACGGTCGCGGCGCCGCCGACATGAAGGGCAGCGTCGCTGCCATGGTGGTGGCACTGGAGCAGTTCGTCGCCGCCCATCCCGAGCACCCGGGCAGCGTGGCCCTGCTGCTGACCTCGGACGAGGAGGGCGATGCCATCGATGGCGTGCGCCGCGTCGCCGAGCACCTGCGTGCAAGCGGCCAGCCGGTGCACTACTGCGTCACCGGCGAGCCTTCATCGAAGGAACGCCTGGGCGACCTGCTGCGCATCGGCCGCCGCGGCACGCTCTCGGGCACACTGCTGGCCAGGGGCATCCAGGGCCACGTCGCCTATCCGGACAAGGCCCGCAATCCCATCCACGCGCTGATGCCGGCCCTGGCCGAGCTGTGCGCGCGGCGCTGGGACGAGGGGTATCCGGAGTTTCCGCCGACCAGCTTCCAGATCTCCAACATCCACGCCGGCACCGGTGCCAACAACGTCATCCCGGGCCGCTGCGAGGTGCTGTTCAACTTCCGCTACAACCCGGGCTGGCAGGCCGAGGCGCTGGAGCGGGAAGTGGAGGAGACGCTGCGCCGGCACGGCGTCGATTTCGAGCTGCGCTGGCATCGCGGCGGCGAGCCCTTCCTGACCCGCGAAGGCCGCCTGCGCGAGGCCGCGCGCGCCGCCATCGCCGCGACCTGCGGCGGCATCGTTCCGGAGGAAAATACCGGCGGCGGCACCTCGGACGCCCGCTTCATTGCGCCCCTGGGCGCCGAGGTGGTGGAGCTGGGTCCCGTGAATGCCAGCATCCACAAGGCCAATGAGCGCATTGCGATCGCGGAGCTCCAGCATCTCCCCATGCTGTACCGGGCTCTCGCCGAAGGCCTGCTGCTCGGTTGACCCTCCGCTTTCCGGTGGCCGCGGCTCAGGCCGCGGCGTTGAACCAGGCCTGTTCGGCCGGCGTGTCCGCCCGCACCGTTTCCTTCAGCTCGCGCAGGATGCCCAGCACGCTGCGGTGCACGGCCTGCAGGCCGGGGTCCTGGGCGTGGCGGGTTTCGTGGTAGACCACCGCCAGCCACAGCGCGATGCCGCGCTGGCGCAGCTGCACGGAACGGTCGGTGGCGCGCTGCGCCGCCCGGCTCGCCACCGGCGACCAGGGCTGGTACAGCGATTGCTGGGTGTCACCGTGCAGATGCGGCACGGGCAGGCAGGCGGCCGCCTGGATCTCGGCCAGGGTCTGGTCGGCCGTCTGCCGGCGTTGTTCTGGAGTCAGGCCGGAAACGGCCTTGCGCACCACCTCTGCCTGGCGCGTGAGCATCCAGCGGCGACAGTGCGTCAGCACGGAAATCATCATGTTCATTACCTACCTCAGCGGGTTGAAGGCTGCGATAGGTCGCTCCCCCTGCGCGCGACCTGACCGGTCCGCCGCCCGACGGAGCAGTCGGGCGTGGGCCGTTTATGGCCGAAACTGTGACGGTTGTCATCCGTTCATGCCGAAAATGTGAACCAGTTCACATTTCAGGGCGGAGCTTCAGGGTGTGGACCGCGGGCCCGGGCAGGAAGGGCGAGGGCCGGCCCGCCACCCAGTCGGCATGGCCGGCGCCCCAGAAGGGCGAAAGCGGGTGGCCGCTCTGGCCGCCGGGCATGTGCGCCAGGCCTTCGGACTCGCGTCCCGGCGCCACCACCATGCGCTGGCTGGCGCCGAAGGAGGGCGACTGCACCCGCGGCATGTTGTTGTCGCCCGGCAGCGGATCGGCCGGCATGCACAGCGGACCGCGCAGGAAGCCGGGCAGGCCATTGGCCAGCGGATGGCAGATGCGGGCGGTGTTGCGCTCGCCCCAGCTGCGCGCCTGCAGCGGACCGTGCTCCTCGAGTTCGGCGCGCACCTCGGCGGCGGCTTCGGCCAGCAAGGCCTCCCAGCTCTCGTAGCGGCGCGGCAGCAGGTGCGCCGGCCGCTCCTGCAGCAGCGGCCAGGCCACCGCCTCGAACTGCGGCAGGTCGGGCATGACGAAGTCCTCGCCCAGGGCCACCGTCGCCGGCGCCAGCAGGCCTTCGCGCAGGCGGTCGATCAGCTTCAGGCGCCAGGCGCGCACCAGCCGGTAGCTCACTGCCTCCGGCGAGGCGCGGCCTTCCCAGTCACGGGCGGCGGCGGCCAGGGCCTGCAGGTCGGCGTCCGGGGAGGCCGCGGCGGCCTCCTGCAGCAGCCGGTGCCAGCGTTCGAGGAACAGGGCGCGGTCGTCGAGCTGGATGGCCAGCAGGTCGGCCTCGCTGAACTGTTCGCGGGCGAAGAGGTCGTCGCGGATCTGCCTGGCGCGGGCACCGTTGGCATAGCCGGCATCGCCGACCAGGGCCAGGGCCTCGCCGTCGACGACGCGGGCGTTGGCGGTCCAGACGCGGCCATCGGCCGGGTCCACCACGCTGGGGTTTTCGGTGGGCGCCAGCCAGCCGGTCCAGCGGCAGGCCTGTTCCGGCTCCAGCGGCACCTGCAGGTCGCAGTCGCCGCTGCGTGCCGGCATCTGCGCCGTCAGGCGCCAGGCGATGCGGCCCTCGCGGTCGCCGATCACCAGGTTCTGGCCGGGGATGCCGGCCACGTCAGCCACGGCCAGGCCTTCGTCCAGGCTGCGCGCGCGCACCATGCCGGCCAGGCCGAAGTTGAGCGCGCCTGGCAGCTGCGCCGTCCAGCGCAGGGCCAGCGAGCTGCCGTCCTCCAGGTCCACCGTCACCGGGCCCCAGCGGGTTTCGGTGACCTTCAGCTCGACCGGATCGCTGCCCTTGACCTGGATCCACTCGCTTACCTGGCGCGCCGCCGCCTCGCCCTCGGGCACGCGGTAGCGCAGACGGTCCTCGTCCAGCCAGTGCACGCGGTAGAAATCGGCCCAGTCGCCGTAGCTGTTGGTGAAGCCCCAGGCGACGTGGCCGTTGCTGCCGACGATCACCGCCGGGATGCCGGGCAGGGTGAAGCCGGTGACGTCGACGCGGCCATCCGGCGTCCGCGGGTCGACGTAGCGCAGGCGGGCACGGAACCACAGCGCCGGCGCCCGCAGTCCCAGGTGCATGTCGTTGGCGACGATGGCATGGCCATGCGCGGTCAGCGCGCCGGCGACGGCGAAGTTGTTGCTGCCGGGCGCGGCCGGTTCGGCCTCGGGGTAATCGCCGCCGTCGTCAGGGAAGGGCAGGCTGCGCAGGTCCACCTCGTCGGGGCCGGGCAGCACGGCATTGCCGCGCACCTCGCCCAGCATGGGCGCGTCCCACTCGCTGCCGTCCACGGTCAGCAGCGCGTACAGCGGTGCCGGCAACACCTGGCGGATGCGCCACAGCGCCAGCTCGCGCGTGTTCATCTCGTCCTGCAGGTCGAAGAACATGGCGTAGCCGACCAGGGCGGTGTCCTCCGCCGTCCACGGCGCCGGCTCGGTGCCCAGCAGCCAGTAGGCCCAGGGTTTGCTCGCCAGCGCCGCCAGGCCGGCGTTGGCGCCCTCGGCATAGGCCTGGATCACCGGCAGGCTGTCGCCGGCCACCTCCGGCAGGAACTGGTCGACGCGGGCGCGCAGGCGGTGCAGGCGGGCCTGGCGGTCGTGTTCCAGGGCCAGCGGGC
Source organism: Arenimonas sp. (assembly GCA_035304725.1). GTDB lineage: Bacteria > Pseudomonadota > Gammaproteobacteria > Xanthomonadales > Xanthomonadaceae > Arenimonas. The sequence goes on from DATGPR010000165.1 coordinate 8,556, forward strand.
CGAACAGCTCGGACAGCTCGCCGGCGGCCGCGCGCCGCATCAGGTCCATCTCGAAATAGCGCTCCTGCGCATGCAGGAAGCCGAGGGCGCGGGCGGCGTCCACTTCGTTCGCCGCATCGATCGTCGCCACGCCCAGGGCGTCGCG
>DATGPR010000166.1:0-19803 GCA_035304725.1 Arenimonas sp.
GACCGACCCGTCGCCGGCGACCACCTTCGCCCACCTCGACGCCACCGTGGTGCTGTCGCGCAACATCGCCTCGCTGGGCATCTACCCGGCGGTCGACCCGCTCGACTCCACCTCGCGCCAGCTCGACCCGAACGTGATCGGCAACGAGCACTACGACACCGCGCGCAAGGTCCAGGCCACGCTCCAGAAGTACAAGGAGCTCAAGGACATCATCGCCATCCTGGGCATGGACGAGCTGAGCGAAGAGGACAAGCAGGTCGTGGCGCGCGCCCGAAAGGCCGAGCGCTTCTTCTCGCAGCCCTTCCACGTGGCCGAGGTGTTCACCGGTTCGCCGGGCAAGTACGTCACGCTCAAGGAGACCATCCGCGGCTTCAAGATGATCGTGGATGGCGAGTGCGACCACCTGCCGGAGCAGGCCTTCTACATGGTCGGCGGCATCGACGAGGCCTTCGAGAAGGCCAAGAAGATCGGCGTCGCGGCCTGACCAACACGGCGTCCCCGCCGCACAGGCGGGGCGGCAAGGAAGAGGGTTAATCTATGAGCACCATCCGTTGCGACATCGTCAGCGCCGAGGAAGAGATCTTCCAGGGTGAGGTGCAGATGGTCGTCGCCACCGGCGAGATGGGCGAGCTGGGCATCGCGCCGCGGCACGCTCCGCTGATCACCCGGCTCAAGCCGGGGCAGGTGCGGGTCATCCTGGCCAATGGCGAGGAGCAGTTCTTCTACGTCTCCGGCGGCATCCTCGAAGTGCAGCCGCAGGTCGTCACCGTGCTGACCGACACCGCCATCCGCGCCGCCGACCTCGACGAGGCCAAGGCGAAGGAAGCCAAGGCCGAGGCCGAGCGCATCCTCGCCAACCGCTCCGAGGCGATGGAGATCGCCGAGGCCCAGGCCAAGCTGGCCGAGGCCATGGCCCAGCTGCAGGCGCTGGAGCGGCTGCGCAAGAACCTCAAGCACTGACCGCCCGCCATCCGCGGGGAGGGATAGGGAACGCCGGCCCCGTGCCGGCGTTCTGCTTTTCCGGGCTCAGCGCCGGTACACCCAGGTGCGCAGGGCGAAGAAGCTCAGCACCGCCAGCACCGCCTCCACCGCCGGCTTGGCCAGCCAGGCCGCCGGCAGGCCGCGGGCGCCTTCCAGCCAGTCGAGGGCAACGGTTCCCAGCAGCGTCAGCAGCAGCCAGGTGGGCAGGAAGCGCGCCAGCCGTGCCCAGCCGAGACGGGCGCCGTTGCCGTCGGCGAAGGTGTAGCGGCCGTGCCCCCAGAAACCCAGCAGCATCGCGCAGAAGCGGCTGAGCGGATTGGCCCAGGCGGTGTCGGCGCCCAGGCCGGTCAGCAGTACGTACAGGGCCCAGTCCAGCAGCAGCTGCGCCAGGCCGACCAGCACGAAGCGCAGGCCCTGGCGGTGCCAGGTCGGGGAAAGGGCGGGCGGCATGGCGAAAATGTAGCATCCGCCGCAGCCGTCGCCGGGCGCGTCGGTTTACCATCGGCGGCAACGATCCAGGAAACCCCGTCATGGCAGAACATCCCTTGCACGTGGTCATCCTCGCCGCCGGCGAGGGCAAGCGCATGAAGTCGGCCAGGCCGAAGGTGCTGCAGCCGGTTGCCGGCCGGCCGATGCTGGCGCACGTCATCGCCACCGCCCGCAGCCTGGGCGCGGCCGGCATCCATGTGGTCTACGGCCACGGTGGCGACCAGGTGCGTGCCGCCTTCGCCGACCAGCCCGACCTGCACTGGGCCGAACAGGCGCAGCAACTCGGTACCGGCCACGCCCTGCAGCAGGCCATGCCCGGCGTGCCCGAGGCCGCCCGCGTGCTGGTGCTGTACGGCGACGTGCCGCTGATCACCGCCGACAGCCTGCGTGGCCTGCTCGCCGCCGCCGGCGACGGCCTGGCGGTGCTGACCGAAACCCTGGATGACCCGACCGGCTATGGCCGCGTCCTGCTCGGTGACGACGGCCGCGTGCAGGCCATCGTCGAGCAGAAGGACGCCGATGCCGCCCAGCGCGCCGTGCGCCTGGTCAACACCGGCGTGATCGCCGCCCCGGCCGCCGACCTGCGCCGCTGGCTGGCGGCCCTGGGCAACGACAACGCCCAGGGCGAGTACTACCTCACCGACGTCTTCGCGATCGCCCGCGACGAGGGCCGGCCGGCCGCCGTCGCCGCCTGCACCGTCGCCGGCGAGGCCGAGGGCGCCAACGATCCGCTGCAGCTGGCTCGCCTGGAGCGCATGTACCAGCGCCGCGCCGCCGAGGCGCTGATGCGCGCCGGCGTGCGCCTGGCCGACCCCGCCCGCTTCGACCTGCGCGGCGAAGTCGACACCGGCCGCGACGTCGAGATCGACGTCGACGTCGTGCTGGAAGGCCGGGTGGTGCTGGGCGACGGCGTGCGTATCGGCCCCTTCTGCCGCCTGCGTGACGTCGAACTCGCCGCCGGCACCGTCGTGCAGGCGCATTGCGACCTGGAAGGCGTGGTCGCCCATGGCGCCGCCAGCATCGGCCCCTTCGCCCGCCTGCGGCCCGGCACCGAGCTGGCCGAGGGCGTGCACATCGGCAACTTCGTCGAGACCAAGAAGGCGCGCCTGGGCACCGGCAGCAAGGCCAATCACCTCAGCTACCTCGGCGATGCCGAAATCGGCGCCAGGGCGAACATCGGTGCCGGCACCATCACCTGCAACTACGACGGCGTGAACAAGTCGTTGACGAAGATCGGCGACGGCGCCTTCGTCGGCTCCAACTCCTCGCTGGTGGCGCCGGTCAGCATCGGCGCGGAGGCCACCATCGGCGCCGGCTCGGTGATCACCAAGGACGCGCCGGCCGGCAAGCTGACGGTGGCGCGCGGCCGCCAGGCCACCATCGACGGCTGGCAGCGGCCGAAGAAACGCCAGGACTAGCTGCGCACCGGCAGCACCATCGTCACGCACAGGCCGCCGTCGGCGCGGTTGCCCAGGCTGAGCCGGCCGCCGTGCGCCTCGGCGATCTCGCGGGCCAGGGCCAGGCCCAGGCCGGTGCCGCTGCGCTTGGTCGAGTAGAAGGGCACCAGGGCATTGGCCAGCACGGCATCGCTCATGCCGCTGCCGCGATCCATGACCTCGATGCGGAACACCGTGGCCAGCTGCCGCACGCGCAGCTGCACGCCCTCGGGCGGCGAGCCGGATTCGTGGGCGTTCTTGAGCAGGTTGATCAGCGCCTGCTCGAGCTGGGAAACGTCGGCGCGCAGTGGCGTCTCCGGCAGTTCGCCGTCCAGCCCGAAGCCGATCTGGCTGTGCAGGCGCTCCACCAGCGCCGGCCACTGCACCGTTTCCAGCCGTGGCGCCGGCAGCTTGGCGAAGCGGGCATAGCCGCGAATGAAACTCTCCAGGTGCCGGGCCCGGTCCTCGATGGTGGCGAACACCGACTCCAGCCGCTGGTACTGGCCACGCCGGGTCAGCTCGGCGCCGGAATGCGCCAGCGAGGCCACCGGCGCCAGCGAGTTGTTGAGCTCGTGGCTGATCACCCGGATCACCTTTTTCCAGGTCTGCACTTCCTGCCGGCGCAGCTCGCTGGTCAGCTGGCGCAGCAGCAGCAGCTCGTGCGGCCGGCCATTGAGGCGGAAGCCGCGCCGGCTCAGGTGGAAGACATCCTCGTCGTCCTCGGTGCCCACCGAGAACAGGCCATCGGCGCCACGGTCCATGGCCTCGCGCAGGGCCGGATCCGCCGCCGCCATCAGCGCCGACAGCGACATGCCTTCCAGCTTGCGGCCCTGGTTGAGCAGTCGCCGTGCCGCCAGGTTGGCGAACACCACGTAGCCGCCTTCGCCGATCAGCAGCATCGCTACCGGCGAGTTCTGCACCATGGTGTCCAGCAGCAGCTCACGCTGCACCAGCGCCAGGCGCTGCTCGCGCAGCACCGCGCCCAGTTCGTTGTGGGCCGACACCAGGTCGCCCAGCTCGTCGTCGTGGCGCCAGCGCAGGCCGAAGCTGAAATCGCCGTCGCGGTAGCTCAGCGTGGTGCCGGCCAGGGAGCGGAACAGCGACAGTGCCGGCCGCGCCACCCGCCGCATCACCCAAAGCGAGGCCAGCACCGCCAGCAGCAGGGCGCCGGCGGCGGAGAGCCGCCAGTCGCCGGCCAGCGCCTGCAGGCCCAGGGCCGTGGCCACCGCCAGCGCGGCCACCCCCAGGCTGGCGGCGGCCAGCCATCCGGCGATGGAGCGGCGCTTCAGTCGCATGCTCAGGGCCGTTCGATGCCCAGGCGTTCCATGCGCCGGTACAAGGCCTGGCGGCTCAGGCCAAGCTCGGCGGCGGCCTGCGAGACGGTGCCGCCGGCGCGGGCCAGGGCCTGCTCGATGGCCTCGCGGTCGGGTTCGTCATCGGCGGGACGCGCCTGCACCGGCACCGGCTCCAGGCCCAGGTCCTCGACACCGACCACCTCGCCGCTGCAGAGCAGGCTGGCCCGGCGCATCACGTTCTTGAGCTCGCGTACGTGGCCCGGCCAGCTGTGCCGCAGCAGCGCCGCCACCGCGTCCTCGCCCAGGCGCTTGTCCGGCCCAAGGAAATGGTTGGCCAGCGGCAGGATGTCGCGCGGCCGTTCCGCCAGGCCCGGCAGCCGGATCTCGATGACGTTGAGCCGGTAGTACAGGTCCTCGCGGAAGGTGCCGGCGCGGATCATGGCCGGCAGGTCGGCATTGGTGGCGCTGATCACCCGCACCTTCACCTGCCGCTCCTGGTTGGAACCCAGGCGGTTGAAGCGGCCGGTCTCGAGCACGCGCAGCAGCTTCATCTGCCCGGCCGGCGGCAGGTTGCCGATCTCGTCCAGGAACAGGGTGCCGCCGTCGGCCGCCTCGAACTTGCCCTCGCGCGCCTTGCCGGCGCCGGTGTAGGCGCCGGCCTCGGCGCCGAACAGCTCGGCCTCGATCAGCTCGCTGGGCAGGGCGCCGCAGTTGAGGGTGATGAAGGGGCCGTCGCGCACCGCCGAATTGGCCTGGACGATCTCGGCGATCTTCTCCTTGCCGGCGCCATTGGGACCGGTGATCAGCACCGGCACGTCGGCGCGGGCGACGTGGCAGGCCAGCGACAGCACCCGCTCCATGGCCGGATCGGCCCAGACCAGACCGCAGAGGTTGTAGTTGCGTTCCAGCCGGTGCCGGCGCTGGCGCTCGACGCCGGCGGCGGCGGCCAGGGCGCGGCTGGCCTGGCCGAGCTCCAGCAGGTTGGAGACGGTGGCCAGCAGCTTGTTGTCGTCCCAGGGCTTGGCCAGGTAGTCGGCGGCCCCGGCGCGCACCAGGTCCACCGCCGACTCCAGGTGTGTCCAGGCCGTCAGCAGGATCACCGGCAGGCCGGGGTGCTCGGCCCGGATGGCCTTGAACAGCGCCTCGCCTTCCTCGCCGGAGGTGGTGTCGGCGCTGAAGTTCATGTCCTGGATGACCAGGTCCACCGGCTCCCTGCGCAACAGCTCCAGGCCTTGCTCCGGCGTGGCCGCGTGCAGGGTGCGCAGATCGTGCAGCGAGAACAGCACCTCCAGCGCCGTGGCCACGGCCGGGTTGTCGTCGATCACCAGGAGGGTGGCATGGGCGGTATGAGGCATGCGCCAAGCCTACCTCAGGCCGTGCGGGTGGCAACGGCGGGAGGCACCCGGGCGGCGCGCCAGGCCGGGCCCAGCGCCGCGATCAGGCCCAGCGCCCACATCACCGCCATGCCGATGCCCAGGTAGGCGCCCGGCAGGCGCGGCAGCTCCAGCTGCCGGACCAGGAAGTCGTTCAGCGCCAGCGCCAGGCCCAGGCCGACGGCGATGCCGCCGGTGGTGATCAGCACGTTCTCGACCAGGAAGTAGCGCAGGATGTCCAGCTGCCGCGCGCCCAGGGCCCGGCGCACGCCGATCTGCTTGCGCCGCTGGTTCACCCACAGGCTGGCCATGCCGACGATGCCACTGGCGGTGATCAGCAGCAGGAAGGCAGTCACCGCGACCAGCAGGCCGGCCATCATGCGCTCGCCGGAATAGCGCTCGGCGCGCGCCTCGGCGAAGGTGCGGGTGCTCAGCAGCACGCGGTCCTTGCTCAGCGCCACCAGCGCCTTCTCGGCCTCGGCCATCACCCGGTCCTGGGCGCCGGGCTCGGTGCGGATGGCGTAGCGGGTGTAGGGGTCGATGTAGCGGACCGGGCCGATCATGCTGTTCTCGACCGAGGCATCGGTCTGGCCGTAGGGCGTCTGCAGCTTCTCGACCACGCCGACGATCTGCACGCTTTCGGCTTCCGGCGACGAGCCCAGGTAGAAGCTGCGGCCGACGAAGCTGGTCTCGCCCGGGAACAGCTGCTCCGCCAGGGCGCGGGTGACGATCAGCACGCTCGGGTTGCGCCGCTCCTTGCTCGGGTCGAAGTCGATGTACTCCTCGGGCAGGAAGTCGCGGCCCTCGACCAGCTGCAGGTCGAAGGTATCGACGATGGATTCGCCGCTGAAGTAGTAGGTGGCGGCGACCTGGGTATCGCCATTGCGGTCGGCGGTCAGGCCACCCCAGTTCCAGCCGGAGCGGCCCAGCGGGATCTGGTTGACCCAGGCGGCCGCCTTCACGCCCGGGATGGCGCGCAACGCCTCCAGGTCACGCATCTGCATGCCCTTGATGTCGGCGATCGGCCGATGCGGGTAGAAGCGCATCTCGAACAGGTTCTGCTCGTCCACGCCAGTCGGACGGGCCGCCATCTCCAGGCGGTCGCGGATGATGTACAGGGCGTTGCAGACGATGGCCAGGGTCAGCGCTACCTGCGCCGCGATCAGCAGGGGCGCGGTCTTGGCGCGGAGCATGGCCGAGAGGATGGGACGGATTTCCATGGCGCTCTCCTCACTGGCTCTTGAGTTGCAGGGCGGGGACGACCTGGCAGGCGCGCCAGGTGGGCAGCAGGCCGGCGGCCAGCGCGGTCAGCACCGACAGGATGATGGCGACGGCCAGCATCGGAATGTCGAGCCGGGCCACCAGCTCCAGGCGTGTGTCGAACTCGCGGATCCAGGCCAGGGCACCGGCGGCCAGGGCGGTGCCGGTACCGGCACCGACCAGGCCGATCACGCCGGCTTCGGTCAGGTACTGGGTGAAGATCTCGCGACGGCTGGCACCGAGGGCGCGGCGCACGCCGATCTCGCCCGGGCGGGCGCTGAACTTCGCCAGCAGCAGGCCGGCCGTGTTCACCAGGCAGACCAGCAGGAAGCCGAACGACAGCCAGGTGGCGGTGCGGGTGTCATCGCTGACCACGTTCCGCACATCCAGCCACTCGGTGACGGTGTGGGCGCGGTTGTTGTTCTCGCGCGGGAAGCGGTTCAGGGCGCGCTGCTCGTTGGTGTAGGCATTGAGGTAGTCCAGATAGGCCTCGCGCTCGCCGGGCGACTCCAGCTCGGCCCAGTACTGCACCCAGACGCACTCCGACAGCACGTAGCCACGGAAGCCGGGCTCCGGCGGCGATTCGCTGCAGTCCAGGTCGCCATTCATCTGCATCTCGGCGGCGATGGCGGTGCGGAAGGGCAGGAATATCTCCTCGCTGGTGTCGAAGCTCTGCGAGCCGATCAGGCGGTAGAACTTGGGAATCGGGTTCCAGGTGTCGGCCACGCCGATCACGGTGTACTCCCGCTCGCCCAGGCGGATGCTCTTGCCGGTCGGGTCGGTGCCTTCGCCGAACACGCGCTCGGACAGGCTGCGGCCAATCACCACCACCGAGGCGCCGCGCACGTCGTCTTCGGCGCTCCAGGCCTGGCCATACAGGAAGGGCACCTCGAACATGGCGAAGAAGTCGCGGCCGGTGGCGACGCCATCGACGAAGAACGGCGGCAGGTCCTCACGGCCGGAATCCACCGCCGGCGCCACGCCGTAGATCGGCGCCTGGCGGACAGCCTTGCCGGCTTCCCACAGGGCGATGGCATCGGCGTGGGTGATCTGCTCGGGTGGCTCGGGGTTGTTGCTGCGGTTGTCGGCAGGCCGGTTGTCCAGGCGCACGTAGACCAGGCGGTCGGACTTGTGCGGGATCGGGTCGCCGGACATGGCATGCAGCAGGGTCAGGGTGGTCATGCTGGCGGCTACGCCCACCGACAGCGTCAGCACCATCAGGATGGTGAGCACCGGGTTGCGGCGCAGGCTGCGGAAGCCCAATGCGAGGTAGTAACCGAACATGGGGCCTCCTCAGACCTCGGCCTGGGCCGCGGCGGCGGCCAGGGCGCGCTGGGTCTCGTGGCTCAGGTCGCTGACCTGGCCGTCGATGATGTGGACGTTGCGCTGCGCGCGCGCTGCCAGCTCCGGATCGTGGGTCACCATCAGGATGGTGGTGCCGGCGGCGTTGATTTCCTCGAGCAGCTCCATCACGCCGCGGGCCATGTTCGAGTCCAGGTTGCCGGTGGGCTCGTCGGCGAGCAGCAGGCGCGGGCCGCCGGCGAGGGCGCGGGCGATGGCCACGCGCTGCTGCTGGCCGCCGGAGAGCTCGGCCGGGTAGTGCTTCATGCGCGAGGCCAAGCCGACCTGGGCCAGGGCCTCCTCGATGCGGCGCTTGCGCTCGGCGGCGTTGAATCCGCGGTAGCGCAGCGGCACGTCGACGTTGTCGTAGAGGTTGAGGTCGGGGATCAGGTTGAAGCCCTGGAAGATGAAGCCGAGCTTCTCGTTGCGCAGCTTCGAGCGGGCGTTGTCGTCCAGGCCGCGCACATCCACCCCGTCCAGCCAGTACTCGCCGCCGGTGAACTCCTCGAGCAGGCCGGCGATGTTCAGGAAGGTGGTCTTGCCCGAGCCCGAGGGCCCGGTGACCGCGACGAACTCGCCTTCCTTGACATGGATGTCGAAGCCGCGCAAAGCGTGCGTCTCGATCATGTGGGTGCGGTAGACCTTGCTCAGGTTCTGCATGCGCAGCATGGTGTTCTCCTCGGCGTTCCTGCGGGGTGGGGGTGGGGCTCAGTCGGTGATGGCGACGCGTTCGGCGTCACCGAAGCGGTCGGTACCGGAGATGACGATGCGGTCGCCTTCCTCCAGGCCTTCCAGGATTTCGACGTTGGCGACGCTGGTGGCGCCGATGCGGACCGGCACGCGCTCGGCGTAGCCGCCGCGGACGACGTAGGCGAAGCGGCCGCCCTGGGCTTCCAGGAAGGGACCACGCGCCACCATCAGCACGTCCGGCTTCTCCTCGAAGAGGATGCGGGCGCTGATGCGCTGGTTCTGGCGCAGGCCCGGCGGCTGCTCGCCCTCGAAGCGGACGCGGGCCAGGACCTGGTTGTTGACCACTTCCGGCGAGATCGCCGAGACGGTGGCCGGCACCACGGTGTTGCCGATGCGGACCTCGGCGGTCATGCCCAGGCCCAGGTCCTCGGCATAGGCCTCCGGCACTTCCAGCTCGACCTCGAGCCGGCTCAGGTCCACCACCGTCATCAGGGCGGTATTGGGCGCGACCACGGCGCGGTCGGCGACGTTGAGCGTGCCGATGATGCCGTCCACCGGGGCGCGGACGTTCAGTTCCTCGACCCGACGCTCGACGTTGGCGGTGAGCAGGCGCTGGCGCTCCAGCAGCTGCTCCTGGGTCTTCAGGCCGAGCTCGACATCGCTGGACTCGAGCCGGGCGGCGGCGCTGGCGTGGCGGGCGCGGATCTCGGCGCTTTCCAGCGCGTCCTTGGCGCGCAGGTAGTCGACCTCGGGCAGGGCGCCGAGCTCGTAGCCGCGCTTGGCGCGCTGCAGGTCGCGCAGGGCGGCGGTGCGGGCGACCTCTGCCTCGTCGGCCTCGCGCTGGGCCAGCAGGCTGGCCTTGCGGGCCAGGATCTTCTGCCGGGCGACCTCGGCCTCGAGCTGGGCCAGGGTGGCGCGTTCGCGCTGCAGTTCGTTCTGCAGCTCCGGCGAGTCCAGCACGGCCAGCACCTGACCCTTGCTGACGGTGTCGCCGGCTTCGATCTTCAGGGCGACGGTGGCATTGGCGGGGGCGTACAGGGTCGGGCTGACCGCCGCCACGACGCGGCCGTTGACGGCGACGTCACGGACGAGGGTGCCGCGGCGGATCTCGGCGAAGCGCAGGCGCTCGGACGACACCGCGCCGGCGCTGCCCAGCCAGGCGCCCAGCAGCCACACCAGCAGGGCCACGCCGACCACTGCTCCGGCGCCCAGCATGACCGGCCGCTTCCAGGCCGGCGCCGACTGCACCGCAATGATCTTGTCCTGCCCCGACGTATCCCTGATCGCCACGCTCCACCTCCCTCGCCAATCCATCACCGGGGTCAGACCCTTTACTCTGACCCCGGGGTCGGAGTCGGGGGTCTGACCCTTTGCTCTGACCCTGGTTATGCAGGAGGTGTGCCAATCGCAAGTGGTTGATTGGCAAAGGGTGGGAGAGCGTCCGCGGCTGTCCGGCGGCTGTCCGGACGGCCGGGCGGACAGCAGCGGGGGGCGGGGCTTCCATTACACTGGCCGCCTCATGGGATACGGAGCTCCCCCGGCATGTGCGGCATCGTAGGCATCAGCGCCCAGCGCAACATCATCCAGCACCTGATCGCCGGCCTGGCGGCCCTGGAATACCGCGGCTATGACTCTGCCGGCGTGGCCATGGTGGCCGGCGATGGCATCGCCCGCATCCGCGCCAAGGGCAAGGTCCGCGACCTCGAGGCCCTGCAGCGCGAGACCGGCCTGGACGGCCACTGCGGCATCGCCCACACCCGCTGGGCCACCCACGGCGTGCCCAGCGAACACAATGCCCACCCGCACGTGTCCGGGCCGACCAGCGTCGTACACAACGGCATCATCGAGAACCACGGCCCGTTGCGCGCCCGCCTGCAGGCCGAGGGCTTCGAGTTCGTCTCCGAAACCGACACCGAAGTCATCGCCCACCTGATCGAGAGCTACCAGCGCCAGGGCAAGGACCTGCTGGCGGCGGTGCAGGCGGCGGTGGCCGAACTGCATGGCGCCTATGCCATCGCCGTCGTTTCCGCCCGCGAGCCGGGCGTGGTGGTCGGCGCCCGCTACGGCGCGCCGCTGATCGCCGGCGTGGGCGAGGGCGAGCAGTACCTGGCCTCCGACGTGCACGCCCTGCTGCCGCTGACCCGCCGCTTCATCTACCTGGAAGAGGGCGACGTCGTCCGCGTCAGCCGCGACCGCCTCGAGGTCTTCGACGCCGACCGCCGGCCCGTGCAGCGCGAGGTGCGCGAATCGCACTTCAGCGCCGACGCCGTCGACAAGGGCGATTACCCGCACTACATGCTCAAGGAGATCCACGAGCAGCCGCAGGCCATCGCCGACACGCTCGAGGGTCGCATCGCCGGCGGCCGCATCCTCACCCAGATCCTCGGCGTGGACGCCGAGCGCCTGCTGGCGGAAACCCGGTCGGTGCACATCATCGCCTGCGGCACCAGCTACCACGCCGGCCTCGTGGCCCGGTACTGGATCGAGCAGCTGGCCGGCGTGCCCTGCACCGCCGAGATCGCCAGCGAATACCGCTACCGCGATCCGGTGGTGCGCGAAGGCACCCTGTTCCTGACCATTTCCCAGTCCGGCGAGACCGCCGACACCCTGGCCGCGCTCAAGCTGTCGCGGCAGCGGCCCTACCTGTGCCGCATGGCCGTGTGCAACGTGCCCGAGAGCTCGATCGTGCGCGAATCCGAACTGGTACTGATGACCCGCGCCGGCCCCGAGATCGGCGTCGCCTCGACCAAGGCCTTCAGCACCCAGCTGGTGGCCCTGGCCCTGTTCGCCCTGGAGCTGGCCCGGGCCAAGGGCCTGGATCCGGCCCGCTATGCCGAAGGCGTGCGCCAGCTCGAGCACCTGCCCGGCCTGGTGAGCCAGGTGCTGGCCCTGGACCCGCAGATCCGCGAGCTGGCCCAGGCCTTCGTGCAGAAGCAGCACGCCCTGTTCCTGGGCCGCGGCACGCACTGGCCGGTGGCCATGGAAGGCGCGCTCAAGCTCAAGGAGATCAGCTACATCCACGCCGAGGCCTACGCCGCCGGCGAACTCAAGCACGGCCCGCTGGCCCTGGTGGACGCCGACATGCCGGTGGTGGCGGTCATGCCCAATGACGCGCTGCTGGACAAGCTCAAGTCCAACCTCGAGGAAGTCAGCGCCCGCGGCGGCCGCCTGTACGTGTTCGCCGACGAGCAGGTCGCCGCCGGCATGGACAAGGGCCAGGTGCTGACCCTGCCCAGTGCCGGCGAGATCGCCGCGCCGGTGGTTTCCACCATCCCGCTTCAGCTGCTGGCCTACCACGTCGCCGTCCTGCGCGGCACCGACGTGGACCAGCCGCGCAATCTGGCCAAGTCGGTCACGGTGGAGTGATGTTGGCAGCCGCCCCGCGCGGCTGCTGATTTCCGCCCCGCGCCACCTCCGTGCTAGAGCAGGGTGCAAGGCCCTGCTCACGAAGGAGGTGGACGATGGCCGATGGCGACATCCGCGGCGGCGACGGTCGCGCCGCCGGGATCAGGCAAGGCGCCCCGGTGGCGCTCTGGCAGGAACTGGTGCGCGAGGGTGAATCGCGCGCCGGCCTCGGCCTGCCCGAGGACGTCGAGTCCTACCTGGTCTTCCTGCTGATGCGGCACCTGCGCGACGGCCCGCTGGCCGGGCGCACGCTGGCCCTGGAATGGCTGCAGGCCCTGGACCAGGTCGGCCGCATCCGCGCCGACGCGCTGCGCGACGTCGGCGACCGCTGCCTGATCATCGCCGGCTGGTATCCGGGCCTGGCGGAACGGCGACGGGTATCGCGCGACTACTTCGAAGGCATCGGCCGCAGCGCCTACGACGGCGTGGCCGAAAGCGCCGGGGGCGGCTACGGCGAGCTGTTCGCGCGGCTGGCCCAGGCCTACCGGGCGATGGTGCGGGTGCTGGCGGCTGCCGTTGCCAGCGTCGGCGAGGCATTGCCCGCGCCCGCGCCGGCAGCCGCGTCCGCGATCACCCTGCCAACCCCCTCGCTGCGCCGGCACTGAGCCTGGGCCAGAATGGCGGCATGAACGCCGCCACGCCCCCCGAGGACGATCCGCGCCCGCGCGAACCGGAGAAGCCCCTGCCCGGCGACTGCTGCGACGGCGGCTGCGACCGCTGCGTCTACGACATCTACGCCGAGGAGATGGAGCACTACCGCCAGCAGCTGGCGCAGTGGCGGGCCCGGCACCCGGGCGCCGACTGACATCCGCTGCCGGCCATGCGGTGGCAAAATGTGGCCCTTCCGCCCGGCTCCGCCGCCGCGTTCGCGCAGGCCGCCTGCACCGGGCTCCTGCCGGGATCCGACCATGCGCATCTGTGTCTATGCCGCGTCCAGCGCCAAGGTGGCGCCCGAGTTCCATGCCGCCGCCCGCGCCCTGGGCGAAGCCCTGGCGGCCGAAGGCTGCAGCATCGTCTACGGCGGCGGCTCCCAGGGCCTGATGGGTTCGCTGGCCGACGGCGCGCTGTCGAAGGGCGGCGAGGTGGTCGGCATCCTGCCGAAGTTCATGGCTGACCTCGAATGGGGCCATCCCGGCCTGACCAAGCTCGAGCTGGTCGAGGACATGCGCGAGCGCAAGCACCGCCTGCTTGCCGATTCCGACGCGGTGGTGGCGCTGCCGGGCGGCTGTGGCACCCTGGAGGAACTGTTCGAGGCGATCACGCTCAAGCGCCTGGGCCTGTACTTCAATCCGATCCTGCTGCTGAACACGCGCGGCTTCTACGCGCCGCTGCAGGCCTTCATGAAGCAGGTGATCGACGAGCGCTTCATGAACCCCGAGCACGAAACCATGTGGCAGCTCGTGGACGAGGTGGCGCAGGTGCTGCCGACCATCCGCGCCACCCCGAAGTGGCGCGACGACGCGCGTAATTACGCGGTGGTGCGCTGAGCCGTCGGCTCAGTCGCGTTCGGCGGCCGGGTCGTCGAAGCCGAAATCCGGCTCGGGCATCGCCGCCTCTTCCTCGTCGTGGCGGACCGTGGTGACCGGCCCGGCAGCCGGCATGCGCCTGCCGCGCGGCGGCGGCAGCTTGGCCACTTCCTCGCTGGCGGCCAGCACCAGCTCCTGCCGCCGCTCCTCGGGAATGTCCTGCCAGTGGCAGCCGAGGATGGCGCCCTCCAGGGCGTAGAGCAGGTTCAGGCTGGGCTTGAAGCCCGCGCGCTTGACCCGGATGAAGGCCGCCAGCGCGCCGACCGCCTCCAGGTCCTCCTGGCTGTGGATGCCGGTCTGGCGCAGCCAGGCGGCGGACTTGGGACCGATGTTGCGCAGCTTTCCGGAACTCATTCGGCAGGCCTCCTCATCCCGGCAGCGTGGCCGGGTCCAGGGTATCCAGGAAGGCGCGGGCGATGGCTTCCAGCCCGGCCTGGTCGTCGGCATCGAAGCGGTCCGGCACCGGACTGTCCAGGTCGAAGACGCCGACCAGCCGCTCTCCCAGGTACAACGGCACAACCAGCTCGGAACGGGACGCCGAATCGCAGGGAATATGTCCCGGGAAGGCGTCCACGTCGGCCACCCGCTGGGTCTGGCCGGTGGCGGCGGCGGTGCCGCAGACGCCCTTGCCCAGGGCGATGCGCACGCAGGCCGGCCGGCCCTGGAAGGGCCCGACCACCAGCTCGCGGCCGTCGAAGAAGTAGAAGCCGACCCAGTTGAGCTCCGGCAGCGCGTGGAAGACCAGCGAGCTGAGGTTGGCGGCGTTGGCGATCCGGTCGCCCTCGCCGTGCATCAGCCCGCGCGCCTGTTCCAGCAGCTGGGCGTACTGCTCGGCCTTGCTGCCGCTGAGGGTGGATACCGCGAACATCGGCGCTCCATGGGTCCGGACGTGGCGCTATTGTATGGCCTTGCGCCAGGGGTTGCCGGGGGGTGGGCATGCAATGGACCGTTGAGGATCTGGCGAAACTGCCGCGCGAGGACGGTTTCCGCCTGCGCGGCCAGCAGGTGACGCGGCTGGAAACCTTCGTGGACGCGGCCTTCGCCTTCGCGCTGACCCTGCTGGTCATCTTCTTCGAAACCCTGCCGACCAGCTACGAGGAGCTGCGCGAGGCACTGCGGCGGGTGCCGACCTTCGTGCTCTGCTTCGTGCTGCTGGCCCTGTTCTGGAGCGCGCACAACCGCTGGAGCCGCCGCTTCGGCATGGAGGACGGCGCCGCCACCGTCTGGTCGCTGGGCCTGGTGCTGGTGATGCTGGTCTACGTCTATCCGCTGCGCATGGTGGTTTCCAGCGGCATGTGGCTGGTCACCGGCGGTTTCGTGCCGACCGAGCTGATGATCAGCGGCCCCACCGCCCTGGTGGACCTGCAGTGGGCCTTCGTCATCTATGGCGTCGGCTTCGGCCTGATGGCGCTGATGATCCTGCTGCTCAACCGGCACGCCCTGCGCCGCGCCGACGAGCTCGGCCTGGATGCGCTGGAGCGGCACGAGGCGGCGACGGAAGTCGGCATCCAGGCGGTGCTGGTGGGCTGCGCGGCGCTGAGCATCGTCGCCAGCTTCGTGATGATGCAGGTGCCGCCCCGGCACATCGGCTACTTCCTCGCCGGCCTGCCGATGTTCACCTATCCGCTGCTGGGTGTGATCGTGCCGATCTACGCCACCCGCCGGCAGCGCGCCCGGCCGGCGCCCTCGCCATGAACCGCGGGCTCTTCGTCACCGGCACCGACACCGGTGTCGGCAAGTCGCTGGTTTCCGCCGCCCTGCTGCACGCGCTGCGCGGCGACGGCCGCCCGGCCGTGGGCATGAAACCCGTGGCCAGCGGCTGTGAGCGCGGGCCGGAGGGGCTGCGCAACGCCGACGCCCTGCAGTTGCAGGCGGCCAGTGAGCCGCGGCCGCCGTATGAGTGGGTCAATCCGGTGGCCCTGGCGGATCCGACCGCGCCGCAGATCGCCGCGGCCCGGGCCGGGGTGCCGGTGTCGCTGGCGCCGATCCTGGAGGCGCACCGCCAGCTCGAGGCCCTGGCCGGACGGGTGGTGGTGGAGGGCGTGGGTGGCTGGCTGTCCGGCCTCGGCGGCGGCCTGGAACAGGCCGACCTGGTCCAGGCCCTGGACCTGCCGGTGGTGCTGGTGGTCGGCCTGCGCCTGGGCTGCCTCAACCACGCCCGGCTCACCGCCCGGGCTGTGACCGGCGACGGCTGCCGCCTGCTGGCCTGGATCGGCAGCCGGGTCGATCCCCCCGGCGACGACGCCGAGGAGTATCTTCGGCTTCTGGTCGAAACCCTGCCCGTTCCCTGCTGGGGAGTCCTGCCACACGCGCCGGAGGCCGATCCGGCCGAGCTTGCCCGTTTCCTGACTGTCGCCTGACTCACCCGCAAGAAAGGGCCCCGATGCGGGCAAGAAGGGTGGGTTCCTGCACTTGACAGTTCAGGAAGCAAAAATAGAATGACCGTTCACTTTTTCCCGCCGCCCGATTCCGGGCGCGCCCACCTTTTCTCTTCCGCCGAGGCACCCCCATGTCCGTAGCCCGTTCCTGGCGCGTCCTTTTCCTGTCCGCCGGTGCCAGCCTGGCCCTGGCCGCCTGCTCCGGCGATGCCGGCGAGCAGGCCCAGATGCCGCCGCCCGAAGTGGTCGTGGTCACCCTCAAGAGCCAGCCGGTGCCGCTGACCCGCGACCTGCCGGGCCGCACCGTGCCCTACCTGGTGGCCGAGGTCCGGCCCCAGGCCACCGGCATCGTCAAGGCGCGGCTGTTCGAGGAAGGCGGCCTGGTGAAGGCCGGGCAGGTGCTCTACCAGCTGGATGACGCCAGCTACCGCGCCGCCCGCGACGAGGCCGCCGCCAACCTGGCCCGCGCCCGCGCCACCGCCGAGGCCGCGCGCCTGGCCGCCCAGCGCTCCACCGAGCTGGTGGCGCGCAAGCTGGTCAGCCAGCAGGACCACGAACGCGCCGTCGCCGCCGCCGCCGAGGCCCAGGCCGGTGTCGCCGCCGCCAAGGCGGCGCTGGATTCGGCCGAGGTCAACCTCGGCTACACCCGCATCGTCGCCCCGATCGACGGCCGCGCCGGCAAGTCCAGCGTCACCGCCGGCGCCCTCGTCACCGCCAACCAGGCGGAGGCGCTGGTGACCGTGCAGCAGCTGGATCCGATCTATGTCGACCTGTCGCAGTCGGCGGCCGAGTGGCTGCAGCTGCGCAAGGACATGGAAGCCGGCCGCTTGCAGACCAGTGACTCGGTGGAAGTGCGCATCCTGCTCGAGGACGGCAGCGAGTACCCGCACCCGGGCAGCCTGGAGTTCACCGACGTCACTGTCGACCAGGGCACCGGCAGCTACAGCCTGCGCGTGCGCGTCCCGAACCCCGACTACCTGCTGCTGCCCGGCATGTACGTGCGCGCCATCGCCCAGCTCGGCGTGCGCCCGGAAGGCCTGCTGGCGCCGCAGCGCGGCATCGCCCGTGACGCCAAGGGCAATGCCACCGCGCTGGTGGTCAACGCCGAGGGCATGGTCGAGTACCGCGAGGTGGTCGCCAGCCGCACCGTCGGCGACCAGTGGCTGATCGAGTCCGGCCTGCAGCCGGGTGACCGCGTCATCGTCGAGGGCGTGCAGAAGGTGGCGCCCGGCATGCCGGCCACGCCGATCGAGGCGGGCGAGCAGCCCGCCCAGGCCGAGCCGGCCGCGGCCGCCAGCGAATAATCCGGAGCCCCATACATGGCAAGGTTCTTCATCGATCGACCCATCTTCGCCTGGGTCATCGCGATCATCGTCATGCTGGCCGGCGCGCTGTCGCTGACCCAGCTGCCGATCTCGCGCTATCCCACCATCGCGCCGCCGACGGTGAGCATCAACACCACCTACCCGGGCGCTTCGGCGCAGGTGGCGGAAAGCTCGGTCACGCAGATCATCGAACAGGCCATGACCGGCCTGGACGGTCTGGACTACATGTCCGCCACCAGTGATTCCAACGGTTCGGTCTCGGTCACCCTGACCTTCAAGACCGGCACCGACCCGGACATCGCCCAGGTGCAGGTGCAGAACAAGCTGCAGCTGGCCACCGCCCGCCTGCCCTCGATCGTGCAGCAGCAGGGCATCTCGGTGAACAAGGCCAGTTCCGGCTTCCTGATGGTGATCGGCTTCGTTTCCGAAGACGGCAGCATGGACCGGAACGACATCTCCGACTATGTCGCCGCCAACCTGGTCGAGCCGCTCAGCCGCGTGCCGGGCGTCGGCAGCGTGCAGGTGTTCGGTGGCCAGTACGCCATGCGCATCTGGCTGGATCCGGGCAAGCTCAACACCTACAAGGTGGCGCCGTCGGACGTGGTTGCGGCCCTGCAGGCGCAGAACGCCCAGGTCACCGTCGGCCAGCTCGGCGGCACGCCGGCCGTCGACGGCCAGCAGCTCAACGCCACCATCGTGGCGCAGGAGCGCCTGCAGACGCCGGAGCAGTTCCGCGACATCATCCTGCGCTCCAATCCCGATGGCTCGGTGCTGCGCCTGGGCGACGTCGCCCGGGTCGAGCTGGGTTCCGACAGCTATTCGGTGATCTCCCGCTACAACGGCCGGCCGGCCACCGGCGTGGCCGTGTCGCTGGCCACCAATGCCAACGCGCTGTCCACCGCCCAGGGCGTGGAAGCGCTGCTCGAGCAGCTCAAGCCGACCTTCCCGAAGGGCCTGAAGGCGGTGGTGCCCTTCGACACCACGCCCTTCGTCCAGGCGTCCATCCGCGAGGTGGTGAAGACGCTGCTGGAGGCGGTGGGCCTGGTGTTCCTGGTGATGTTCCTGTTCCTGCAGAACTTCCGCGCGACGCTGATCCCGACGATCGCCGTGCCGGTGGTGCTGCTGGGCACCATGGCCGTGCTGCTGGCGCTGGGCTTCTCCATCAACATGCTGACCATGTTCGCCATGGTGCTGGCGATCGGCCTGCTGGTGGACGACGCCATCGTCGTGGTCGAGAACGTCGAACGCGTGATGAGCGAGGAAGGCCTGAGTCCGGTCGAGGCCACCCGCAAGTCCATGGACCAGATCACCGGCGCCCTGGTCGGCATCGGCCTGGTGCTGGCGGCGGTGTTCGTGCCCATGGCCTTCCTGACCGGCTCCACCGGCGTGATCTACCGCCAGTTCACCGCCACCATCGTCTCGGCGATGGCGCTGTCGGTGATGGTGGCCATCGTGCTGACCCCGGCCCTGTGCGCCACCCTGCTCAAGCCGCTGAAGAAGGGCGAGCACCACGGCGAGCGCGGCTTCTTCAAGTGGTTCAACACCAAACTCGACCAGGGCAACAACCGCTACCGCGGCGTGGTGCGCGGCATGCTGCACCGGAGCCTGCGCTTCCTGGCCATCTACGTGGCGCTGGCGATCGCGGCCGGCATGATCTTCAGGATCGTGCCGTCCTCCTTCCTGCCGGACGAGGACCAGGGCGTGCTGTTCACCATCGTCCAGGCCCCGGTGGGCGCCACCCAGCAGCGCACGATGAAGGTGATGGACGAGGTGGAGAAGCACTACCTCGAGAACGAGGCCGACCACATCATCTCGGTGTTCACCGTGCAGGGCTTCAGCTTTGCCGGCTCCGGCCAGAACACCGGCATGGCCTTCGTCAACCTGAAGAACTGGGAAGATCGCACCACCGAGGAGTCGAGCGTGAACGCCCTGGTTGGCCGGGCGATGATGCACCTGGGCCAGATCAAGGACGCCTTCGTCTTCACCCTGGCGCCGCCGCCGGTGACCGAGCTGGGTACCACCGGCGGCTTCAACCTGTACCTGCAGGACCGCGGCGGCCACGGCCACCAGGCCCTGATGGAGGCGCGCAACCAGCTGCTGGGCATGGCGGCGCAGAGCACCAAGCTGACGCAGGTGCGCCCGAACGGCCAGGAAGACGCGCCGCAGCTGCGCGTGGTGGTGGACACCGAGCGTGCCGCCGCCCTCGGCGTATCCATCGCCGAGATCAACAACACCCTGTCGCTGGCCTGGGGTGGCCGCTACATCGATGACTTCATCGACCGCGGCCGCGTCAAGCGCGTCTAC
>DATGPR010000167.1:0-28909 GCA_035304725.1 Arenimonas sp.
CTTGTCGGCAGGATTAGAGCACGAACCCGAACCGGCCCTGCCACGCTTCCGGCCATGAAACCGCTGCGCCAGCCCCGGCGGCCGTCGCGTCGCCCCGAACGCACCGAAGTCCGGCGCCTGCCGGACCGGCGCGAGGTCTGGATCCGGCCCGTGCACCCCGCCGACGCCGGGCCGATCTCCGGCGGCTTCTGCCTGCTCAACGAGGACGAGGTCCGGCGCCGCTACCTGCATCCGGTGAAGTCTCTGGACGAGGGCTACCTGCGCGGCCTGGTGGAACCCGAACCGGGCCGCGCCTTCGCTGTCGTCGCCGCCGAACCGCTGCCGCCGGGCGAGGCCCTGGTCGGCGCCCTGGCCCGGCTGACCTGCGACCCGGGCGGAGACAGCGCCGAGTTCGCCATCCTGGTCTCGCACTACCTGGCCGGCCAGGGCCTGGGCCGGGTGCTGATGGACCGGCTGCTGGAATGGGCCCGGGCCAACGGCCTGCGCCGCATCTGGGGCGATGTGCTGCAGGACAACGTCCCGATGCTGGCGCTGTGCCAGCTGCTGGGCTTCCGGATCGAACGCACGGCCGAGCCCGGCAGCGGCCTGGTGCGGGTGGTGCTGGACCTGGACGCGCCGCGCAGGCGCAAGCCGCCCCGCCGCTGAGGCCACGGGCCAGGCACGACCGCCTGCGCTAAACTTCGCGGCCCCATGGAAACCCCCGCCCTTCCTTCCGCGCCGCGCCCCCGGCCTGGCCAGCAGCGCGCGTACCTGCGCGCTCCGCACAGCGCCAGCACCCTGGCCCTGGCGGTGGCCGAGCTCGCCCGCGGCCACGACGGCCTGGTCCTGGCCGTGGCCCGCGACAGCCACGCGGCACAGTCGCTCGAGCACGACCTGCGGGTGTTCGCCGGCCCCGGCCTGCCGGTGCTGCATTTCGCCGACTGGGAAACCCTGCCCTACGACCTGTTCAGTCCGCACCCGGACATCGTTTCCCAGCGCATCTCCGCCCTGTCGCGGCTGCCGACGCAGAAGCGCGGCGTGCTGGTGGTGCCGGTCGCCTCGCTGATGCAGCGGCTGCCGCCGCCGGACTGGATCGCCGGCAATGTGCTGGACCTGCGCCGCGGCCAGAAGCTGGACCTGGAGGCCGAGCAGCGCCGGCTCGAGGCCGCCGGCTACCGTCACGTGCGCCAGGTGCTGGACCCGGGCGACTTCGCCGTGCGCGGCGCCCTGCTCGACCTCTACCCGATGGGCGCCGACCGGCCCTGCCGCATCGAGCTGTTCGACGACGAGATCGACTCGCTGCGCAGCTTCGATCCGGAAACGCAGCGCTCCGAGCAGCCGGTGGAATCGATCCGGCTGCTGCCGGCGCGCGAATTCCCCATGGACGAGAACTCGATGCGCCGGGCCCGCGAGGCCCTGAGCGAGCGTTTCGACTTCGATCCGCGCCACTGCCCGCTCTACCAGGACCTCAAGGAAGGCACCGCCCCGGCCGGCGCCGAGTACTACCTGCCGCTGTTCTTCGAGCGCACCGCGCCGCTGTTCCAGCACCTGGCACCGGGCGCCCTGGTGGTGCTGGCGGCGGGCGTGATGGAGGCGGCCGAGGAGTTCTGGGGCCAGACCCACGACCGCTGGGAGCAGCGCCGGCACGACATCGAACGGCCGGTGCTGGGCCCGGGCGAGTTGTTCCTGCCGCCGGAGGAGCTGCGCGCCGAACTCAACCGCCTGCCGCGCACCGAGGTGGTGGGTGAAGGCCATCCGCGCTACGAGCAGGCGCATGCGCTGCCGGAGCAGGAAGCGCCGCAACTGCCCTGGAACCGCAAGGGCGAGGA
Organism: Arenimonas sp.; assembly: GCA_035304725.1. Lineage (GTDB taxonomy): Bacteria > Pseudomonadota > Gammaproteobacteria > Xanthomonadales > Xanthomonadaceae > Arenimonas. The sequence continues at coordinate 1,809 of DATGPR010000167.1, forward strand.
GGCCGGCGCCGCCCTGCACCACCACCTGCTCAACTGGCCGGGCCGGGTGCTGCTGGCGGCCGACTCCGCCGGCCGCCGCGAGGCCCTGCTCGACCTGCTGCGTGCCGCCGAGCTGCGGCCGGAGGTGCTGCCGGACTGGCAGGCCTTCGCCGAAGGCCAGGACCGCTTCGCCGTCACGGTGGCGGCGCTGGAGGACGGCTTCGTCCTGACATCGCCGCGCATCGCCGTGCTGACCGAGCGGCAGCTGTTCCCGGAACGCGCCGAACAGTCGCGGCGCCGGCGCAAGCCGGTGCGCGACCCGGACACGGTGCTGCGCGATCTTTCCGAGATCGCCATCGGCGCGCCGATCGTGCACGAGGACCACGGCGTCGGCCGCTACCAGGGCCTGGTCGCGCTGGAAGCCGGCGGCGTGCCCGGCGAGTTCCTGCAGATCGAGTACGCCAAGGGCGACCGGCTGTACGTGCCGGTGACCCAGTTGCACCTGGTGAGCCGCTACGCCGGCGCCTCGCCGGAACACGCGCCGCTGCATTCCCTGGGCGGCGAGGCCTGGGACAAGGCCAAGCGCCGGGCCGCCGAGAAGGTGCGCGACGTTGCGGCCGAACTGCTGGAGATCCAGGCGCGGCGACAGGCACGCAAGGGTCTGGCCCTGCCGGTGGACCGGGCCATGTATGAGCCCTTCGCCGCCAGCTTCCCCTTCGAGGAAACGCCCGACCAGCTGGCCGCCATCGAGGCGGTGATCGCCGATCTCGGCCAGCCCACGCCCATGGACCGGGTGGTCTGCGGCGACGTCGGCTTCGGCAAGACCGAGGTGGCCGTGCGCGCCGCCTTCGTCGCCGCCACTGCCGGCAAGCAGGTGGCGGTGCTGGTGCCGACCACCCTGCTGGCCGAGCAGCACTACCGCAACTTCCGCGACCGCTACGCCGACTGGCCGATCCGCGTCGAGGTGCTGAGCCGCTTCAAGTCGGCCAAGGACGTGAAGGCAGTGCTGGCGCAGCTGGAGGCAGGGCAGATCGACGTCATCGTCGGCACCCATCGCCTGCTGCAGCCGGACGTGAAGTTCCACGACCTCGGCCTGGTGATCGTCGACGAGGAGCAGCGTTTCGGCGTGCGCCAGAAGGTGGCGCTGAAGGCCCTTCGCGCCGAAGTGCACCTGCTGACCCTGACTGCCACGCCGATCCCGCGCACCCTGAACATGGCCATGAGCGGCCTGCGCGAGCTGAGCATCATCGCCACCCCGCCGCAGCACCGGCTGGCGGTGCAGACGGTGATCACGCCCTGGGACCCGGGCCTGCTGCGCGAGGCCTTCCAGCGCGAGCTGGCCCGCGGCGGCCAGGTCTATTTCCTGCACAACGAGGTGGAGACCATCGAGAAGATGGCGCGCGAGCTCGGCGAGCTGGTGCCGCAGGCGCGCATCCGCGTCGCCCACGGGCAAATGCCCGAGCGCGAGCTGGAACAGGTGATGCTGGATTTCCACCGGCAGCGCTTCAACGTACTGGTCTGCACCACCATCATCGAGTCGGGCATCGACATTCCCAGCGCCAACACCATCATCATCAACCGCGCCGACCGCTTCGGCCTGGCGCAGCTGCACCAGCTGCGCGGCCGTGTCGGCCGCAGCCACCACCGCGCCTACGCCTACCTGGTGGTGCCGGACAAGCGCGCGATGACCGCCGACGCACGCAAGCGCCTGGAGGCCCTGGCCTCGCTGGAGGAACTGGGCGCCGGCTTCACCCTGGCCACCCACGACATGGAGATCCGCGGCGCCGGCGAGTTGCTGGGCGAGGAGCAGAGCGGGCAGATGGCCGAGATCGGCTTCAGCCTCTACACCGAGCTGCTGGAGCGCGCGGTCAAGGCCATCCGCAGCGGCCAGCTGCCGGACGCCGACCCGGGCGAGCGCCACGGCACCGAGATCGAGCTCAACGTGCCGGCGCTGATCCCGGACGACTACCTGCCGGACGTGCACGCCCGCCTGACCCTGTACAAGCGCATTGCCGGCGCCCGCGACGAGGACGCGCTGGCGGAACTGCAGGCGGAGATGGTGGACCGCTTCGGCGTGCTGCCGGAACCGACCAGGCAGCTGTTCGCCACCGCCGCCCTGAAGCTGCAGGCCACGCCCCTCGGCATCCGCCGCCTGGAGCTGGGCCCGAGCGGCGGCCGCGTCGCCTTCATCGCCAGGCCGGCGGTGGATCCGATGGCGGTGATCCGGCTGATCCAGTCGCAGCCGAAGATCTATTCGATGGACGGCCCGGACAAGCTGCGCATCCGCATGGAGCTGCCCGACGCCGCCTCCCGCCTGCGCACCGCCCGCGGCCTGCTGACCCTGCTGGCGCGCGGCTGAGGAAGGTCCCGGACGCCGGACTTGGCCCCGGCGGCGGCCCGGGCTAGGCTGGCGCCACCTTCCACAGGGGGAAAACCGCATGAACGCTCCGTCCGCGCAGGCCAGCCAGCCACCGGTGGCAGCCGGCTGGATCACCCTCGGGGTGACCTGGCTGCTCTTCCTGATTCCCTTCCCCGGCCTCGGCATCCTGGGCTGGGTCACCAACGTCGTTGCCCTGGTGCTGTCCATCGTGGTGCTGTCCAAGGGCGCGACCGGCCACGGCATCGGCCAGCTGATCTGCACGCTGCTGGTGTCGCCGCTGGTCTACTTCATCGGTCTGGCGGTGTTCCTGGGCACCATGGCTGCGCTGGACCAGATGTGATGCATCGGCTCACCGGATTGCTGTTCGCCGCGCTGCTCGCCTTCTCCGCCGCGCCTGCCTTCGCCATGGACATTCTGGTACTTCGCCACGCCGAGAAAGCGTCCGGGGCCGGTTCCGATCCCGGCCTGGCCCTGGCCGGCCAGGAACGTGCCGCCCGCGTCGCCGGGCGTTTCCGGCCGGACGTCGTCTATGCCACGCGCTACCGTCGCGCCATCGAAACGGCACGTCCCGCCGCCGAGGCCGCCGGCGTGGTGGTGCGCATCTATGATCCTTCCCGTCCGGACGAGCTGATCGCGAAGATCTGCGCCCTGCCGGCCGACAGCCGTGTCCTGGTGGTGGGCCACAGCAATACCGTCCCGCCGCTGGTGCAGCAGTTGTCGGGCCTGGCGGTCGAGGAGATGCCGGAAAGCGAATACGACCGCTGGATGCTGGTGCACATCGACGGGAACGGCCGCGCCAGCCTGCAGATCGACCGCTACTGAACCGCGCAAGCGAACGGGAGAACGCCATGACCAGACTGCTGCCGCCGCGCGTGCACGACCTCGGCGACGGCTTCCTGGTCAAGCGCCTGCTGCCGCACGCCACGCAGCGCAGCGTCGGCCCCTTCGTCTTCCTCGACCACATCGGCCCGGCGGCGCTGGGCCCTGCCCAGGCCCTGGACGTGCGGCCGCATCCGCACATTGGCCTGGCGACGGTGACCTATCTCTGGGAAGGCGCGATCCTGCATCGCGACAGCCTGGGCTCGCTGCAGGAGATCCAGCCCGGCGACGTCAACTGGATGACCGCCGGCCGCGGCATCGTCCATTCCGAGCGCACGCCCGAACGCCTGCGCGGGCAGTCGCAGCGCATGCACGGCCTGCAGACCTGGGTGGCGCTGCCGCTGGACCGGGAAGAAGTCGAACCCGAATTCAGCCACCACCCCGCCGACAGCCTGCCGGTCCTGGAACTGGAAGAAGATGGCGTGCGCCTGGTGGTGGTCGCCGGCCACGCGTTCGGCCTGCGCTCGCCGGTGCGGGTGTTCAGCGACACCCTCTACGTCTCGGTCAGCCTCAAGGCCGGCAGCCGCCTGCGCATCCCGGCCGAACACGCCGAGCGCGCGATCTACCCGGTGATCGGCGAGGCGACCCTGGACGGCGAGGCACTGCCGCACGAACGCCTGGCCGTACTGGACGGCGATGGCGAGCCGGAACTGGTCGCCCTCACCGATGCCACGCTGATGCTGCTGGGCGGCGAACCGCTGGACGGCCCGCGCTTCATGTGGTGGAACTTCGTCTCCAGCTCGCGCGAACGCATCGAACAGGCCAAGGCCGACTGGCGCGAGGGTCGCTTCGGCAAGGTGCCGGGCGACGACGAGTTCATCCCCCTGCCCGAGCGCTGAGGCGCAACCGCTCGGATCAGTCGGGAATCGAGGTGTTCACCTCGACCTTGCCGGTCAGCAAGCGGTGCACCGGACAGGCGTTGGCGATCTGCAGCAGGCGTTCGCGCTGCGAATCGTCCAGCGGGCCGCGCAGGCTCAGCCGGCGCTCGATGACCGTGCCTTCCTTGTCGCGCCGGCTGTAATCCAGGCTGACGTCGACACCCTCCAGCGGCCACTGCTTGCGCTCGGCGTACATGCGCAGGGTGATGGCCGTGCACGCGCCCAGGGCCTGCAGCACCAGCTCGTCCGGCGAGGGGCCGGTATCGGCGCCGCCGAGGTCCACCGGCTCGTCGGCCACCGTGTGGTGGCGGCCGACGATGAGCTGGGTGGCGTAAGGCGGATAGCTTGCCCCGTAACGGACGGTGGCGGTGCGGCTCATGACATGCTCCTTGTGATGGCCGGGCTCAGAAGCGCCCGGCCTGGTAATCCTCGAATGCCTGGCGCAGTTCGGCCTGGGTGTTCATGACGAAGGGACCATAGCGCGCCACCGGCTCGTTGAGCGGCCGGCCCGCGACCAGGATCAGGCGGGTATCGGCCTCGCGGCCTTCGACGCGCACCTGCCCGCCCTGGCCCAGCACCGCCATCTCGCGGGTGCCGATGGTGGCGGCCTCCGGCCCATCGCCGACCCGCGCCGAGCCCTCGTACACGTACAGGAAGGCGTTGTGGCCCTCCGGCAACGTGTGCGTGAAGGCGGCGCCGGCACCGAGGCGGACATCCAGGTAGGTCGGATCGGTGGCCGGCTGCGAGATCGGGCCGGTGACCCCGCCCACCTGGCCGGCGATGACCTTCACCCGCACGCCCTCGCCCACCTCCTGCTCCGGGAAGTGTTCGGGTCCGAGCTCCTGGTAGCGCGGCGCGGTCATCTTGTCCTTGGCCGGCAGGTTCACCCAGAGCTGGAAACCGCGCATGCGGCCTTCCTCCTGCTCGGGCATTTCCGAATGCACGATGCCGCGGCCGGCGGTCATCCACTGCACGGCGCCCGGCACCAGCACGCCCTCGTTGCCGTGGTTGTCGCGATGGCGCATGCGGCCGTCGAGCATGTAGGTCACGGTTTCGAAGCCGCGATGCGGATGCGCCGGAAAGCCGGCGATGTAGTCCTCGGGACGGTCGGTGCCGAACTCGTCCAGCAGCAGGAAGGGATCCAGCTGCGGCAGCTGCGGCGTGCCTATGACCCGGGTGAGCCGGACGCCGGCGCCATCGGACGTGGGCATGCCGCGCAGCACGTTGCGTACCTGGCGAATCCGTGCGGTCATGGCCTTCTCCTCGACATGTTGGGGCTCAACGCCCCGCCTGACGCCCAATGTAGGGCCCAATCGCCCGTTCCACAGCCCGGGACCCGCAACGCAGGGTTGCGTGCCGGTCCGGCCGCCGGCCGGTCGCCCGCGGAAATTACGTATCCGCCAGTAGCCAACCCCATCCATTCCCCCCGACGATGGCCCTCGGTCTGATGCCCAGCAACCGCCGCCTCAAGGAAGTCCCGTCGCCGAAGCCGGCAGCGGACGCGGCGCCGCGCCTGCCGACCCTGGTGGCGCCGCGGCTGTGCCTGCGCTGGATGGAGGCGGCGGACCTGGCCGATCTCTACGCGGTGTTCTCCGATCCGGAGGTCATGCGCTTCTGGAGCCATGCCGCCTGGCCGCACCAGGACGAGGCCGAGATCTACCTGGAATCCATCCACCGCGGCTTCGAGCAGGGTGACCTGTTCCAGTGGGGCATCGCCCTGCGCGCCACCGACCAGGTCATCGGCACCGCCACCCTGTACGGCATCGACCACGGCCAGGGCCGCGCGGAGATCGGATTCGCCCTGGCGCGGGCACACTGGGGCCGCCGCTATGCCCGGGAGGCGCTGACGGTGCTGATCGAGCACGCCTTCGGCGCGCTCGGCCTGCGCCGGCTGGAGGCCGACGTGGATCCGCGCAATCAGGGCTCGCTGCGCACGCTGGAGGCGCTGGGCTTCCGCCGCGAGGGCTACCTGCGGCAGCGCTGGCGGGTCGCCGGCGAGCTGCAGGACAGCGTGATCATGGGCCTGCTGGCCAGCGAGTGGCCACCGGCGCACTGAGCCGCCCATTCCCCCGGGGTTTGACAGCTCCCGCCGCGCTGCCGACCATGGCATCCCCGCCCGTGGAGATGACGCCATGACCGCGCGACTGAGCATTCTCGCCTCCGCCCTGCTGCTGGCCGCCTGTGGCCAGTCGGGCAGTCCCGATCCCTCCGCCAGCGCCGACGCCGGCGACAAGGCCGCCGCCGGCGACCGCGTCGTCTACGTCTACAACTGGTCGGACTACATCGCCGAGGAAGTCCTGGGCGAGTTCGAGCAGGAGACCGGCATCAAGGTCGTCTACGACGTCTACGACAGCAACGAGATGCTGGAGGCCAAGCTGCTGGCCGGCGCCTCCGGCTACGACGTGATCTTCCCCTCGGCCCGCCCCTTCGCCCAGCGCCATATCCAGGCCGGTGTCTACCTGCCGCTGGACAAGGACAAGCTCGGCAACCTGGGCAACCTCGAGCCGCGGCTGATGGCCGGCCTGGAGGACGTGGACCCGGGCAATGCCCACACCGTGCCCTACATGTGGGGCACCACCGGCCTGGGCATCAACGTGGGCATGGTGCGCGAGGCCCTGGGTGAGGACGTGCCGCTGGATTCCTGGTCGCTGCTGTTCGACCCGGCCATCGTCAGCAAGCTGCAGGGCTGCGGCGTGGCCGTGCTGGACGACGAGCAGGAAGCCTTCGCCGCCGCCCTGATCTGGAAGGGCATGGACCCGAACGGCCACGACAGCAACGAGACCGAAGTGGTCACCGAGGTCTACAAGGCGATCAAGCCGCACCTGCGCTACTTCAACTCCGCCCGCTACATGGACGACCTGGCCAATGGCGACCTCTGCCTGACCATGGGCTATTCCGGCGACATCGCCCAGGCGGCGGCCCGTTCCGAGGAGGCCGAGACCGGCTACGAGATCATCTACGTGATCCCGAAGGAAGGCGCGGTGCGCTGGTTCGACCTGATCGCCATCCCCCGGGACGCGCCGCACCCGGATGAGGCGCATGCCTTCATCGACTACCTGCTGCGCCCGGACGTGGCGGCCACGATCACCAACTACGTCGCCTACGCCAGCCCGAACGCCGCCGCAAAGCCGTTGCTGGACCCGGAGATCGCCGAGGATCCCTCGGTGTATCCGCCCGAGGAGGTGATGGCCAAGCTGGTCGACCCGGCGACCCTGCCGCCCGAGGTCACCCGCGAGCGCGTGCGCGCCTGGACGGTGATCAAGACCGGCCAGTAAGCGTCTGCCGCATGCGTGAAAGCGATGCCGCCTCCGGGCGGCATCGCTGTTTCCGGGTATGGTGCGGCGAAGCCCGGGGCTCAGCGCATCGAGCGCGGCCGGATCGCCTTCGAGTAGCGGCGGGCGTAGACGTAGACGGTGGCCGGCGGCACGTTCCACCAGGTGAAGCTGGCGCGACGCGAGCTCAGGTCCAGCGCCTCCAGCACCTCCCTGGCCACCGGATTGGCCGGCCCGTAGGTGAACTGGATGAAGCGGCCCTCGGGCGCCAGGCACTGGAAGGCGGCCGAGAGGATGGCCTGCTGGTCCTGGCGCGGCATGGACAGCAGGCCGAGGCCGGAAACGATGGCGTCGGCTGGCGCCTCGGGGCCGAAGCCGCGGTCGCCGGCCACCCGCACCAGGTCGCGCGCGTCCGCGCAGGCCACCTGCACCTGCGGGAAGGCCCGGACCAGGTGCTGGTGCAGTTCCTCGTTCAGCTCCAGCACCAGCAGGTCGGCCGGGGCGATGCCGTGTTCCAGCAGGGCGCGGGTGAACACACCGGTGCCGCCGCCCAGTTCGATCACCCGCTTGGCCGAATGCGGCAGCTCGGCGGTCATCTGCCGCGCCAGCTGCCGGCTGGACGGCGAGATCGCCGCGACGGTGAGCGGGTTCTTCAGCCACTGGCGGAAGAAGGTCCAGGTGCTGGAGAGGGCGGAGTTTCCGGGGCGACTCATGGCCGGAGCATACTGCCCGGGCCGGCGTTTCGCACGGGTTAATCGGCACGGTCCGTTGCCGCGGTAAAACTGGCCACCCGCCGCAAGGAAGGAGCCATATGCGTCATCCCGCCCTGCCCCTGCTGCTGATCGCCCTGCCCCTGCTGGCTGCCTGTGCCGGCGACGGAAAGCCGGCCTCCGGCCCCGGCCGCGCCATGTTGCAGGGCACCGCCTGCCTGGACCCCGACCTGGCCAGGAGCTGGCACTACCTGGACAGCGATTCCCTGCTGGTGGATGCCGGCCGCCGCAAGTACCGCATCCAGGTCGGCGACATCTGCACCGAACTTGCCCTGGCACCGGTCATCGCCTTCAAGGGCTCGGGCATCAGCGACCGCATCTGCGGCCACGTCGGCGAACGGGTCCTGGTGCGCGGCCGAAGCTGCCGGATCGACGGCATCGAACTGCTGGACGAGGAGGCCTGGAGGCAGGCCACCGCCGGCAGGGACGGCAAGCGCGTCGACACCGGCGACGGCGACTGAATCAGCGCCGCCGCAACTCCCAGCAACGGTGGATGCGCGGGTTGCGGGCGAAGTCCGGACCGATGGTGTCGGGGCTGATCTCGCGGACCTGGGCGAACTCCGCCAGCGCCGCCTCGTCCAGGCGGAAGCGCCGGTAGTTGTTCGAGAACAGCAGCAGTCCGCCCGGCGCCAGCCTGGCCACCGCTGCGCGCAGCAGGCGCACGTGGTCGCGCTGGGTGTCGAAGTCCTCGGCCCGGGCCGAGTTCGAGAAGGTCGGCGGATCGCAGAACACCAGGTCGTACTGGCCGCGGTCGGCCTCCAGCCAGGCCACGGCGTCGGCCTGCACCAGCCGGTGCTTCGGGCCGGCGACACCGTTCAGTGCCAGGTTGCGGGCCGCCCAGTCCAGATAGGTGGCCGACAGGTCGACACTGGTGGTCGAGGCGGCGCCGCCGACGGCGGCCTGCACGCTGGCGGCGCCGGTGTAGCAGAACAGGTTGAGGAAGCGCTTTCCCGCCGCTTCGCCGGCGATGCGCAGGCGTACCGGCCGATGGTCCAGGAACAGGCCCGTGTCCAGGTAGTCGAACAGGTTCACCCACAGCCGCGCGCCGCCCTCGCGCACCACGAAGAACTCGCCGCGCTGATCCATGCGCCCGTACTTGCTGCCGCCCTTGCCGCGCTGGCGCCGCTTCACCGCCACCTGCGCCGGCGGCAGTGCGAACACCTCGCGCACCGCGTCCAGCAGTTCGCCGAGGCGGCGGCGGGCATCGGCCTCGGGCACGGTCGCCGGCGCGGCGTATTCCTGCACGTGCAGGAAGGTCCGGCCCTGGCCACCCTCCTCGGCGTACACGTCGACGGCGGCGGCGTACTCGGGCAGGTCGGCGTCGTAGGCGCGGAAGCAGGTGATGCCCTCGCGCTCGCGCCAGCGGCGGGAGTTGCGCAGGTTCTTGCGCAGCCGGTTGGCAACCATCAGCGCGCCTTCGCTCAGCGGCCGCGGCGGCCGCGGCTCGCGTTCCGGCGGCCGGATCCTGTCCACCACCAGCAGGGTGCAGTCGAGGGCGCCATTGCGCAGCGCATAGGTCTTGCGTGCGCGCAGGCCGGTGGCGCGGGCCAGTTCTTCGTCACCGCACAGCAGTACCGCTGACCAGTCCGGCACCACCCGGCGCAGCGCCTCGCCGAGTTCGCGGTACAGCACCGGATCGGCGGCCAGGCGGATGTCGTAGGGCGGATTGCTGACCACCAGGCCCGAGGCGGCATCCGGCGCCTGCAGCGCGCGCACGTCGCGGCGTTCGAAGCGGATGGCCTGGGCCACGCCGGCGCGCGCGGCGTTGGCACGGGCCGCCGCCACCGCCTCGCCGTCCAGATCGGAACCGGAGAAGACCGGACGCAGCGCCGCCAGCCCGGCCTCGGCGCGATGTTGCGCCTCGGCACGGATGCCGGCCCAGGCATCGGCGTCGAAACCCAGCCAGCGGCCGGGCGGCCGTTGCCCGTAGCGCTGCAGGCCCGGGGCGACCCCGGCCGCCATCAGTGCACCTTCGATCAGCAGGGTGCCGCTGCCGCACATCGGATCCAGCAGGGCGCCGCCCTCGGCGTAACAACGCGGCCAGTCGCCTCGCAGGAGCATGGCGGCGGCCAGGGTTTCCTTCAGCGGCGCCTCGCCCCGCTCCAGGCGCCAGCCGCGCCGGTGCAGGGAGCCACCGCCCAGGTCGACCGAAAGCACCGCCCGGCCCTTGCGCAGCACCAGGTCCAGGCGCAGGTCGGGCGACTCCGTGTCGACGGAAGGACGCCGACCGTGTTCGGCGCGCAGGCGGTCCACCACCGCATCCTTCACCTTCTGCGCGGCATAGCGGCCATGCGTGAGCTGCGGACCGCTGACGTGCGCGTCCACCGCCAGGCTGCCGTCGGGATCGAGGTGGCGCGACCAGTCCAGCGCATGCACGGCCTGGTACAGCGCCTGCTCATCCGGACAGTCGAACTCGGCCAGCGGCCAGAGCACCCGGCTGGCCAGGCGCGAATGCATCACCGCGCGCAGGGCCACCGCCTGATCGCCCTCGACGTTCACGCCGGCGATGGCGGCGGTGGCGCGGGACGCGCCCAGGGCGGCCAGCTCGTCGGCGAGCAGGTATTCCAGGCCGCGGGCGCAGGCGACGAAGAACTTCACGCCGGCAGGGAACGCAGGAAGCGGCCGAACTCCTCGGCGCAGAGGTCCACGTGCCCGGCCAGGCGATGGCTGTCGGGCACCATCACCAGGTGCGCGCGGCGCTCTTCGGCCCAGCGTGCCACCGCCATCGCCGGAATCAGCTCGTCGTCCCAGCCGTGCACGACCCGCACGGGCACCCCGGCAGCCGGCAGCGGCGGCGGCGACCGGTTCGGATCGTGCGAGGCCACCGGCGGCGCCATCAGGAACAGGCCAGCCACCTGCACCTGCAGCGAGGCGAAACCGGAGATGTAGGCACCCATGCTGGACCCGGCCAGCACCAGCGGCTGTCGCGGCGCCCGCCGCGCCTGTTCGACCAGGCGACGGATACGGCCTTCGACATCGCCGAACTCGCCGACGGCATCGAGGTCGCGGTAGTCGGGGCGCTCGTGGCTCCAGCCCAGCGACTCCGCCACCTCGGCCAGGGCCGTGGCCTTGCTGGCGCCGGGACCGGATTCCAGGCCGTGGGAAATGATGACGTGGCCGGCCATGCGGCATCCTCGTGCGTGGGGCGCGGCCGGCACGGAGCGACGGCGCGCGGAAGCGGCGCAATGCTAGCATGCGGCCATGAGCCCCGACTTGCCGCCCGAGCTGCCCCTGCACGAATGGCCGCTGCCTTACGAGCAGCGGCTGGAAGCGCGTCCGCTGACGCGCGTGGACCTGGTGGTGATCCACTGTACCGAGCTGCCCGACCTCGCCACCGCCCGCGAGTACGGTGAGCGCGTGCACTACGACGACGGCACCGGCAACAGCGGCCACTACTACATCGATCGCGACGGCAGCGTGCACGTCTTCGTGCGCCCCGATCGCACCGCCCACCACACCCGCGGCTACAACTTGCGCTCGATCGGCATCGAGCTGGTCAACCGCGGCCGCTACCCGGACTGGCTGGACTCCCGCCACCAGTCCATGGTCGAGCCCTATACCGACGCCCAGATCGCCTCCCTGACCGCCCTGCTGCGGCGGCTGCGGCAGGAGATCCCCAGCCTGGAGTTCGTCGCCGGCCACGAGGACCTGGACCGCGAGGAGGTCCCGGCCAGCGACGACCCGGAACGCCGGGTCCGGCGCAAGCTGGACCCGGGCCCGCGCTTCCCCTGGTCGCGCCTGCTGCAGGACGTGCCGCTGGAACGCATCCGGCCCTGAGCGGGCCGGCCGGGCCGGTATAATCCGCGGCCTTCCCCACCGGAACCGCCATGAACGCCTCCCTCGTCGCCGAACTGGTCGAACTGCTGCGCCTGGAGCGCCTGGAAGACAACCTGTTCCGTGGCCAGAGCCGCGACATCGGCACCAAGTACGTCTTTGGCGGCCAGGTGCTGGGCCAGGCCCTGTCGGCCTGCCAGCAGACCCTGGAACAGGACCGGCACGTGCATTCCCTGCACGCCTACTTCCTGCGCGCCGGCGACGTCGAGGCGCCGATCGTCTACGACGTCGACCGCACCCGCGACGGCAACAGCTTCTCGGTGCGCCGGGTCACCGCCATCCAGCACGGCAAGCCGATCTTCGTGCTGGCCGCCTCCTTCCAGGAGGACGAGCCGGGCAACGAACACCAGGTGCCGATGCCGACGGTGCCGCCGCCGGAGGACATCGAGCCGGTGCCGGCGCCCACGCCCGAGCAGCTGGCGCAACTGCCGCCCAAGGCGCAGCGCTGGCTGAACCGGGTCGGTCCCTTCGAGATCCGCCCGGTCTATCCGCGCGACGAGCTGCGTCCGCCCAAGCGCCCGCCCTTCCAGCAGGTCTGGTTCCGGCTGGGCGCGCCGGTGGGCGATTCGCCGGTGCTGCACCAGGCCCTGCTGGCCTATGCCTCCGACTTCCACCTGCTCGGCACCGCCACCTTCCCGCACGGCATCAGCTACTACCAGCCGAACGTGCAGATGGCCTCGCTGGACCATGCCATGTGGTTCCACCGGCCCTTCCGCGCCGACGACTGGCTGCTGTATTCCATCGACAGCCCCAGCGCCCAGGGCGCGCGTGGCCTGGCCCGGGGCATGATCTACCGGCGCGACGGCCAGCTGGTCGCCTCCACCGCCCAGGAGGGCCTGATCCGCGTGCTGCCCGAGCGCAAGGAGGGCCGCTGATGCGTCAGATCTTCACTTCCCACCGGCTGGAGAACGTCGAGGGCGTGCAGCAGTTGCTCGCCGAGGCCGGCATCGAGACCAAGATCACCCAGGGCCGCAGCTGGAAGGGCAGCAGCCGCCGTTCCTTCAGCTACAGCGACCGCAAGCATGATCCCAGCCAGCAGCCGGCGGTCTGGGTGATCCGCCCGGACGACTACAAGCGGGCGCGCGAGATCCTGCACGAGGCCGGCCTGCTCGAATCCAGCCGCGAACGCGAGCCCTCCTACCTGCCGGAGAACCTGCGCTTCGCCGAAAAGGCGCCGCCGGACCCTGCCCGGCGCATCGCCAGGATCCGCATGCTGCTGCTGGCGGTAGTGGCCGCCCTGGGCGGCCTGCTGGTCATCCGGATGCTGTTCGCCTGAAGCCTTGCCCCGGGCTCCGGGCCGGGCCAGACTTCGGCCACCGCCCCCTGGGGAGTCCACACATGCGCAGCGTCCTCCGCCGGCATTGGCCGCTGGCCATGCTCCTGCTGCTGATCAGCGCGGTCACCGCCGCGCAGGACCGGCAGCCCACCGTCATCCGCCTCGAACCCAAGACCATGGCCGGCATCGACCAGGGCAAGGCCGTGGTGGTCAAGGGCCGCGCCGGGGCAACGCCGCACCGCTTCATGCTCGAGGGCATCAGCTACATGCAGCCGGTGGCGGTGGCCCTGCGGCCGGTGAAGCGCGGCGAGGAAGTCCGCCTGGACATCACCAAGTACGCCTGGAACCGGCCGCTGCGCCAGGGCAGGACCGACGGCGACATCCTGCGCTATGCCTTCCGCACCGAGGGCGAGTTCCAGCTCAGCGTGACCGCGCCCGAGCCGGGCACCGAATACCGCCTGCTGGTCTGGGTGGGCGACGAGACCAAGCCGGACTTCGCGCCCGTGGTGGTCAAGGCCAGCGAGTTCAAGGAAGCCGGCGGCGGCGGCGGTGGTTCGCTGGTGCTGTGGGTGATCGCCGTGGTGCTGGCCGGCATCCTGGCCCTGCTGGCGGTGCTGGTGTTCCGGAGGAAGTCGTCATGAGCAAGCACGCATTCCGCATCCTGATGCTCTGCCTGCCCCTGGCCTGGGCACCGGCGATGGCCAGCGACGGCCCCACCGGCGGCGACTGGACCTCCTTCAGCGACGGCATGGACCTGGACCGCGCCCTCGACCTGATCGACGTGATCTCGGACAGCAAGGCCATCGGTGTCACCCGCGATGCCGACGCCTTCCTGCGCAACCTGGAATCGCTGGACGCCGAGGAAGCCGCCTGCGGCTCCGCCTACACCGATTCCTCCGGCCCGACCGTGCCCTCGCGCTGCGCCGAAGGCGAGGACTGCCTGCGCTGCTACGAGGACGCGGTGGCCAAGATCAACTTCAACCGCTTCTACATCGAGCGCGCCCGCTGCATCACCGCCGCCAATGTGCGCATGGCCAATTCGGCCATGGCCTTCGGCGACAGCTCCTCGGGCATCCACGCCATCACCGGCCTGGCCTGGCAGCTGGAAGGCAAGCCGCAGATCCAGGAAGCGGTGGAGAAGCTGAAGAAGACCTACACCGAGAAGGCGGCCATCTACCTGCGCAACCTGGAAGGCGCACTGCAGGAACTGGGCCGCTGCGAGGCCGAACACTATGGCGAGGAAGACTGGTACCAGCGCTATGGCTGGGTCTACCACAACTTCATGAAGGCCAAGTATCAGTCGGCGCCGGAATAGGCGGCGCCGGCAGGCGCCGCCGCGCTCACATCGTCTGGGTGGGCTTGTCGGCCTCGAGGGTGCCGGCCAGCAGGGTTTCGATCTTGCCCTTCACGGCCTCGGCCTCGGCCGTGTCGGCGAACTGTACGCCGATGCCGGCAGTGCGGTTGCCCTGGGAACCGGCGGGGGTGATCCAGACCACCTTGCCGGCCACCGGCAGGCGATCCTTCTCCTCCATCAGGGTCAGCAGGATGAAGACTTCGTCGCCGATGGAGTAGCGCTTGGTCGTCGGCACGAAGATGCCGCCGCCCTTCACGAAGGGCATGTAGGCGTTGTAGAGCGCCGCCTTGTCCTTGATGGCCAGGGACAGGATGCCCTGCCTCGCGCCTGCGCCCGCGCCTCCTCCGATCATGCTCACGCTCTCCTGCTTTCCTTGCCCATTAGGCTACGCCATTCGAGCAACTGACCGGCCAGGACCAGGTCGTGGCGCAGGCCCGGCACCTGCAGTTGCTCGCGCAGGCGGTTGATGCCGTCGTACCAGGCACCGACTTTCTGGAAATCGGCCGGAACGGTCAAGCCGCCGGCCGCGCGCGCGCCCAGCCCGGCGGCAGCGCCTTCCAGCACCAGCTCGGCGGCGAAGCGCAGGCGCAGTGCCGCCTGCTCGTCGGCCAGCCACGCCTGGGCCAGCTCCAGCGGCTGGCCGCGGCCGCTGGCCAGGGACTCCAGATCGCGGCGCACGGCCTCGCGCAGGGCCAGGCCGCCCCGGTCCAGCCAGTCGGCGGCCAGGCCGGGATGGCCGCGTGCGGCCTCCAGGGCCTGCGTCAGGGCCGGCTCGGCATGGCCGCGGGCCGCCAGCCAGGCCCTGGCCTCCTCCAGCGCCGGCAGGCGGAATTCCAGCCGGTGGCAGCGGCTGCGGATGGTGGCGACCAGCCGGCCGGGATGATCGGCCACCAGCAGCAGGTAGCGGCCCTGGGCCGGTTCCTCCAGGGTCTTGAGCAGGGCGTTGGCGGCGGCGGCGTTGAGGGCGTCGGCGGGGGCGATCACCGCCACCTGGGCCCCGCCCAGCTGCGGCGTCAGCGTGAACCACTCGGCCAGCTCGCGCATCTGCTCGACGACGATCTCGCTGCGCTGCTTGCCGGTGTTCTCGTTGACCGCCAGGCCAACCGGCTTCAGGTCGGGATGGGTTCCGGCAGCCAACAGCGTGCAACTGCGGCACTGGCCGCAGGCCAGGCCCTCCGCGCCGGCTTGCGTGCAGAGCAGGCGCGCGGCCAGGGCTGTGGCCACCTCGCGCTTGCCCATCTGCTCCGGCCCGGCCAGCAGCAGGGCGTGGCCCAGCCGGCCCTCGGCCAGGGCCGACAGCGCCGTCTGCAGGGCGCGTCGCTGCCAGGGCGCGAAGCGGTCGCTGTTCATCGCCGCCGCCACCGCGCCAGCGCGTCCAGCACGGCGGCACGTACTTCGTCAGCGGGCCGGCTGGCGTCCACCACCCGGAAGCGCTCCGGTTCGGCAGCGGCCCGGGCCAGGTAGGCGCTGCGCACGCGTTCGAAGAAGTCCTCGCGCTCGCGTTCGATCCGGTCCAGCTCGCCGCCGCGGGCGCGGGCGCGCGACAGGCCCTGCGACACGCCCACGTCCAGCAGCAGGGTCAGGTCCGGGCGGATGCCGGCGGCCCAGCGTTCCAGTTCGGCGATGCGGCCCATGTCCATGCCGCGGCCACCACCCTGGTAGGCATAGCTGGCGTCGGTGAAGCGGTCGGTGATCACCACCGCACCACGCTCCAGTGCCGGCCGGATCAGCTTGCGCACCAGCTGCGCGCGCGAGGCGAACATCAGCAGCAGCTCGGTTTCCGGGCTGAGGTCGTTGCCGGGATCCAGCAGCAGCTCGCGGATGGCCTCGCCCTCGGGCGTGCCGCCCGGTTCGCGGGTCAGCACCACTTCCCTGCCCTCGGCCTGCAGGGCCGCGCGCAGGGCGGAGATCACGGTGGACTTGCCGGCGCCCTCGCCGCCCTCGATGGAAATGAAGAGGCCTCGCGCGTTCATCGGCAGCGCCTGCGCTGGTAACAGTCCACCGCACGATTGTGCTCGCGCAGGGTGGCGGAGAAGACATGGCTGCCGTCGTTGCGCGAGACGAAATACAGCGCGTCGCCCTCGGCGGGCCTGGCGGCGGCCATCAGCGCGTGCCGGCCGGGCATGGCGATCGGCGTCGGCGGCAGGCCGGTGCGGGTGTAGGTGTTGTAGGGCGTGTCGGTCTCGAGGTCGCGGCGGCGGATATTGCCGTCGTAGGCGCTGCCGAGACCGTAGATCACCGTCGGGTCGGTCTGCAGCTTCATGCCCAGCTTCAGGCGGCGGGCGAAGACGCCGGCGATCTGCGGCCGCTCCTCGGCCTTGCCGGTTTCCTTCTCGACGATCGAGGCCAGGGTCAGCAGTTGCTCGGGAGTTTCCACCGGCAGGCCGGGATCGCGCGCCTGCCAGGCCTCCTCCAGCGCCTTGTCCATGGCCAGCATGGCCCGGCGCAGCAGGTCGACGTCGCTCATGCCGCGGGCGAAGTGGTAGGTCTCGGGCAGGAAGCGGCCCTCGGGATGCTGGCCGGGCCGGCCGAGCGCCGCCATCAGCTCGGCATCGCTCATGTCCGGAAGCCGCTGTTCCAGCACTTCGTTGCGGGACAGGGCGGCGCGCAGCTCGCGCCAGTTCCAGCCCTCGACGATGGTGAAGCGGTACTGGATGACGCGGCCGCTCTCCAGCTTGCGCAGCAGCTCGCGCGGGGTGATGCCGTGGCCGATGGCGTACTCGCCAACCTGCAGGCGGGCCACGACCTGCATCTCGTGCGCCAGCGCCTTCCATTCCAGGTCATGGCCCTCGTTGATGCCCAGCTCGCGCAGCTTGTCGAGGATGTCCTGGAAGCCGTCGCCGCGCTCCACCGAGAGAATGCGTTCCTCGCCGGCCAGCGCGATCGGCGTGTCGGCGAATCCCTGGTAACGCTGCCACAGCCAGCCGCCGACGGTGACCACCGCCAGCAGGCCGAGCGCGAACACCGCCTTGAGCAGCTTGTGCGAGGACTTCTTCGGCAAACCCGGGCTCCGTTCGGTTCAGGGGGCAAAGGCCGGGACGGCCCGGCCCAGCCGCTGGCGCAGGGCGTGCAGGTCCGGATGCGCCGGCCACTCCCGCCCGCCCAGCCGGCGGACCGGCAGGATACCCCGCACGGCATTGCAGAGGAAAAGCGCCTGCGCGCCCTCGACCTCGGTCCGCTCCAGCACGGCCTCGCGCGCCAGGCCCTCGACCAGCAGCCAGCGCCGGCAGATGCCGGCCACGCCGCAGCGGTCGACCGGCGGCGTCAGCCACTGGCCGTCCACCAGGGCGAAGAGATTGGCGGCGGTGGCGCAGACCACGCGGCCCTCGCCGTCCAGCATCAGGCCTTCGTGGATGTCCGCGTCCTGCCATTCGCGCCGTGCCAGCACCTGTTCCAGCCGGTTGAGGTGCTTGAGGCCGGCCAGGGCCGGCTGCGCCGCCAGGCGGGTATCGCACCAGCGCAGGCTCAGGCCTTCGGCCGGTGCCGGCGGCGGCAGTTCGTGCAGGGAGAGGATCAGCGTCGGCCTGGGCCGGGGCGGCGGCGCGTAACCGCGCCCGCCTTCGCCACGGCTCAGCACGAGTTTCAGGACACCGGCCCCGGGCGCCTTCGCCCGCAGTTCGTCGACGCGCGCGCGCAGCCAGGCGGCGTCGGGCATGGCCAGGCCCAGCGCCTCGCAGCCGCGCGCCAGCCGCTGCATGTGTTCCTGCCACCACACCGGCTGGCCCTCGTGCAGGCGCAGGGTTTCGAACAGGCCGTCGCCGTAGGCCAGGCCGCGGTCCAGCGGCGAAATCGCCGCCACCGGCTCGCCACCGGCGAAACATTGCAGGGCCAGCGCGCTCATCCGGGCAGCCCCAGGGCACGCAGCCAGCCGCGGGCCTTGGCCCGGGTCTCGTCCAGCTCGCGCTCGGCGATGCTGTCGACGACGATGCCGGCGCCGGTGCGCAGCTGCAGCTCGCGCCCGTGCAGCCAGGCGCTGCGGATCAGGATGTTGAGGTCGAGGTCGCCGCTGCGGTCGAGGTAGCCGAAGGCGCCGGTGTAGGGGCCGCGGCCCTCGCCTTCCAGCTCGGCGATGATTTCCATGCAGCGCACCTTGGGCGCGCCGGTGATGGTGCCGCCGGGAAAGACCGCCCGGATCACCTGCCCCGGCGTCACGCCCTCGCGCAGTTCGCCGCTGACGTTGGAGACGATGTGGTGCACGTGTTCGTAGGTCTCCACCACCATCAGCTCGTCCACGCGCACGCTGCCCGGCCGGCAGACCCGGCCCAGGTCGTTGCGCTCCAGGTCGATCAGCATCACATGCTCGGCCCGCTCCTTGGGATGGCCGACCAGCTCGCGGATGCGCTCGGCTTCGTCATCACCGGGGAAACGCGGGCGGGTGCCGGCGATCGGGCGGGTATCGGCACGGCGGCCGCGTACCGATACCAGCCGTTCCGGCGAACTGCTGAGCAGGGCCGCGCCGCCCACCCGCAGCAGGCCGGCGAAGGGCGCGGGATTGGCGCGGCGCAGGCTGGCGTAGAGGCCGGCCGGATCCGGTGCCTCGTCGAAATGCGCGCGCCAGGCGCGCGAGAGGTTCACCTGGAAGACGTCGCCGGCGCGCAGGTAGTCGTGGATGCGGCCGACGCCGGCCAGGAAGCGTTCCGGCGGGTCCTCATCCAGCCGGTCCGGCGCCGGCGCGGAAGCGGCGATGTCCGGCAGTGGACCGGCCGCCAGCGCGGCGATGCGCTCCAGCAGCGCCTCGGCGCCCGGCTCGGCCACGACCAGGCAACGGCCGTCGCGGCGGTCGCGCAGGACCGCGGCCGGGCAACGCAGGGCCAGGGCCACCGGCAGCGGGCCGGGAGCGGCCGGGAGCTGCAGGCTGGATTCGACCTGCCCCGCCAGCTCGTAGGCCAGGAACAGGGCCCAGCCGCCGCGGAACGGCAGGCCGGGCACGGGTCCGGATTCGGGCGCGGGGGCCGGCCCGGCGAGGAAATCGGCGTCGAGGGCGGCCAGGAAGTCCCCGCCGGGCTCCCCGCCCTGCAGGCGCCGCACGGGTCCGTCCAGCCGGTCCAGGCGCAGGCCGCTGCCGTCGCTGGCCAGCAGCAGGTCCCAGCGCGAGAGCGCGTTGCCGCCGGCGACGCTTTCCAGCAGCAGCGGGAAGCCGGCCGGATCGGCCGACTGCAGGCGCAGCAGGTCGGTGCCGGCGGGCAGGTCGCGGACGGGCATCGCAACGGCCGCTCCGCCGGATATCAGATCCGGCGGAACACCAGGGTGCCGTTGGTGCCGCCGAAGCCGAAGCCGTTGGACATGGCCACGTCGATCTTCGCCTCGCGGGCGGTATTGGGCACGTAGTCGAGGTCGCAGCCCTCGCCCGGCTCGTCCAGGTTGATGGTCGGCGGGATGATGCCGGTATGCAGCGCCATCACCGTGAAGATGGCCTCGACACCGCCGGCGGCACCCAGCAGGTGGCCGGTCATGGACTTGGTCGAGCTGACCATCGTCCTGTAAGCGTGGTCGCCGAAGGCGCGCTTCACCGCCAGGGTCTCGGCCAGGTCGCCCAGCGGCGTGGAGGTGCCGTGCGCGTTGAGGTAGCCGACCTGCTCCGGGTTCACGCCGGCGTCCTTGAGCGCCGAGGCCATGCAGCGGGCCGGGCCCTCGCCGTTCTCGCTGGGGGCGGTCATGTGGAAGGCGTCGGAGCTGGCGCCGAAGCCGGCCAGCTCGCAGTAGATGCGGGCGCCGCGCTTCTTTGCGTGCTCGTATTCCTCCAGCACCAGGATGCCGGCGCCGTCGCCGAGCACGAAACCGTCGCGGTCCTTGTCCCACGGGCGGGAGGCGCGGGTCGGCTCGTCGTTGCGGGTGGACATGGCCTTCATCGAGCAGAAGCCGCCGACCGAGGTCGGGGTGCAGCCGTGCTCGGCGCCGCCGGCGATCATCACGTCGGCATCGCCGTACTGGATCATGCGCATGGCCATGCCGATCGAATGGTTGGAGGTGGCGCAGGCCGAGACCGCCGAGAAGTTCGGGCCCTTGATGCCCTTCAGGATGCTCAGCTGGCCCGGCAGCATATTGATGATGGTGCTGGGCACGTAGAAGGGCGAGACCTTGCGCGGACCGCCCTCGTGCAGGGCGATGGCGGTCTCCTCGATGCCGCGCACGCCGCCGATGCCGGAGCCGACCAGGGCGCCGATGCGCTCGGCGTTCTCCTCGGTCACCTCCAGGCCGGCGTCCTCCATGGCCTGGAAGCAGGCAGCCAGGCCATAGTGGATGAAGGTGTCCATCTTCTTGACGTCCTTCGGCGGCAGGAAGGACTTCGCGTCGAAATCGCGCACTTCGCCGGCGATGCGGGTGGCATAGGCCGAGGGATCGAAGTGGGTGATCGGGCCGATGCCGCTGCGGCCGGCCTTGATGCTGTCCCAGGCGGCGGCCAGGGTGTTGCCGATGGGCGAGACGATGCCCATACCGGTGACGACGACGCGACGATGGCTCATGTCGGAACTCCGCGGTTGTTCAGGCGCGCGGCGCGGGCCGCGCGTGCGCCGGCGTATCGTGCCGGCGCCGCAAACGCGCAGGGCCGCGCAAGCGCGGCCCCGGCGTTGTGACCGTCAGGCGCTCAGGCCTTGACGTGGGCCTTGATGTAGTCGATGGCCTGCTGGACGGAGGTGATCTTCTCGGCTTCCTCGTCCGGGATCTCGCACTCGAACTCCTCCTCGAGGGCCATGACCAGCTCGACGGTGTCCAGGGAGTCGGCGCCGAGGTCGTCCACGAAGGAAGCGTTGGCGGTGACTTCCTCTTCCTTCACGCCCAACTGCTCGACGACGATTTTCTTGACGCGTTCTTCGATGCTGCTCATTTGAATGGTCTCCTCCCGGAGGGGATATGGTGCGGGCGCATTGTAATCAAAGTCGGCCGCCGCGGGCGCCGGTCTCGCCACGGCCTGTGCCTGGGGCGGGGATTCTAGCGCAAATCCCCGTCCCGCAAGGGTTTAGGGCATGTACATGCCACCATTGACGTGCAGGGTCTCGCCGGTGATGTAGGAGGCCGCCGGCCCGGCCAGGAAGGCCACCGCCCGGGCGATGTCCTCCGGCTCGCCCAGCCGGCCCAGGGCGATCTGCCCTTCCAGGGCCTGGCGTGAGGCCTCGGGCAGGTCGCGGGTCATGTCGGTCTGGATGAAGCCAGGCGCCACCACGTTGACGGTGATGCCGCGGCTGCCGATCTCCTTGGCCAGCGACTTGCTGAAGGCGATGATGCCGGCCTTGGCCGCGGCGTAATTGGCCTGGCCGGCATTGCCGGTCACGCCGATCACCGAGGCGATGTTGATGATGCGGCCCTTGCGCGCCTTCATCATGCCGCGCATCACCGCCTTGCTGGTGCGGTAGACGCTGCTGAGGTTGGTGTCGAGGATGGCCTGCCAGTCCTCGTCCTTCATCCGCATCAGCAGGTTGTCGCGGGTGATGCCGGCGTTGTTGACCAGGATGGTCACCGGACCGAACTCCTTGCCGATGGCCTCGACCAGGGCCTCGACGGCGGCGCCGTCGGTGACGTTCAGCACGCGGCCGACACCGCCATGCGGGGCAAGGCGCTCGCTGATGGCGGCGGCGCCGGCTTCGCTGGTGGCCGTGCCGATCACGGTGGCGCCCTGCGCCGCCAGCTCGTCGGCGATGGCCGCACCGATACCCCGGCTGGCACCGGTCACCAGCGCGATCTCACCCTTCAGCACCTCAGACATTGCGGTTCTCCATCAGTGTCATTTGGCCGCGGCCAAAACTCATTCCTTCCAGTCAGCCAGCGCGGCATCGAAGTCGGCGGGAGTGCCGATGGCGCGGGCATCCAGGGACTTGTCGATGCGCTTGACCAGGCCGGCCAGGACCTTGCCCGGGCCGCACTCGGCGATGCGGGTGACGCCACGCGCGGCCAGGGCCTGCACGCATTCGGTCCAGCGCACCGGCAGGTAGAGCTGGCGGACCAGGGCGTCGCGGATGGACTGCACGCCCTCGTGCACTTCGCCATCCACGTTCTGCACCACCGGGATGGCCGGCTCGGACCAGCTCATGCCCGCCATCACCTCGGACAGGCGGTTGGCTGCCTCGCGCATCAGCGGCGTGTGCGAAGGCACCGACACCGCCAGCTTGACCGCCTTGCGCACGCCGCGGGCCGACAGCTCGGCCAAGGCGCGGTCCACGGCAGCGGCATGGCCACCGATGACGATCTGGCCCGGCGAGTTGAAGTTCGCCGGCACCACCACCTCATCGCCGGAGACGGCCTGGCAGACCTCGGCGACCAGCGCGTCCTCGGCACCCAGCACCGCCGCCATCGCGCCGGTGCCGGCCGGCACGGCCAGCTGCATCAGGCGGCCGCGCTCGCGCACCAGGCGGGCGCCGTCGGCCAGGGAGATCGCGCCAGCGGCAACCAGGGCGCTGTACTCGCCCAGGCTGTGGCCGGCCAGCACCGACGGCATCGCACCGCCGCGGGCCTGCCAGGCGCGCCAGGCGGCGACGCCGGCGGCCAGCAGGGCCGGCTGGGTGAACTCGGTCTGGTTGAGCTGTTCCTCGGGACCCTGCTGCGAGAGCTGCCACAGGTCCACGCCGGCGCCGGCGGAGGCCTCGTCGAATGCGGCGCGCACCTCGGGATGCGCGGCCGCCAGCTCGGCCATCATGCCCAGGGACTGCGAGCCCTGGCCGGGGAATACGAAGGCAAGCGACTGGCCCATGGGCCCTCCGTGAAGCAAAGAGGCGGAATCATACGGCACGGCCCCGGCCCCGCGTCTGTACCGGCGCGTAGGGTCAGGCGCTGGCCCTGGCCAGGCTGTCCAGGGCCACGGCGACCTCACGGGCGCGGCCGCCGAACCGCCGCGACAGCGGCGCCAGCCAGCGCAGCCGGCGCGCGACCAGGCGAACCTCGGCGCGCACTTCCTCCGGCGAACGCGCCAGCGCCTCCGCCATCATCCCGGCGTGCATGCCCGGCCGGTCGGCCAGGAAACGGGCGGTGGAATGGGCGTAGAACAGCAGGTCGCGGGCCTGGGCGGAGGCGAGGGACATGACGGTGCGCGTGTCCTCCGCCAGGTCGATGAAGCCGATGCCGGCCTCGTCCAGGGTGAGGTTGCGGGCGAAGGCCTGGCTCAGCCAGCCGCCCTGCGCGTGCACGCGCAGGATGGCTTCCAGGCCCAGGCGCAGCATCCGCTCGCGGCGTCCGGGATCGGCCTCGGCACGGCAGCGGGAAGCAAGGCTGGGACCGAGGTCGGACAGCAGCAGGTGCCGCGGCCCGGACTCGAGGATCTCCGGCACGCGCGCGCCCAGCGCCGCCAGGCGCCGGATCATCGCCTGCTCGGTGAGGCAGGCCTGTTCGGGCGTCTGCTGCCCGGGCGGCAGCAGCGCGTCCGTACCCATACGGCGGGCCAGCCAGCGCAGCGCGGCCAGGCGGCCGCGGCGGCCGCCTTCGCGATAGCTCTTGCGCCAGGCGTCCCGGTCCCCCGCCCGCACGCGCTCGACGCGGGTCTCCGCCATCGCGCTCAGTAGCGGATCAGCGCCGAACCCCAGGTGAAGCCGCCGCCGAAGGCTTCCAGCAGCAGCAGCTGGCCACGCTGCACCTTGCCCGAGCGCACGGCCTCGTCCAGCGCCAGCGGCACCGAACCTGAGGACGTGTTGCCGTGCTTGTGCACGGTGACGATGACACGGTCCATCGGCATCTGCAGGCGCTTGGCCGTGGCCTCGATGATGCGCAGGTTGGCCTGGTGCGGGATCAGCCAGTCGAGGTCGGACTTGTCCAGGCCATTGGCGGCCAGGGTTTCGTCGACGACGGCGTCGAGGGCCTTCACCGCGTGCTTGAAGACCTCATTGCCGGTCATCAGCACGCGCACGCCGGCGTTCTCCTCGCCCGGCTTGAAGCCCACCGAGACGCCGACCGGGTTGTACAGCAGTTCCTTCTTGCCGCCGTCGGCATGCAGGTGGGTCGAGAGGATGCCGGCCTCGCTGTCGGCCTTGAGCACGACCGCACCGGCGCCGTCACCGAACAGCACGCAGGTGCTGCGGTCGGACCAGTCCAGCATGCGGGTCAGGGTCTCGGCGCCGACCACCAGCACGGTGCGGGCGCTGCCGGAGCGGATGAAGGCGTCGGCCACGCTCAGCGCGTAGATGAAACCCGAGCAGGCGGCGTTGACGTCCATGGCCGCGCAGCCGTTGGCGCCCAGGCGGTGCTGCAGCAGGCAGGCGGTGGAGGGGAAGATCAGGTCGGGCGTGGTGGTGCCCAGGACGATCATGTCCAGGTCGGAGGCCTGCACGCCGGCGGCCTCCATGGCGGCGCGGGCGGCGCGCTCGGCCAGGTCACCGGTGGTTTCGCCCTCGCCGGCGACGTGGCGCTGGCGGATGCCGGTACGGGTGGCGATCCACTCGTCGCTGGTTTCCACGATCTTTTCCAGGTCGTGGTTGGTCAGGACCTTCTCCGGCAGGGCACTGCCCGTGCCGGCGATGCGCGAGTAAACGGCCATCAGCATTTCCTCCAGCTGCCGCCGCGGCGCGGCTGGCGCCGGGGCACGAAAAAGCACGCGGCGGGACCGGCCCGCCGCGCGCAGATTACACCTCAGGATCGCCCGAAGGGCGGATCGCTCAGTCCTCGGAGACGACCTGGGACTTGGTATCCACGACCTTGCGGCCGCGGTAGTAGCCGTCGGCGGTCACGTGGTGGCGCAGGTGGGTCTCGCCCGTGGTCGGGTCGGTGGCGAGCTGCTTGGCGGTGAGGGCGTCGTGCGAGCGGCGCTGGCCGCGGCGGGACGGGGTGACTCGGGACTTCTGGACGGCCATGGTCTGTCTCCAACTACTTCTTCTGTGCCTTCAACGCGGCGAGCGCGGCGAAAGGGTTCGGCTTCTCGACTTCCCCGCCGGCAGGCCAGTCGGCCTGGATCGGCGTGGAAGCCGGGTTGATCGGTACCACCGGCACGGCCAGGAGCAATTCGTCCTCGACCAGCTCGGCGGGGTGAAGCTCGCCGCCCGGCCCTGGCTGGACGGGTTCCATGCCTTCGGGCAACGCGGCTTCCTGCGATTCGTCGGTCACCAGCCCCAGGCGCTGGACCAGCCGCACCGGGTACAGGAACCGCTCCAGGGTGCGCTGGCAGAGCAGCGGCAGTTCCGCCTGCAGGCGCAGCTCGACGAAGGGAATGTCGAGCGCGTCGCGGCCGAACTCCAGCTCGTACCGGCAATCACCCTCGGCACCTTCGAGGACCTCGCGCAGCCGGGTCATCCCGGCCAGCGGCAGGCTGCCCTCGAACAGGCGCCTGGCCGCGACCATGCGCCAAGCATCGAGCACCGGAGGCAAGGTCGCGGACATAAGCGCTGCATGATAGGCCGTGGCGGGCATGGGTGTCAAACTTAACTGCCTGCCTGGCTTGGGGTTTGCCGCCCCTCGGAGCGCTGGTGCAGACTGGCCCCGGACCAGGAATCCCTCATGCCCGAACTGTTCACCCTGCTCGCCCTGGCCGGCCTGGCCCTGGTCGTGATCCTGACTTGGCTCATCCGCCGCGGCCGCCGCCGCGACCGCAGCCTGGAGCGCCTGCTGGACCTGGCCGACGAGGTCGAGTCCCTGCTGGACCGCAGCCAGGCGCGCATGCACGCCCTGCAGGCCGTCGTCGGCCGGGTCCCGTCCGATATCGGCGCGGTCGCCCAGGCCTCCCTGGACGGCCCCCTGCCCGTGCGCGAAGCCAAGCGCGACCTGCTGCAGCACCGGCTCTGGATCAAGCACCACGGCGACAGCGCCAGCCAGGCCGAGCTGGACGCCGCCTGCGAGGCCCTGGCCCGCGCCCGCGGCCGCCTCGCCGAGCAACTGGCCGACCTGGAGCAGGCCGGCGCCGAGCTGGCCGAGGCCACCGAGGCCAGCACCGCCGCCGCCCGCCGCGAGCCGGCCACCCTGCGCCGTCCGCCCGGTCAGCCATGAATCGCCTGGTCCTGGCCTCCACCTCGCCCTACCGGCGCGAGTTGCTGGCGCGGCTGCGCCTCCCCTTCGACACCGATCGCCCGGAGGTGGACGAAACACCCCCGCCCGGCGAGAGCCCGGCGGCGCTGGCGCGCCGGCTGGCCGCCGCCAAGGCCGAGGCCGTCGCCGCCCGCCATCCCGGTGCCTGGGTGATCGGCTCGGACCAGGTGGCGGAACTGGACGGCCGCGCCATCGGCAAGTCCGGCAACGCCGAAGCCGCCTTCGCCCAGTTGCGCGCCGCCTCCGGCCGCTGCGTCCGCTTCCACACCGCCTTCTGCCTGCTGCAGGCCGGCGGTGCCGGTCGCTTCGAGCACCTGGATCTGACCGAAGTGCAGTTCCGCGCGCTGGAGGATGAGGGGATCCGCCGCTACCTGGACGCCGAACAGCCCTTCGACTGCGCCGGAAGCTTCAAGTGCGAAGGCCTGGGCATTTCGCTGTTCTCGGCGATCCGCAACGAAGACCCGACGGCGCTGATCGGCCTGCCGCTGATCGCGCTGGCCTCGGCCTTGCGCGCGGCCGGCTTCCGCCTGCCCTGACGTCGCCGG
>DATGPR010000168.1:0-15646 GCA_035304725.1 Arenimonas sp.
CGCCATGCTCAAGCGCGCCATCCCCTCCAGCGGCGAACTGATCCCGGTAATCGGCGCCGGCACCTCCGGCAGCTTCGAGGTGGACCTGGCCGGACGGGAACCGCTGAAGGAAGTGCTGCGCCGCTTTGTCGCCGGCGGCGCGTCCGTGATCGACACTTCCCCGAACTACTCCAACGCCGAGGACGTGCTGGGCGACCTGATGGCCGAGCTCGGCCTGCGCGATCGCATCTGGCTGGCCACCAAGCTGGCCGCCGACAACCGCGCGGCCGGCGAGGCCCAGTTCGCCGATTCGCTGCGGCGCCTGCGCACCGACAAGGTGGAACTGCTGGCCGTGCACAACCTGCGCGACTGGCGCACCCAGCTGGCCCTGGCGCGCGAGCTCAAGGCGCAGGGCAAGGTGAAGTACGTCGGCCTGACCCACTACCGCGACGAGGCGCACGACCAGCTGGCCGACATCATTGCCGCCGAGAAGCCCGACTTCGTCCAGATCAACTACTCGGTGATCGCCACCAATGCCGAGAAGCGCGTTCTCCCCGCCGCCGCCGACAATGGCGTGGCGGTGATGATCAACCGCGCCTTCGACGACGGCCGCCTGTTCGCCCGCGTCGCCGACCGGCCGCTGCCGGCCTGGGCCGGCGAGGTCGGCGTCACCTCCTGGGCGCAGATGTTCCTGAAGTTCGTCATCAGCCACCCGGCCGTGACGGTGGTGATCCCGGCCACCGGCAAGCCGCACCGCCAGCGTGACAACCTGCTGGCCGGCCACGGACCGCTGCTGAGCGAGGACCAGCGTGCCGAACTCGTCGCCTCGTTCCGCTGACACCGACGCCGCCGCGCCGGGGCCGGCGCGGCGCTTCCTCTCCGGCCTGCTGGGCGTCGAGAGCGCCGAGCTGCCGGCTGCCATCGGCGGCCTGGCGATGTTCTTCCTGCTGTTCGCCGGCTACTTCCTGCTGCGACCGGTGCGCGAGACCATGGGCATCGCCGGCGGCGTCGACAAGCTGCAATGGCTGTTCACCGGCACCTTCGTCGCCATGCTGGTGACGATCCCGCTGTTCGGCTGGCTGGCCTCGAAGGTGCCGCGGCGGCGCATCCTGCCCTGGACCTACGGCTTCTTCGCCAGCAACCTGCTGGCCTTCGCGGTGGCCATCACCGTCCAGCCGGACGATCCCTGGGTTGCCCGCGCCTTCTACATCTGGCTGTCGGTATTCAACCTGCTGACGATCTCGGTGGCCTGGAGCGTGCTGGCCGACCTGTTCGCCCTGTCCCAGGCCAAGCGCCTGTTCGCGCTGATGGCGGCCGGCGCCAGCGCCGGCGGCCTGGCCGGCCCGATGCTGAGCGTGCTGCTGGTCGGTCCGCTGGGCATCGGCGGCCTGATGCTGCTGGGCACCGTCTTCCTGCTCGCCTCGGCCGGCGCGGCGCTGTGGCTGCTGCACTGGCGCGACCGGCATCCGCTCTCGCCGGAAGAGACCTCACAGCGGCGGCTGCCGCTGGGCGGCAATCCCTTCGCCGGCATCACCACGGTGCTGCGCTCGCGCTACCTGCTGGGCATCGCCGCCTTCGTGGTGCTGCTGGCCAGCGTCACCACCTTTCTCTACTTCGAACAGGCGCGCATGGTCGAGCTGTACTTCCCGGTACGGGAGGACCAGACGCGGGTGTTCGGCCTGCTCGACAGCATCGTGCAGACCCTGGCCATCCTCACCCAGCTCTTCCTCACCGGCCGCATCGTCCGCCGGCTCGGCCTGGCGGTGCTGCTGACCCTGGTGCCGGTGGTGATGGTGTTCGGCTTCCTCTGGCTGGCGCTGGCGCCGACCTTCGCCGTCTTCGCCATCGTCATGGTCACCCGCCGCGCCGGCGAATACGCCCTGGCCCGCCCGGGCCGGGAAATGCTGTTCACCGTCGTGCCGCCCGAGGCCAAGTACAAGGCCAAGAACGTCATCGACACCGCCGTCTACCGCGGCGCCGATGCCGTCAGCGCCTGGGTGCGCACCGCGGTGGACGCGCTGTCCAGCCATCCGGCCCTGGTGGCCGTGGTCGGCGCGGTCACGGCCCTGGTCTGGGCCTTCACCGGCTGGTCGCTGGCGCGGGCACAGCGGCGGATGCAGCCTGATAGCGATACTTAGCCAGCAAGCAAAATTGAGCACATTTCGTCCGGGTCCGCTGAGCATGGCTATCAGGAACGGGGATTTGCGGGGCATTTGTTAGCGATTCTGTACAGGATCGCTGCCCATTCCCGGACGCCGGCGCTTGCCTCGACCGCCCCCTGCGTGGTCCCCTGAACCCGCATCCGATGCCGCTCCTCGTCGCGGATGTCGTGGTGACCATTCCGGTCAATCGCCCCCTGGCGTTGACGAGACTTGGGCAGGGCACGCCGTTTCGGGACGGCCCCCTGCCCTCTTTTTTGCCTGCGCTGCGGGCGAGATCCCCGGGGTCGGCGGAGTGCCGGGCCCTCACCCCTTCTTCTGGCTGAGCGCGACCGACCCCAGGATGAGCGCGCAGGCGATGCCCATGCGCCAGGTGACCGGCTCGCCGAGCAGGCTCCAGGCCCAGGCCACGCCCGCCACCGGCACCAGATAGGTGACCGTGACCGCACGCGCCGCGCCGATCCGCTGGATCAGCCGGTAGTACATCGCGTAGGCCAGGCCGGTGCAGACCACGCCCAGGGCGATCGCCGAACCCCAGGACGCCGCCGACACCGTGGCCTCCGGCCAGCGGGCGATGGCGAACGGCAGGGTGAGCAGCGCCGCGGAACCGAGCGTGGCGCAGGCCACCGCCGCCGGCGGCAAGCCACCGAACAGGCGCGGCACCAGATTGGCGCCGACGCCGTAGAGGAAGGCGGCGAAAGCGCCGGCCGCGGCGGCGATGCCGGCGTTCGGGCCGAGGGCCTTGTCGCCGGCCAGCACCACCACGCCGACGAAACCGATCAGCAGCGCCACCGACTTGCGCAGGCCGATCCTCTCGCGGAAGAACAGGAAGGCCACCAGCGCCGTGAACAGCACCGCCATGGCATTGGTGATGGCACCGACGCCGGCGGGCGCGCGCTCGGCCGCCCAGGCGAACAGGGCGAAGGGGATGGCGGAATTGATCGCGCCCACCGCTGCCAGCCTCGGCCACAGGCTGGCCGGGAAGGAGGACAGCGCGCGCAGCAGGAAGGGCAGCAGGACCAGGGCGCCCAGGCCCAGGCGCATCTCGACCAGGGCGGCGGGGCCGAACTCCGGCGCGGCCACCCGCTGGAACATGAAGGAAATGCCCCAGATGGCCCCCAGCAGGGCCAGGTCCAGCGCATTGCGCCAGGCCGGGATGGTGGAGGTGGCGGCAAGGGCGGCGGCAGGCGGATTGCGCATGGCGGCAAGCGGGATTGGTGACGGAAGGCCATTCTCCATGGCGCCAGGACGCCCACAAGCGCATACTTTCGCCGGCAGACACAAATTGCTTTTGAGGCTGATCCCATGGCCCTGCGTTCGGACTGGCTGCCCACCCTGGCGGCCTTCGAATCGGCGGCGCGGCACCAGAACTTCGCCCATGCCGCCGAGGAGCTGCACCTGACCGCCAGCGCGGTCAGCCACCACGTGCGCAAGCTGGAGGCGCGGCTCGGCGTGGCCCTGTTCCAGCGCCATGCCCGCGGTGTCTCCCTGACTGCCGAAGGGCGACAACTGGCGGATGCCGCCGGCAATGCCCTGGCCGACCTGGAAGGCACGCTGCGGCAGTTGCGCACCGGCCGGCAGCAGATGCCGCAGGTGCGCATCAGCACCCTGCACTCGCTCAGCTACAGCTGGCTGATGCCGCGGCTCCCGCGCTTCGCCGCGCAGCACCCGGAGATCGGCATCAACTTCGAGACCGAAGCCAGCCTGGCGCGCTTCGACGATTCCGGTCCGGACCTCGCCATCCGCCACGGTCCCGGCCACTGGCCGGGCCTGAGCGCGCACCTGCTGATGGAGGAGAATCTGTTCCCGGTGGCCTCGCCGCGCCTGCCCGGCGTGGAGCAGGTGCGGACCGCCGCCGACCTCGCCCGGCTACCCCTGGTCGGCGACCTCGCCCGCCAGGGCTGGCCGGACTGGTTCCGCCTCGCCGGCCTGCACGGGCAGGCGCCGGAGGAACGCTTCCGCTTCACCGACAGCACCGGCGCCCTGCAGGCCGCCGCCCAGGGCCTGGGCGCGGCGCTGGCGCGCGAGCGCATCGTCATTCCCTTCCTGGCCGACGGCCGCCTGCGCCGCCTGCCCGGCCCGGAAATGCCCGGCCGCTACCGCTACTACATCGTCTACCCCGCCCACCGCCGCCTGCGGCCGCCGGCCCAGGCCTTCGCGCAGTGGCTGCTGGCCGATGTTGCCGAACACGGCCCCTGAGCTCAGGCTTCAACCATGTCCCAGATCGATTTCGAACTCGAACCCGGCCGCGACTTCATCGAGCTCAACCAGTTGCTGAAGCTGGTCGGCCTGGCCGGCAGCGGCGGCCAGGGCAAGCTGCTGGTGGCCAGCGGCGCCGTCCGCGTCGACGGCGTCGCCGAGTCGCGCAAGACCGCCAAGATCCGCGCCGGCCAGGTGGTCGGCGTGGATGATGTGGAAATCCACGTGCACGGGCCGGGCTGAGCGCGACACCGGCCGGTCGCGGAATCCTCCGTGCCCGCGACCGGGTGCCTGGCGCCTGCCGGCTGCGATCAGGCGGTCTGCCTGCGGCTCGCTCCGGTGATCCAGCGCAGCAGGAACAGCACCAGCATCACCGCCGTGCAGCCCGCGCCCCACATCGCCACCTCGAAGGGCCAGAGGTTGTGCGAGGTCGGGTCGATCATGACGCCCACCAGGATGTTCAGCACCACCAGCGTCATCACCAGTGCCGGCACGGCCGCGGCCAGTCGCCAGGGTCCACGCCAGCGCCACAGGCCCCAGAACGGGAACAGCACGCTGGCCAGGCAGAGCAGCAGGCCGAGCGTGACGACGCCGATGGCCAGGCCGGTTTCGGTGGCGGACATGGGCTGCTGCGCCGCCTGGCGCCGGGCTTCCGCCGCCGCGGCATCGGCCGCCGCCTTCAGGCGTGTCACCCATTCCGGCGGCGTCGCCTCGGCGGGCGTGCTGCTGCCGGTCAGGTTCACCGGCAGGCTTGCCGCCACGACGTCACCGCGGCCCAGGCCGCTGCCATTGCCGACGACCACGCGGATCTCGTCCACCCGGTCGCCCGGCTGCATCAGGAAGAACCAGCCGAGGGTCTCGCCCTCGCCGACGTAGCGGGCGGAAGGATTGCTGCCGGCCCGGGCCGGCTGGCCCTGGTACATCGGATGCAGCCAGATGCCCACCGGCGTGTCGCTGCGGTAAGCAATGCGCACGTAGAAGCTCTGGTTGCGCGGCAGGTAGCCGTCATCGGCCGCTGGCCAGGTTTCCACGATCCGCACTTCCGTGCCGGCGGACGGCGCGGCGGCCGGCGGCGTGGCCAGCGCCGGCCAGGACAACAGGCTGAGCAGGAACAGCAGGACGACACGCATGACGGCCTCCCCCCTTCGGCCGGTGACGATGCGCCGGAATATACCTGCAGCCGGGCCGCCGCGACAGGATTACTGCAGCATGCAGAAGGCGCAGAGCTTGTTGCCGTCGAGGTCGCGGACATAGGCGGCGTAGAAGCCGCCCCGGCGCTCGCCCGGGGCACCCTCGTCGCTGCCGCCAAGCGCCAGCGCCCGGGTGTGGAAGGCGTCGACTTCCTCCTGCGACCTCAGCGCCAGCGCCACCATGGTGCCGTTGCCGGCCGTAGCGGCCTGGCGGTCGTAGGGAATGGTCACGCACAGGCCGGGATGGCGCAGGTCCGTGCCCCAGGCGACGAAACCTTCGCCTTCCATGATCCGGACCTTGCCGAGTCCGACCATCAGTGCGTCGTAGAAGGCGGTGGCGCGCGGGAAGTCGTTGGTACCGAGGGTGACGTAGCCGATCATCGCGGGTCTCCGGTTTGGGTACCGCGATGTTCGCTGATCGTGCCAGGACGCGGCAGCGTGATTCCCGCCGCCGCTGTCGGGTTTCGCCCGGTCTCCTCAGGCCGACGGAGCGGCCGTGGGCGCTCAGAGCATGGGCAGCTTCAGCCCCTGCTCCTTCGCGCAGGCCCTGGCGATCTCGTAGCCGGCATCGGCATGGCGCATGACGCCGGTGCCGGGGTCGTTCCAGAGCACACGGGCGATGCGCTTGTCGGCCGCCTCGCTGCCATCGCAGACGATGACCACACCGGCATGCTGGCTGAAGCCCATGCCGACACCGCCGCCGTGGTGCAGGCTGACCCAGGTGGCGCCGCCGGCGACGTTGAGCATGGCATTGAGCAGCGGCCAGTCGGAGACGGCGTCGCTGCCGTCCATCATGGACTCGGTCTCGCGGTTGGGGCTGGCCACCGAGCCGGAATCGAGGTGGTCGCGACCGATCACGATTGGCGCCTTCAGCTCGCCCTTGCGCACCATCTCGTTGAAGGCCAGGCCGAGGCGGTGGCGATCGCCCAGGCCGACCCAGCAGATGCGCGCCGGCAGGCCCTGGAAGGAAATGCGCTGCGCCGCCATGTCCAGCCAGCGGTGCAGGTGCGGATCGTTGGGGATCAGCTCCTTGACCTTGGCATCCGTCTTCGCGATGTCCTCGGGATCGCCGCTCAGCGCCACCCAGCGGAAGGGGCCGATGCCGCGGCAGAACAGCGGCCGCACATAGGCCGGCACGAAACCGGGGAAGTCGAAGGCGTCCTTGCAGCCGGCGTCATGGGCCATCTGCCGGATGTTGTTGCCATAGTCGAAGGTGGGCACGCCCATGTCCTCGAAGTTCAGCATCGCCTCCACGTGCGTGCGCATCGAGTGCTTGGCGGCGTCGATCACCCGCTGCGGATCGTTCTTCTGCGCGCTCAGCCACTCCTCGACGGTCCAGCCGGCCGGCAGGTAGCCGTGCAGCGGATCGTGGGCGCTGGTCTGGTCGGTGACCGCGTCCGGGCGCACGCCACGGCGGACCAGCTCCGGCAGGATCTCGGCGGCATTGCCCAGCAGGCCCACCGACACCGCCTTGCCTTCGGCGGTGTACTTCTCGATGCGCGCCAGGGCGTCGTCGAGGTCCCTGGCCTGCTCGTCCAGGTAACGGGTGCGCAGGCGCATGTCGATGCGGCTCTGCTGGCATTCGATGGCCAGCATGCTGGCACCGGCCATGGTCGCGGCCAGCGGCTGGGCGCCACCCATGCCGCCGAGGCCGGCGGTCAGGATCCAGCGGCCGGTGAGGTCGCCGCCGTAATGCTGGCGGCCCATCTCGGCGAAGGTCTCGTAGGTGCCCTGGACG
The DNA here is from genome assembly GCA_035304725.1 of Arenimonas sp. Lineage (GTDB taxonomy): Bacteria > Pseudomonadota > Gammaproteobacteria > Xanthomonadales > Xanthomonadaceae > Arenimonas. Next base: position 7,266 of record DATGPR010000168.1, read on the forward strand.
ATGCCCTGCGAGCCGATGTAGATCCACGAGCCGGCGGTCATCTGCCCGTACATCATCAGGCCCTTGGCATCGAGCTCGTTGAAGTGCTCCCAGGTGGCCCAGTGCGGCACCAGGTTGGAATTGGCGATCAGCACCCGCGGCGCATCCGGATGGGTCGGGAAGACACCGACCGGCTTGCCGCTCTGGACCAGCAGGGTTTCGTCGTCACCGAGCGTGCGCAGGGTCTCGAGGATGCGGTCGTAGCACTCCCAGTCGCGGGCGGCGCGGCCGATGCCGCCGTAGACCACCAGCTCGGTCGGGTTCTCCGCCACGTCCGGATCCAGGTTGTTCTGGATCATCCGGTAGGCCGCCTCGGTCAGCCAGGAGCGGCAGTTGAGCTGGGTGCCGCGCGGGGCACGGATGAGGCGGGAAGGATCCTTGCGGGACGGGCGGGACATCGGCGGTCGGGCTCCGGGAAAACAGGCTCCGGATTATAGGCCGCCGCTCCGGTCGCCGCCGGGCCGCCCCGGCCCGCCGGGCGGAAGCCCGGTTCCGGAAATGAAAGGGCCGCCCGCGCAAGCGGGCGGCCCTCGTCGGTCGGGACAGCCGGGGAAGCGGCTCAGTTGCCGCCGCGCGGGCCGGCGTTGCCGCGGCGGACGGTGCCCTGCACGGTCAGGCGGCGGACGGCATCGGCGGTATCGACGGCACCGGTGCGGTCGATGTCCTCACGGGTGAACGCCTGGCCGGGGGCGCTGACGCAGCCCTTGCTGTCGCGATGGCGCAGGCGGGTGCCGGTCTGGGTCAGGCAGCGGCTGTCTTCATCGGCCTTGGCGGCGGGCTCGCCTTCGATCACCACCGCGTCCTGGCCTGGCTCGGCCGGCGTGGTGGCCTCGGCCGGCTCCTCCGCGTGGGCGGCGAAGGCGGCTGCGGCAAGCAGCAGGGCGAGACTGTAGTTCTTCATCGCGGTGATCCTCCGGCGGGTGGGGGTGACCGGAGTATGCGACCGGGTTTCGCGCCCTGGATGGACGGAAGCTGACCGGCTCACTCGCTGGGCGGCCGGAACGCCGCCCGCCGCACCATCCATTCAGATACCAGCAACGCACCCACCGCCAGCAGCACTGAAAGGATGGCCAGCCGGCCCACCGCCGCCTCTCCGCCCGGCACCTGCAGGAAGGAATGCATGGCCAGGGACAAGGTTCTGGTCTGACCGGGAATATTGGAGACGAAGGTGATGGTGGCGCCGAACTCGCCCAGGGCCTTGGCGAAGGCCAGGGCCATGCCGGCAGCGATGCCCGGCCGGCTCAGCGGCAGGATGATCCGGGTGAAGCGCGCCCAGGGCCGTGCGCCGAGGCCGGCGGCGGCATCCTCGATCTCGCGCGGGATGGCCTCGATGGACAGGCGGATCGCCCGCACGAACAGCGGAAAGGCCATCACCGACGCCGCCAGCGCCGCGCCTGTCCAGTGGAAGGAAAAGCCCACACCGAAAGTGTCGTGCAGCCAGGCGCCAACCATCCCCTGCCGCCCGAACACCCGCAGCAGCAGGTAACCGGTCAGCACCGGCGGCAGCAGCAAGGGCAGGTGCACCAGCACGTTCAGGACCAGATGGCCACGGAAGCGGCCGCGCGCCAGCAGCCAGGCCGCCAGCACCGCCAGCGGCAGCGAGCCGAGCACGGCCACGGCCGCCACGCGCAGGCTGAGCCAGAGGATGGCGATTTCTTCCTGGCTGAACATTCAGGGCCTGGTGAAGCCGGCGTCAGCGAAGATCCGGCCGGCATGTTCGCCATCGAGGAACATCATGAGCGCGATGGCGCCCGGCTTCGCCTCCGCCAGCAGGGCCGCCGGATAGACGATGGGCGCGTGGCTGCCGGCGGGCATCTCCGCCACCACCCGCACCCGCGCTTCGACCCGGGCGTCGGTGGCGTAGACGATGCCCAGCGGCGCCTCGCCGCGGGCGACGAAGGACAGCACGCTGCGCACGTTGTCGCCCTGGGCCAGGCGGTCGGAAAGCGCGTCCCACACACCCAGCGACTGCAGCGCCTGGCGCGCGTAGCGGCCGGCGGGCACCGAATCGGTCTCGGCCACGGCCAGGCGGTCGCCGCGGCCGAGCGCGGCGAGCAGGGCCTGGCGGTCCAGCGGCAGCGACTGCAGCCGGCTGTCGGCGGGCGCCACCAGCACCAGCCGGTTGCCGACCAGGTCGCGCCGGCTTTCCACCCGCAGCCGGCCGCGGGCCTGCAGGTAGTCCATCCAGGCCTGGTCGGCGGAGATGAAGAGATCGGCCGGGGCGCCCTGCTCGATCTGCCGCGCCAGCGCCGAACTGCCGGCGTAGGAGACCTCCACCGGCACGCCGCCGTCCTCGTGCCAGGCGCGCAGCACCCGGTCCAGGCTTTCCTGCAGGCTGGCGGCGGCGAAGACCAGCAGGCGTTCCTCTGCAGCGTCCGCCCGGCCCGGCATGGCCAGCGCGAACAGGCACAGCCCCGCCAGCAGGACGGAGCGGATGCAAAGCCGCATGCGGATGCCTCGGGAAGCGGTCACCGGCGCCACTCTAGCGCCCGGCGCCGACCCCGGCCAGACGGACTACATGCCGCGGAAGCGGTGCAGGAAGGCGGCGCTGACCGGCAGTTGCTCGCTGCGGCCGCGCAGGCTGAGCCGGGCCTTGCCGAGTTCGTCACGGCGGACGCGGTCGATGGCGGAAACGCGCACCACCACGCCGCGGTGCACCTGCCAGAACTCTTCGGGATCCAGGCCGGCGAGCAGTTCCTTGAGCGGCGTGCGGATGATGGCTTCGTCCTGCGCCGTCACCACCCGCACGTACTTGTCCTGGGCCTGGAAATACAGCACCTCGTCGACGCCGAGCATGCGCACGGTGTCGCCGACGCTGGCGCTGATCCAGCGGATGCGCCGCTCGCCCTCCGGACGCAGGCGCTGCTCCAGCGCTTGCAGGCGTTCGGCCAGGCCGGCATCGCCGCGCTGCTCGAGGCGCTCCCTCAGGCGCTGCACCGCCGCGCCCAGTCGCTCGGGCGTCACCGGCTTGAGCAGGTAATCCACCGCCCCGGCCTCGAAGGCGCGGATGGCGTAGTCGTCGTAGGCGGTGGTGAACACCACCAGGCCGCCCTGCTCCGCCACCGTGCGCGCCACGTCCAGGCCGGAGACGCCGGGCATGCGGATGTCGAGGAAGGCCACCGCCGGACGGTGCTCTTCCGCTGCTTCCAGCGCCGACGGGCCGTCCTCGCACATCGCCACCAGTTCCAGCTCCGGCCAGGCCAGGGCCAGCATCGCCCGCAGGGCTTCGCGCTGCGGCGCTTCGTCCTCCGCCAGCATTCCACGCACGCCGCTCATTTGGCTTCCTCCAGCGGAACATGGATCTCGGCCACGGCACCGCGACCGCCGGCCAATCCGCGCAGGCTGAAGCCGGCGGCAGCACCGTAGCGCGTCGCCAGCTGTTCGCGCACGTTGGCCAGGCCGACGCCGCCGCCCAGGCCGGGCTTCAGGCCGGCGCCGTCATCCACCACGCTGACGCTCAGGCGGTTGCCCCTTGCCACGGCGCGCACCTCGACGCGACCGGGACCCGGCTGCGGCTCGATGCCGTGCTTGATGGCGTTCTCGACCAGGGTCAGCAGCAGCAGCGGCGGGAAGGGCCGCTCGCGCAGGCCTGGATCGGCCTCGACGGCATAGCTCAGCCGCCCGCCCATGCGCAGCTTCATCAGCGCCAGGTAACTCGAGCAGATGTCCAGCTGCTGGCCGAGAGTGGAATGCAGCAGCGATTCGCCGTCGGCGCGCAGCTTGGGAATGGTGGCGCGCAGGTGTTCGACCAGCGCGTCCAGGGTCGCCTCGGCCTGGGCCGGGTCCTGGCGCACCAGGGCGCGCACCGAAGCCAGGGTGTTGAACAGGAAATGCGGCTCCACCTGCGCCTGCAGCACGCCCAGGCGCAGGTCCGACTGCTGCTTGGCGGCGCGCAGGCTGCGCAGTTCCTGGGCGCGCTGGTTGGCCGCCCAGCGCCGGCCCTCGCCGAAGTAGGCGATCAGGGCCAGGCCGCCACTGAACAGGGCGTAGACCGTGCCCAGCAGGATGAAGTTGACCGCCTGCACCACCGGCTTCATGCCCGGCTCGTACTCCGGGCGCTTGTCGGTGACCAGGCCCTGCTCGATCATGGCCGCGCGCACTTCCCGTTCGATGTAGTGCGAAGCCCAGCGGTCCACCGGATAGCTGCCGGTGATGCCCAGCAGCACCGCCAGCACCACGCCGATGCGTTCGCGTCGCGCCGGCCAGCGCCGGTGCCGCACCACGGTGGCCAGGGCCGGACCGGCGGTGGCCATGAACATGAAGCAGAGGAACATGGCGCCGCCCGACAGCAGCCCCAGTTCCCAGTCGCGGACCGCGGCGCCGGTACCGAAGCCGGTGATCACCGAGATCAGGCCGATGACGATGGCGAATACCAGCGAGCGCCCGCGCAACCAGCGCAGGCTGAAGACCGGATAGCGGCGATAGCGCGCCCAGACCGCGTCGCCGCCCACCAGCACTTCGGCGGGCAGCGGCCGCGACAGGGAATAATCGCGCGGAGTGGGGTCCATGGGCGCGTGCAGCATAGCCTCCCCTGGCTTCAGTTGCGCGGACCGCGCAGCACCTGGCCGCCCTGGTGCAGGCTCACCGCCGACACCCTGCCCTCGCCGTCACGCTCGAAGCGGACTTCGGCGCCGACGGCCTCGACCGCGAACACGTCCGGCGCCACCGCGGTGGCTGCCAGCGGCGACTGGCCGGTGCCCTGCACGTGCAGCACCCCGTTCACCACGCTGATGCTCAGGGCGAAACCCGGCACCAGCGGGTACTCGCCGACGTAGTCCTGCAGCGTGGCCGGATCCGGCCGGTAAGCCTCGGCCTTCGCCGGCGCCAGCGGCGTCGCTTCCAGCACGCCGCCGAGCTGGTGCCACTGGAAGCCATAGCCGCCGCCGGCACGCCGCTGCGGACGCAGCAGGGCGTCGAAGGCCAGCGGGTGGAAATCACCGGCGCTGTCGTAGCCCATCTCGAAGGCCGGCTGCCCCTCCGGTTGCACCACCAGGCGATCGCCCTGGCGGCTGAGCTGCATGCGCATGCCGTTCTGCAGCTGGTATTCGCCGGCCAGGCCATCGAGCAGGTCGGCCGGCGCGGGGACGCTGCGCCGCGGCTGGCCGAGCGGCACCTGCGGGTCCATCAGGTGCAGGGCCAGGCTGCCGAGGCCACCGACGCTGGAAAACGAGGTATCCGACAGCGCCACCACGGCACGGCCGGCCTCGCGGTCGAAGGCCACGAAGGAAGAGAAACCGGCGGTGGCGCCTTCATGTACATGCCACTGCCGGCCGTTGAGCGGCGCCATCATCCAGTTCATGCCCATGGGCCGACCCTGGACGCCGGTCACCGGCTGCTGGGTGAGCCCGATGGCGGCGGCCAGCGGCGCCGGCGCCTCGCCGAGCTGGGCGCGGGCGTAGCGGACCATGTCGTCGAGCGTGGCGCGCACGCCGCCGACACCGGCGGCCTCGTCGCGGAAGGTCCAGGCCGGAACCTCCTGGCCGTTGCCGTCGTGGCCGGCGGCGGCGCGCAGGCCTTCCGGGCGGCGGTTCACGTAGGAATTCTCCATGCCCAGCGGCTGCAGCAGGTCGCGCTGCAGCAGGGTCTCGAACCCGATGCCGGCGCGACGCGCCACCACCATCGACAGCAGCATCGAGGCGAAGTTGGAGTATTCGAAGGCGGCGCCCGGCGCCCGCGTCAGCTCGGTGCGGGCAAGGGCCGCCAGCAGCTCGCCGGCATCGATGGCGGCATAGGGATCCTGGGCACCCAGGGCCGTGCCCGGCGGCAGCACCGGCAGGCCGGAGGTGTGGGTCACCAGGTGCCGCAGCAGGATGGGCTGGCCCTGGAAGGCGGGCACGCGGCTGCCCTCGGGCAGCCAATCGGCCAGCGGATCGTCCAGGCTGGCCTCGCCGGCGGCGATCATGCGCGCCAGCAGGGTTGCGGTCATGGTCTTGCTGACGGATCCGATCTCGAAGGCCGGGTCATCGGCGATGCGATCGATCTGCGCCGGGTCGGCGCAGGCGCGGCTGCGCAGCACCTGTTCCTTCCCGATCACGGCGACGGCGACGCAGGCGCCGGTGCGGTCGCCGTCCAGGCGCTCGCGCAGGGCGGCATCGAGGCTGGCCTGATCCCAGGCCAGGGCGGAGGAACCGGCGGCCAGGCCCAGGGCAAAGGCGAGCGCGCTGCGGACGGGAACCATGGGCATCTCCAGGGACGGATTGACGACCCGGACAGGCTGGCGCATTCCCGCATGCGCCGGGGAAGCCTGCGACGAAGCCGCGGCCAGGCCGGACGAAAAGGCGTTCCGGGGCGCGAATCCCCCTGGGCCGGCTCAGTCGGCCAGCAGACGGCGCAGGGTGTCGGCGTAGCGGGCGGCGATGGCCTCGGCCTGCAGATGCCGGCCGCCGGCCACCCGCCGCACGCCCGCCACGTCCACCTCGTCCACCAGGGCGCGGTTGCCGCAGAAGACGTAGCGGTCCAGCAGGTCGCCCTGGCGGGCGCCGGCCAGGGCCGGTGCCTCGGCCAGCAGGGTCACGCGGTCTTCGGCCGCGGCCGGCTGGCCGCAGGCGCGCAGGCCGCCTTCCAGGCAGCGGGCGTAGAGCAGCTCGCCGGTGCTGGGCTGCCCGGGCAGGACGGCGATGTTGCGGCGCTGGCTCGCAAGGCGCTGGCCGTACTCCAGCCAGCGCAGTTCCTCGACCACGGACACCGAGACATGCGAATCGGTGCCGATGCCGAAATGACCGCCCGCCTCCAGGAAGGCGCGCAGCGGGAACAGGCCGTCGCCGAGATTGGCCTCGGTGGTCGGGCAGATCGCCACGGTGGCGCCGCTGGCGGCGATGCCCTGCACTTCTTCCGGCGTCAGGTGGGTGGCGTGCACCAGGGTCCAGCGCGCATCCACCGGCGCGTTCGCCAGCAGCCATTCGACCGGACGGGCGCCGCGCACGGCAAGGCAGTCCTGCACTTCGCCGATCTGCTCGGCGATGTGGATGTGGATGGGCAGCTCCTGGCCGGAAAGCGCGTCCAGCAGTTCGCGCATCGGCGCCTCGGGCACGGCGCGCAGGCTGTGCAGGGCGACGCCGAGCTTCAGCTGGCCGTCCTCCAGCGCGCGCAGCGACTGCAGCAGCGACAGGTAGGCCTCCAGCGAATGACCGAAGCGGCGCTGGCGTTCGCCCAGCGGCCGGCCGTCGAAGCCGCCGCTCATGTACAGCACCGGCAGCAGGGTCAGGCGGATGCCGGTGTCGCGGGCGGCCGCGACGAGCGCCTTCGACATCGCCGCCGGATCGGCATAGGGCCGGCCGTCGGGTGCGTGGTGCAGGTAGTGGAACTCGCAGACCGTGCCGTAGCCGGCTTCCAGCATCTCGGCATACAGCTGGCAGGCGATGGCGTACTGGCTGTCCGGGTCGAGACGGCCGGCGAAGCGATACATCAGTTCGCGCCAGGTCCAGAAACTGTCCTCGGGATTGCTCTGGCGTTCGGCCAGTCCCGCCATCGCCCGCTGGAAGGCGTGCGAATGCAGGTTGGGCATGGCCGCCAGTTGCCAGCGACCGGCGCGTCCGGCCTGCCAGCCCCCGGGACCGAACAGCGTGGTTTCGATGGCCTGCGACATGCCGGCAGTTTCGCACGGCGACCGCCGGGCCGCATACAATCCGCAGCCATGGGCGCACTGTCAGGAATCGTGGTTCTGGAGCTGTCCCGGGTCCTGGCAGGCCCGTGGTGCGGCATGATGCTGGCCGACCTCGGTGCCGACGTGATCAAGCTCGAGCCCTTCGAGGGCGATGACACCCGCGGTCTCGGCCCGCCCTTCTACATGGGCATGTCGGCCTACTTCGCCTGCTGCAACCGCAACAAGCGTTCGCTGGCCATCGACCTGCGCGCGCCGGCGGCGCGGCCGCTGGTCGAGGCCCTGGTGCGCGAGGCCGACGTGCTGGTGGAGAACTACCGCACCGGCGGCGCCGAAGCCCTGGGCGTGGGCTGGGAAACGCTGTCGAAGATCAACCCGCGCCTGGTCTATTGCTCGATCTCCGGCTACGGCCGCGATGGCCCGGGTGCCGCCCTGCCCGGCTACGACTATGTCGTGCAGGCGGAAGCCGGACTGATGTCCATCACCGGCCCGGCCGACGGTGAACCCAGCAAGGTCGGCGTGGCCGTGGCCGACCTGGCCACCGGCCAGTACGCCGCCACCGCCGTGCTGGCGGCGCTGATCGAAAGGCAGCAGACCGGCAAGGGCCAGCGCATCGACGTCTCGCTGTTCGACAGCCAGCTGTCGATGCTGGCCAACGTCGCCGGCAATGTGCTGTTCACCGGCGCCGATGCCTCGCGCTTCGGCAATGCCCATCCCAGCATCGTGCCCTACCAGTCCTTCC
>DATGPR010000169.1:0-7334 GCA_035304725.1 Arenimonas sp.
CCCCATCATCGGCCCGCAGGTGGCCCGCACCCTGCGCGAGGCGCTGAAGGCCGGCGCCAACCTGGCCCGCGGCCTCAGCCGCGACGCCGTCGACTACCTCACCGAGGAATCGCGCGACCTGGTCGGCAAGGCCGAACTCTCGGCCTTCCTCGACGACGTCGACGCCGTGCGCGACCGCGCCGAGCGCCTGGCCGCGCGCATCGCCCGGCTCGAACAGGCGGAGCGCCCGTGAGCGGCCTGCGCGGCAGCCTGCGCGCGCTGGGCATCGTCCGGGTGCTGCTGAAGCACCGCCTGGACGCCCTGCTCGGGGACACCGCCGTCGGCGGCTGGCTGTGGCTGCTCAAGCCGCTGACCGGCCGCCGCGCCGGCGCCGACCGCCCGCGCGGCGAGCGCCTGCGCCTGGCCCTGCAGGAGCTCGGCCCGATCTTCGTGAAGTTCGGCCAGATCCTCTCCACCCGCCGCGACCTGCTGCCGCCCGACATCGCCGAGGAACTGTCGCTGCTGCAGGACCGTGTCGCCCCCTTCCCGGGCGAACAGGCCCAGGCCCGCATCGAGGCCGAGCTGGGCAAGCCGGTCTCCGAGCTGTTCGCCGAGTTCGGCCTGGTGCCGCTGGCCTCGGCCTCGATCGCCCAGGTGCACCCGGCCCGCCTGCACGACGGCCGCGACGTGGTGGTGAAGGTGCTGCGCCCCGGCATCCGCGCCCGCATCGCCGACGACATCGCCCTGCTGCGCACCCTGGCGGCGCTGGCCAACCGCCACCACCCCAGCGCCGACAAGATCCGCCCGCAGGACGTGGTCTCGGAAATCGAAGCAACCCTGATGGCCGAACTCGACCTGCAGCGCGAAGGCGCCAACGCCAGCCTGATGCGCCGCACCTGGCAGGGCAGCGACGACCTCTACGTGCCGGAAGTGTTCTGGCCGCTGAGCACGGCCTCGGTGCTGACCATGGAACGCGTGGCCGGCATCCCCGCCGACGACATCCAGGCCCTGGACGCCGCCGGCATCGACCGCAAGGCGCTGGCGGCCAAGGGCGTGCGCGTGTTCTACACGCAGGTCTTCCGCGACAACTTCTTCCATGCCGATGCCCACGCCGGCAACATCTGGGTGGACACCGACCCGGCCCGCAAGGCCAACCCGCGCTTCGTCGCCATCGATTTCGGCATCGTCGGCCAGCTGACCCGGCGCGACCAGTACTACCTGGCCGAAAACTTCATGGCCATCTTCCAGCGCGATTACCGCCGCATCGCCGAGTTGCACATCGAGGCCGGCTGGATGCCCGCGCACATCCGCCTGGATGAGCTGGAAGCCGCCACCCGCGCCGTCTGCGAGCCGTACTTCACCCGGCCGCTGAGCGAGATCTCCCTGGGCGAAGTGCTGCTCAAGCTGTTCAAGACCGCCCAGCGCTACGAGCTGACCCTGCAGCCGCAGCTGATCCTGCTGCAGAAGACCCTGCTGAACATCGAAGGCGTCGGCCGCCTGCTCGACCCGAAGCTGGACATCTGGGCCGAGGCGCGGCCGGTGCTGGAAGGCATCCTGCGCGAGCGCTACAGCCCGACCAACCTCGCCGCCGAGTTCCGCAAGCGCCTGCCCGAGCTGGTGACCCAGGCGCCCGACATGCCGCGCCTGTTCCATGACTGGCTGGCCCAGCAGGTGCGCGGCGAGCACAGCCTGCACATGCGCAGCCGGGACCTGGAGGAACTGGCGCGCATTTCCCGCGCCGGCCAGCGGCAAACGGTGTACGCCATCCTCGGCGCCGGGCTCATGATCGTGGCGACGGTGCTGTTCGCCCTGGAGGCCGGCGGCCCGCGCCTGTGGGACATGCCGGTCGCGGCCCTGATTGCCGGCCTCGGCGCCGTCGGCGCCTTCCTCGCCGCCTGGCCGAGGCGATGACGCGCCTCGGCGAGCGCTGCCCGTGACCGACGCCGCCGACGCGCGCGAGGCCCTGGAGGTTCTCCACGCCGACGAACACCTGGCGGTGGTCAACAAGCCCGCCGGCCTGATGGTGCACGACAGCGCCCTGGCCCGCGGCGAAACCGATTTCGCCGCAGACCGCCTGCGCGAACAGTTCGGCCGGCCCGTGCACCTGGTGCACCGGCTCGACCGCGCCACCAGCGGCTGCCTGCTGCTGGCCTTCGATCGCGACACCGCCTCGGCCCTGGGCAAGGCGCTGATGGCCGAGGGCTTCGACAAGCACTACCTCGCCGTCTGCCGTGGCTGGCCGGAGCCGCCGGCGGGACTGATCGACCACCCGCTGGACGGCGGCCCCGGCAAGCCGGTGAAGAAGCCCGCCCGCACCGCCTACGACACCCTGGCCCGCGCCGAGGCGCCCTGGCCCGACCGCGACCATCCGACGACGCGCTATGCGTTGCTGTGCTGCAGCCCGCACACCGGTCGCTACCGGCAGATCCGCCGCCACCTCAAGCACCTGCGCCATCACCTGGTCGGCGACACCAGCCACGGCGACGGCCGGCACAACCTGGCCTTCCGCATGCGCGGCGTGCACCGGATGCTGCTGCATGCCTGGAAGCTGGGTTTCCCGCATCCGGTCCGCGGCCAGCGACTGGAGGTGCTGGCGCCGCCCGATGCCGAGTTCCGCAAGGCCCTCGATCTGCTGGGCATCGCGCCACCGGCCTGATGCCGCAGGTGCCGGCACCCGCCTGCTGTGGCAAAGTCACGGCAACGCCGCCGCAGGAGGATTCGCCATGCTCCGCAAGCTCCTGGTCCTGACCCTGGCGGCCAGCCTTGGCCTGCCGGCGATGGGCGCCGACGACGGGGAAGGCAAGGTCAAGCGCAGTCGGCGCATGGTCGACGAGGACACCATCGTCCAGAGCTCCGGTTTCCTGTTCGCCCATCCCGACCTCAAGAATCGGATGGAAGGCCAGCAGGCCTATGCCGATGGTCGCTACCGGGCGGCGCTGGAGTACTTCGAACGCGCCGCCTGGTATGGCGACAAGCTGTCCCAGGCCATGCTGGGCGAAATGCACTGGCTGGGAACCGGCACGCCGATCGATCCGGTCAAGGGCTACATCTGGATGGACCTGGCCGCCGAGCGCGGCTACCCGGCCATGCTGGTCAAGCGCGAGCGGTACTGGAGTGCCCTGAGCGCGGAAGAGCGCCAGCGCGTCCTGGCCGAAGGCCCGACCTACCACGACAAGTACGGCCACGACGTCGCCCGGCAGCGCCTGGACCGGGTGCTGCGGCGTGAGCGACGCAAGGTCACCGGCAGCCGGACCGGTTTCCTGGGCCGGGTGGACATGGTGCTGGTCACCCCGCACGGCGCCGTGCCGGTGCGTGCCCAGGACTACTACCACCGGAAGTTCTGGCAGCCCGATCTCTACCTCGAGTGGCGCGACGAACAGTGGCTCAAGCCGCTGCAGGGCCAGGTCAACGTCGGCGAGCTGATCCAGGCGGCGCCACGCAAGGACGGGAGCGGCGACGCAAGCGCGGAAGGCGGCGAGTGAGCGGGGCGGACGCGCGGGCCCCGGGCCGGCGATAATGCCGGCCTGAACCACCGGGATCCGCGACCTTGGCCAAGCTGTACTTCTACTACTCGGCGATGAACGCCGGGAAGACCACCACCCTGCTGCAGAGCGCCCACAACTACCACGAGCGCGGCATGCGCACGCTCATCCTGACGCCGCGCCTGGACAACCGCGCCGGCGAGGGCGTGGTGGCCTCGCGCATCGGCCTGAAGGCGCACGGCACGGTGTTCGGTGCCGAGGACGACCTGGAGGCGATCGCCCGCGCCGACCGGGAGAAGCACGGCCCGCTGCACTGCGTGCTGGTGGACGAGGCGCAGTTCCTGAGCAAGCGCCAGGTCTGGCAGCTCACCGAGATCGTCGACCGCATGAACGTGCCGGTGCTGGCCTACGGCCTGCGCACCGATTTCCGCGGCGAGCTGTTCGAGGGCAGCCAGTACCTGCTGGCCTGGGCCGACAACCTCGTGGAGATCAAGACGATCTGCCACACCGGCCGCAAGGCCACGATGGTGCTGCGCGTGGACGAGCAGGGCCGCGCCGTCTCGGACGGCCCGCAGGTGGAGATCGGCGGCAACGAACGCTACGTCTCGGTCAGCCGCGGCGAGTTCAAGAAGGTGATGGCGGGCGAGGGCGTGATCGACCTGCAGCAGCCGCAACTGCCGCTGGGCCGGCCCGACGACGGGGAAGACTGAGCGCCCGGCTCAGCGCCGGCCGCAGCTGCTGGCGTCGGCGGCCAGTTCGTCAAGCAACCGCTGCCGTTCCGGCGCCTGCCGGCCCACCGCGGCCAGGGTGGCCTCGATCAGTTCCCGGCCGGTGCCGGCGCGGCCGGCGCGGCAGTGCAGTTCCGCCAGCAGCGCATCGCTGCGCCAGGTGCGCAGGGCGATGTCCGGTCCGGCCGGAATCGGCAGCGCACGCAGGGCGGCCAGTTCCGTCATGGCCGTGTCGATGTCGTCGCCGGCCAGGGCCAGCTTGATGCGCAGCCGGGCCAGCTCGCCCTGCACGCGCGGATCGCCGTCGTCGCCGCGACGCTCGGCCAGGCTCAGCCAATCGCGGGCGGTGGCCAGGTCGCCGCGGGCCAGGGCCAACCAGACCAGCAGGCGTTCCGCCTTCGCCGCCGCCGCCGGGCCGCGGCCCTGGGCCAGCTGCAGGCATTCGCGCGCCAGCATTTCCGCCGCCTCGTGCTGGGCTTGGGCCGATTGCACCCGGCCCAGGTCGCAGAGCAGGTCGAAGTGCTCCGCCAGGGTTTCGTTGCGGCGGTGCAGGTCCAGGCTGCGCTGCAGCGACTCGGCGGCCCGGGCCAGCTGGCCCTGCTCATAGGCGAGTCGGCCGAGGTCATGCCAGGACTCGGCGATGCCCGGGTGGTCGGGGCCGAGCCGGTCGATCAGGCGCTGGTGCGCCACGCCGAGCAGGCGGCCCGCTTCCTCCAGCTTGCCGACGTCGACCAGCAGGGCGCCCAGCGCGCGCTGCACGGCAATCGTCAGCGGATGGTTGAGGCCGAAGCGGTCCAGGGCGATCTGCAGGCCCTGGCGATAGGAGGCCTCGGCCTCGCGGCGATCGCCCAGGGCGTGCTGCAGGGCGCCCAGCTCGCGCCAGACATCCACGCCCAGGGCATTGCGGTCGCCGACGCTCTCGCGCAGCAGGCCCAGCGCCACGTACATGCCGTCCATGGCCTCGGCGTAGCGACCCTCGTCCATCAGCAGGCCGGCGAGGTCGGCCTCGCTTTCGGCCTGCAGCGGCTTGTTGATGTCGCCGCCGGTGCGCAGCTGCAGGGCCTGGCCGAACAGGTCGCGGGCAACGGCGCGGCCGCCGAGCGCGCGATGGCAGCGGCCCAGCTGCGAGAGGAACTCCGCCGACGCGCGCGGCGCGCGGGTCGACAGTTGCTGGCTGAGCGCCATCTTCGGCATCAGCTCGGAGACGCAGAGGCCGGGCTGGTCGAGCGCGCGCAGGCTGCGGCCGCGCATGGCGGCGGCTTCCACCAGCAGCAGGTCACGGTCTTCCTCAGGGATGGCGGAGATCAGCTGCGCCTGCCGGTCGAGCAGGGCCAGTGCCTCGTTGTCATCGCCCAGGCCCTGGCGGAGGCGCGCCAGCAGGCCCAGCAGCTCGGCGCGGGCGCGCGGCTGGCCGATGAGGTCGGTGTCGGCGCGGCGGGCGCCGGCTTCCAGCAGGCTGCGCACGTCGACGCCTTCGCCGGCGCCGACCTGGTGCGTGTCCTCGAACAGCGCCACCACGAAATCCTGCATGGCCTGCGCGCGCTGCGCTTCCTCGATGGCGCGCCGCGCCTGCCAGGTGACGAAGACCAGGGCCACCACCAGCATCAGGCCCACCGCCGAGATGCCGACCACCGGCAGGGAATTGCGCCGCAGGAACTTGCCGGTGCGGTAGGCCAGGCTCTGCGGCCGCGCCAGCACGGGTTCGCCCTCGAGGTGGCGGCGGATGTCCTGGGCCAGCGCTTCCACCGAGACGTAGCGCTCGTCCGGCAGCTTGGCCAGGGCCTTGAGCAGGATGTTGTCGAGGTCGCCGGCGATCTCGCGGGAGCGTTTGCGCGCGTTCGGGCGGCCGTCCTCGCGCGCCTGCCGCAGCGCCGCCAGCGAGGGCCGGATCGGGTCGGCGTGCAGGATGGCCTCTTCCCAGGCAGCGTCGGTGGCGCGGTCGGTCTCGTAGGGCTTGCGGCCGGTGAGCAGCTCGTACAGCACCATGCCCAGCGAGTACACGTCGGTCATGGTGGTGACGGCGCCGTGGCGCAGCTGCTCGGGCGCGGCGTAGTGCAGGGTGAAGGTGCGGGCGCCGGTGCCGGTGAGTTCCTGCTCGCCGCTGGCTTCCTCGTCCAGCAGCTTGGCGATGCCGAAATCGAGCAGGCAGACCTCGCCGGCCGGTGTCACCAGGATGTTCGAGGGTTTGAGGTCGCGGTGCACCACCAGGTTGGCATGGGCGTGGCTGACCGCGGCGCAGACCTGCAGGAACAGCTGCAGGCGCTCGGCCACCGGCAGGTCCAGGTTCCAGGCGTAGTGGGTGATCGGCTCGCCCTGCACGTAGTCCAGGGCCAGGTAGGGCTGGCCGTCCTTGCTGACGCCGGCGTCGAGCAGGCGGGCGATGTGGGCATGGCCGAGGCGGGCCAGGATCTGCCGCTCGCGGTTGAAGCGCTGGCGCAGGCCGGTATCGCCCAGGCCCGGGCGCAGCAGCTTCAGCGCAACCCGGCGCTGGTACAGGCCGTCATTGCGGATGGCCAGCCAGACCTGGCCCATGCCGCCTTCGCCCAGCAGCCGCTCCAGCTTGTAGGGGCCGATGACCTGGTCGGGCTGGGGCGCGAATACGGCGGCGTCCACCACCGATTCACTGAGGAAATCCGGGCGCTCGTCCTCCAACGCCAGCAGGCGCTCGAGTTCGTCGGCCAGGTGCGGGTCGGCGGCGCGCAGCTCGGCCAGGCGGCGCGGGCGGAACTCGGGATCGAGCTCCAGCAGCTCGTCCAGCAGGGGGGAAAGGGTGGCCCAGCGCTCGGAGTCCATGCCGGGACTCCCCAGGTCAGCCCTGCAGGGCCGCCAGCAGGAACATGCGCGCCTTCTGCCAATCGCGCCGGACGCTGCGCTCGGAGCGCTTGAGCAGGCCGGCGATTTCGCTTTCCGACAGGCCGGCGAAGTAGCGCATTTCCACCACCTGGGCCAGGCGCGGGTCCAGGGCGTGCAGTTTGTTCAGGGCCACGTCCAGGCCCAGCATGTCCTCGTCCAGGCGCATGCCGCCGCCGGCGTCCTCGGGCAGGTCGGTGACCCGGTGCAGGTCGCCGCCGCGCTTCACCGCCATGCGCTGGCGGGCGTAGTCCACCACCACCGAGCGCATGGCGCTGGCGGCGTAGGCGAAGAA
>DATGPR010000170.1:0-6787 GCA_035304725.1 Arenimonas sp.
TAGTTGTCGTCGTTGGCAACTATGAGTTTGCCGCTGGATTAACGAGGAAAGCTGCCCCCTCGGCATGCACCGGTCGACTTCGCAACCCCCGTCGAAGCCAGGACACCCCCGGTTCGTGAAGATCGTTCGGTTGGACCGATGGGGCGATTATGGGGGTGGGGCAGGGCGGGCTCAAGCGCCGCCGCAGCCGCCGTTCAGGCAGCCGGGCGCGGGGACGGCTCAGGCGTCCTTGTTGTGCCGGCGCATCACCCTCTGCCTGTCGCGTTCCCAGTCGCGGTCCTTGGCGGCCTGACGCTTGTCGTGCGCCTGCTTGCCCTTGGCCAGGGCCAGCTCGAGCTTGACCTTGTTGCCGCTCCAGTAGGCCGCGGTCGGGATCAGGGTGTAGCCGTCACGCTGCACCTTGCCGATCAGCTTGTCGATCTCGTGCCGGTGCAGCAGCAGCTTGCGGGTGCGGCGGTCGTCGGCGATGACGTGGGTGGAGGCCTGGATCAGCGGCGTGATCTGGGCGCCGATCAGGTAGATCTCGCCCTCCTTGACCAGGGCGTAGGCGTCGCCCAGGTTCATGCGGCCGGCGCGGATGGCCTTGACCTCCCAGCCCTGCAGGGCGATGCCGGCCTCGTGCCGCGATTCCAGGTGGTACTCGTGCCGTGCCTGGCGGTTCAGGGCAATGGTCTTGTGGGCCTGGCCCTTGCCGGCTGCGGTATCCTTGGCGCTGTTCTTCTTCTTGGACATGTCCCTTTCCTTGGCGGGCATTGTCGCCCATCGCGGGCCGGCCGGGCGAGGGCTGAGAATTCGGCCCCATGACGAGCATCCACCGCCACGCCCTGGTCCGGCATTCGGCCCGGCGCATGTACGACCTGGTCAATGACGTGGCGTCCTACCCGGTCCGCTTCAACTGGTGCGAAGGCTCGCAGGTGCTGGAACAGGACGAGACGCACATGCTGGCCCGGCTCGACCTGCGCATGGGCGGCCTGCGCACCACCTTCACCACCCGCAACACCCTCGACGCACCGGTCCGCATCGGCATGGAGCTGGTCGAAGGCCCCTTCCGCCGGCTGACCGGTTCCTGGAGCTTCCACAGCCTGGCCGAGGACGCCTGCAAGGTCAGCCTGCACCTGGACTTCGAACTGGCCGGCAAGGTGCTGGGCTCGGCCCTGGCCCTGGGCCTGCAGGGCCTGGCCGACCGCATGGTGGACGACTTCCGCCGCGAGGCCGACCGGATGTGAGCGGCATGCAGGTGGAAGTCGTCTACGCGCTGCCTTCGCGCTGCTGGCGCTTCCCGGTGGAGCTGCCGGAAGGCGCCACCGTCGCCGATGCCCTGGCGGCGGCAGATCCGGCCCGGCACATCCCCGGCCTGGAGGTGGATCCGCAACGGCTGGCGGTGTTCGGCCGCCCGGTCACGCCGGAAAGCGTGCTGCACCCGGGCGACCGGGTGGAAATCCTGCGACCCTTGCTGGCCGATCCGAAACTGGCCCGGCGGCGCCGGGCCGGCCAGGCCTGAGCCGGGCGCGCTATCGAATCAGCGCTTGTCCTTGCCGCGCGGCAGGTTGCCGAAGCGACGCATCTCCGCCGCCAGCTCGCGGTCGGCCTCGGGGAAGTACTCGCCTTCCCAGCGCACCAGGCTGTCGCCCTCGAACCACAGGGTGAGGTTCTTGATCTCGGGCTCGTCATGGCCGCGGCGGGCGGTGGCGATGTAGTCCCAGCGCGACTGGTGGAAGGGATCGGCCAGCGGCGGCGAACCCAGCAGGCTGAAGACCTGCGCCTTGGTCAGGCCCACCTGCAGTTGCTCGACGTTGCGCGCTTCCAGCAGGTTGCCCTGGAAAACGGGCTGGTGATAGACCAGGCCGCAACCGGAGAGCAGCGCGGCGGAAAGGATCAGCGGCAGGGCAAGACGCATCGGTGAAGGGTCCGGGTCGAAATCGGGCCGATGATACACTACGGCCCACGGCTGCCAGGCCGCCAGCGGCGGCGAGGCGCCAGGGACACGGCAACGCATTCAGGAGGCGAGATGGAATCCCAGGACCTGCGCAAGGCCGGGCTCAAGGTCACCCACCCCAGGATGCGCATCCTCGAACTTCTGGAAACCGCCAGCCCCCGGCACATGACCGCCGAGGACATCTACCGGCTGCTGATGGAGGCCGGTGACGACATCGGCCTGGCCACCGTCTACCGGGTGCTGACCCAGTTCGAAGCGGCCGGCCTGGTGCTCAAGCACAACTTCGAGGGCGGCCAGGCGGTCTACGAGCTCGACCGCGGCCAGCACCACGACCACATGGTGGACGTGGACACCGGCAAGGTGATCGAGTTCACCAGCCCCGAGATCGAGCGCCTGCAGCACGAGATCGCCAGCCGGCACGGCTACGACATCGAGGACCACTCGCTGGTGCTGTACGTGCGCAAGAAGAAGAGGTAAGCCCGCGCCGGGCTCACGCCTGCGCCGCCGCCACCGCGTTCAGCCGCGCTGGGCCCGGCCCAGCAGCTGCTTCGCGTTTGCCCGCACCTCGCGGGTGATTTCCACGCCACCGAGCATGCGCGCCAGCTCCTCGATGCGGCCGGCCTCGTCCAGCACCGCGACCTGGCTGTGGGTGGCATCGCCCTCGACCGCCTTGCTGACCTGCACGTGGTGATGTCCCTGGGCGGCGACCTGCGGAAGGTGGGTCACGCACAGCACCTGGCGCTCGGCGCCCAGGGCGCGCAGCTTCTGCCCGACCACCTCGGCGACGGCGCCGCCGATGCCGGTGTCCACCTCGTCGAAGACCATGGTCGGCACCGCGTCCAGACCCAGTGCCGCCACCTCGATGGCCAGGCTGATGCGGGCCAGTTCGCCACCCGAGGCGACCTTGCGCAGGGCGCGGGCCGGCTGGCCGGGATTGGCCGAGACCAGGAATTCGCAGCGCTCGCCGCCCTGGGGCGAGGGGCGGCTGTCGTCCAGCGGCTCCAGCTGCACCTCGAAGCGGCCGCCGGCCATGCCCAGTTCGGCCATCAGCGCGTCCACCGCCTTGCCCAGGCTGGCGGCGGCCCTGGCGCGGGCCTTGCCCAGGGCGGTGGCGGCCTTGCGCCAGGCCTCCAGGGCGGCGGCCGATTCCCGGGCCAGGCGTTCGGCGCGCTCACCGGCGCCGGCCAGTCCCTCGTGTTCCAGCCGCAGCGCCTCGCGGCGGGCGGCCAGGCCCTCCAGCGGCACGCGGTGCTTGCGGGCCAGGTCGTGCAGGCGGGCCAGGCGTTCCTCGAGTTCGCGCAGGCGCTCCGGGTCCAGGTCCAGGTCGTCGCGCACGCGCTCCAGGCCGGCGGCGGCCTCGGCGACCTGGATGCCGGCCGATTCCAGCAGCTCCACCACCTCGGCCAGGCGCGGCTCGTCGCCGGCCAGGCGGCCGAGGTCGGCGGCGACCTGGTGCAGCCAGCGGGTCACCGAGGGGCCTTCCTCGCCGGCCAGGCGGGCCAGGGCGTTGCCGCAGCCTTCCAGCAGGCCGGCGGCATTGGCCTGGCGGCGGTGGGCGGCGGCCAGTTCCTCCAGGGCCTCGGGCTCCAGCTTCTCCGCGTCCAGTTCGGCCAGCTGGTGCTCCAGCCAGGCCAGGCGCTCGCCGACGTCGCCGGCCTGGTCCAGCTGCTGCCGCTCGCGCTCCAGCGCCGTCCAGCGGCGGGCGGCCTCGCGCACGGCGGCCAGCTTGTCCTCGTGCTGGCCGAAGGCGTCCAGCAGGGCCAGCTGGCGGCTGCGGTCGAGCAGGGCCTGGTGTTCGTGCTGGCCGTGGATCTCGACCAGGCGGCTGCCCAGTTCGGCCAGCTGGCCCAGGGTGGCGGGGCGGCCGTTGATCCAGGCCCGGGAACCGCCGTCGGCGCGGATCACCCGCCGCAGCTGGCAGCCCTCGCCATCGTCCAGTTCGTTCTCGCGCAGCCAGGCCAGGGCCTCGGGAGCGTCGTCCAGGCGGAACTCGGCGGCCAGTTCGGCGCGCTCGGCGCCGTGACGGACGATGCCGGCGTCGGCGCGGGCGCCGGTCAGCCACATCAGCGCGTCCACCAGCAGCGACTTGCCGGCGCCGGTCTCGCCGGAAACGACGGTCATGCCGGGCCCGAAGGCCAGTTCGGCCTGGCTGACGACGGCGAAATCGCGCAGGGACAGATGGACGAGCATGGGGCGGCGATTGTGCCTGAAAGGCATCAGACTTGGCTGCCCCCGGCCCGCCGCGCCGTCGGCCGGGAACGCGCCACAGGGTAGGGGAACGGCGGCTTGCACCGCGGCGCGCCCGGCCTTATGTATGGGTGCATGAGCCTGAGCCTGGATCCACGCGCCCGCCGCCTGCTGCGCACCCTGATTTCCCAGCACATCCGGGACGGGGAGCCGGTGGGTTCGCGCACCCTGGCCAAGCGCTCCGGCCTGGATGTGAGCCCGGCCACCATCCGAAACATCATGGCCGACCTCGAGGAGATCGGCCTGGTGGCGGCGCCGCATACCTCGGCCGGACGCGTGCCCACCGCCCAGGGCTACCGCGTCTTCGTCGACAGCCTGCTGCAGGTGCAGCCGCTGCAGGAGGAGGAGGTCCGCCGCCTGCGCGCCGGCCTCCCCGCCGGCAGCAGCACCCAGGCCCTGCTGGCCAGCACCTCCGAACTGCTGTCGGCGATGAGCCAGTTCGTCGGCGTGGTCACCGTGCCCTCGCGGGAGCGCTTCGCCTTCCGCCGCATCGAGTTCCTGCCGCTGGAGGACAACCGGGTGCTGGTGGTGCTGGTGTTCGCCGACAGCGAGGTGCAGAACCGGGTCATCCAGCCGCGCCGCCCCTTCAGCGCCGAGGAGCTGGAGCGCATCACCAACTACCTCAACCGGCATTTCGCCGGCCGGCCCCTGGCCGAGGTCCGGCCGCAGCTGCTGCGCGAGCTGCGCGAGACCCGCAGCGAGATGGAGCGGCTGCTGTCGGCGGCGGTGGAGCTGTCCGAGCAGGCCCTGGGCCAGGAGCAGGGCAGTGCCGAGGACATGGTCCTGGCCGGCCAGACCCGGCTGATGGGCGTGCAGGACCTGTCCGACTTGGACCGCCTGCGCGAGCTGTTCGAGACCTTCGCCCGCAAGCGCGAGATCCTGCAGCTGCTGGACCGCACCCTGCAGGCCCCCGGCGTGCGCGTCTTCATCGGCGAGGAGACCGGCCTGGCCTCCCTGGACGGCTGCACCGTGGTCACCGCCCCCTACGGCAGCCAGGGCAAGGTGCTGGGCGTGCTGGGGGTGATCGGCCCGACCCGCATGGCCTACGACCGGGTCATTCCCATGGTCCAGGCCACCGCCGACCTGCTCGGCGCCGCCTTGAATCCCGGCACGCCGGCCCCATAAGCCGGGTGAACCCGCCGCCGGCGGGCCCCAGCACGGAAGATCATGCACAGCGAGAACAAGGCCCCGGGCGCCGGGAGCGCGCCCGATTCCACCCCTGCGACCCCCGAAACCCAGGCCAGCCAGCCCGAGGCCGGCACCGCCGGTGGCGACGACCTGGCCACGGAGCTCGAGCAGCTGCGTGCCGCGCTGTCCGCCATCCGCGAGGAGAGCCTGCGCGAGCGCGCCGAGCTGGAGAACCAGCGCAAGCGCCTGGCCCGCGAGATCGAGCAGGCCCGCCGCTTCGCCAATGAGCGCCTGCTGGGCGACCTGCTGCCGGTCTTCGACAGCCTCGACGCCGGCCTGGCCGCCCTCGGCGACCAGACCGGCCCGGTCCGCGAGGGCCTGGAGGCTACCCGCCGGCAGCTGCTGAAGGTCGGTGCCGACCATGGCCTGAGCGTGGTCGATCCGGCCGGCGAGGCCTTCGATCCGACCTGGCACCAGGCGATCAGCCAGGTGCCGGCCGGCGAGGGCACCGCCCCCGGCACGGTGGTGCAGGTGTTCCAGAAGGGCTACGTGCTCAACGACCGCCTGCTGCGACCGGCCATGGTGGTGGTCGCCGCCGAGTGAACGGCCGGGCTTGAAGCCCCGCCGGACGCCCCTACATCAGAACCAGCCGCGGCCGATGGCCGCCAGACAGAATCAAGAGACATCCACGGAGCCAGACAATGGGCAAGATCATCGGCATCGACCTCGGCACGACCAACAGCTGCGTCGCCATCATGGAAGGCGGCAACGCCAAGGTCATCGAGAACTCCGAGGGCGACCGCACCACGCCTTCGATCGTCGCCTTCACCAAGGATGGCGAGGTCATCGTTGGCGCCTCGGCCAAGCGCCAGGCGGTCACCAATCCCAAGAACACCTTCTTTGCCGTCAAGCGACTGATCGGCCGCAAGTTCACCGACGCCGAGGTCAAGAAGGACCTCGACCTGGTGCCCTACGGCATCGTCGAGCATGACAACGGCGACGCCTGGGTGCAGACCGCCGACGGCAGGAAGATGGCGCCGCCGGAGATCTCCGCCCGCGTGCTGGAGAAGATGAAGAAGACCGCCGAGGCCTATCTGGGCGAGCCGGTCACCGCCGCCGTCATCACTGTGCCGGCCTACTTCAACGACAGCCAGCGCCAGGCCACCAAGGACGCCGGCCGCATCGCCGGCCTGGAGGTCAAGCGCATCATCAACGAGCCGACTGCGGCGGCGCTGGCCTACGGCCTGGACAAGAAGGGCGGCGACCGCAAGGTCGTGGTCTACGACCTGGGCGGTGGCACCTTCGACGTCTCGGTGATCGAGATCGCCGAGGTCGATGGCGAGAAGCAGTTCGAGGTGCTGGCCACCAACGGCGACACCTTCCTGGGCGGCGAGGACTTCGACAAGCGGGTCATCGACTATCTGGTCGAGGAGTTCCAGAAGGAGCAGGGCATCGACCTGCGCAAGGACCCGCTGG
>DATGPR010000171.1:0-5154 GCA_035304725.1 Arenimonas sp.
GTGGCGGTGGACGCGCTGCTGGATGATCCGCGCGTGCAGGCGGTCAGCTTCGTCGGCTCGACGCCGATCGCCGAATACATCTATGCCCGCGGCAGTGCCAACGGAAAGCGGGTGCAGGCCCTGGGCGGCGCCAAGAACCACATGGTCATCCTGCCCGATGCCGACCTGGACCAGGCCGCCAGCGCCCTGCTTGGCGCCGGCTACGGTTCGGCCGGCGAGCGCTGCATGGCCATCTCGGTGGCCGTCTGCGTCGGCGACAAGGTGGCCGATGCGCTGGTCGCCAGGCTCAAGCCCATGGTCGAGGGCCTGAAGGTCGGTCCCGGCTGCCAGGGCAACCCGGACATGGGCCCGCTGGTCACCGGCGCCCACCGCGAGCGCGTGCGCGCCTACGTCGACAGCGGCGTCGCCGAAGGCGCCACCCTGGTGGTGGACGGCCGCGGCCTGAAGGTGGACGGGGCCCCGGAGGGCTTCTTCCTCGGCGGCTGCCTGTTCGACCACGTGCGGCCGCACATGCGCATCTACCGCGAGGAGATCTTCGGGCCGGTGCTGAGCGTGGTGCGGGTGCCGGACTTCGAGACGGCGCTGAAGCTGGTGAACGAGCACGAATACGGCAACGGCACCGCCGTCTTCACCCGCGACGGCGACGCCGCCCGCCAGTTCGCCCACCGCGTGCAGGCCGGCATGGTCGGCATCAACGTGCCGATCCCGGTGCCCATGGCCTTCCACAGCTTCGGTGGCTGGAAGCGCAGCCTGTTTGGCCCGCTGCACATGCACGGCCCGGACGGCGTGCGCTTCTACACCCGGCTCAAGACGATTACTGCCCGCTGGCCGACCGGCGTGCGCGACCCCGAGTTCGTGATGCCGACGATGAAATAGGCGGCGGCACCACGTCCGGTGACCCTCGTCCCGGCGATGCCGTGAGGCAGGAATGACGAGCGGACCTTGCGAGGACGCCAGCCATGCCAGACGCCAAGTCGCCCGCAATCCCCGACAACGCCATCGACCTGGCCTTCAGCGCCACCCCGCCCTATGGCACGGTGGCCGAGCCCACCTACTCCGGCGCGCTCAGTTTCCTGCGCCGGCCCTATACCAAGGACCTGTCGGCCGCCGACGTCGCCGTGCTCGGCGTGCCCTTCGACCTGGCCACCACCAACCGCCCCGGCACCCGCCTGGGCCCACGCGCCATCCGCGCCGCCTCGGCCTCGCTGGCCTGGTGCCGGCCCTATGCCTGGGAATTCGATCCGCTGGAACGGTTGCGGGTGGTGGATGCCGGCGACGTGCTGTTCGACCACGGGCACCCGGCGGAGGTGCCGGGAGAAATCCGTGCCGCCTTCGCCGCCGTGCTCGAACGCGGGGTGACACCGCTGGCCCTGGGCGGCGACCACTTCATCAGCTTCCCCATCCTGCAGGCCATGCACGCGGTGCACGGGCCGCTGGCCCTGGTGCACTTCGACGCCCACAGCGACACCTGGCGCGACGACGAGGAGCGGATCGACCACGGCACCATGTTCTTCCACGCCGCCCGCCTGGGCCTGGTGGATCCGGCCCGCTCGATCCAGCTGGGCATGCGCACGCACAACCCGGAGACGCACGGGTTCCGCGTGGTGGACGCGCGCGAACTGCATGCCATCGGCGCGGACGCTGCCATCGCCGCCATCCGTGAACGGGTCGGCGGCGCGAAGTGCTACGTCAGTTTCGACATCGATTTCCTGGACCCGGCCTACGCGCCCGGCACCGGCACGCCGGTGGTCGGCGGCTTCAGCACGCACGACGCGCTGCGCCTGGTGCGTGGCCTGGCCGGCCTGGACATCGTCGGCATGGACGTGGTCGAGGTCAGCCCGCCCTACGACGTCTCCGAGATCACCGCCCTGGCGGCGGCCAGCATCGCCCAGGAACTGCTGGCCGCGCTGGCGGCCGGACGCGGCTGAAGCCGCGCCCGGCCCGGAGGGTGTTTCAGGACTTGCCGTCCAGGCCTTCCGCGGCCAGGGCGGCGCGCACCGCCGGCCGCTCCGCCACCCGCGCCGAATGCGCGGCCAGCGAGGGCCACTCGCGGATGTCCATGCCGAAGTTGGCCAGCCAGCGCAGGATCACGAACTGGTAGATGTCGGCGACGCTGTAGCGCTCGCCATGCAGCCAGGTGCGGCCTTTCCACTGCTGCTCCAGGCCTTCCAGGCGGCCACGGGCGCGCGCCGACACGAGCTTGCGGCCCGCCTCGTCCAGGGAGGGGTTGTAGAGCAGGCCCAGGCTCTTGTGCAGCTCGGTGCTGACGAAGGCCAGGGCCGACTGCAGGCGGTAGCGCTCGAAGTCGTCGCGGGCCGGAGCCAGGCCGGCCTCGGGCTTGAGGTCGGCGATGTACTGCAGGATGGCGATGTTCTCGGTCAGCACCCGGCCGTCGTCCAGCTTCAGCGCCGGCACGTAGCCGAAGGGATTGATGCCCAGGTAGTCCTCGCCGTCCTCGGTCTTGCGGTCACGGCCGACCCTGACCAGGTCGAAGGCCAGGCCGGTTTCGCGAAGGGCGATGTGCGGCGCCAGCGAACAGGCGCCAGGCAGGTAGTACAGCTTCATGTTGCGCTCCATCCGGGGGAATGCGGCAGCGTGGTTGCCCGGTCGTACCGAACCAAGCCACGCCGCTGCAACGGAACGTTACGCCAGTTTGTCCGGGAAGGCCCTGGCCAGCTTGTCGAGCTTGGGGCCGGCCACGAAGACGATGTAGGGCTGGCCGGGATTCCTGGCGGCGTAATCGTGATGGTAGGCCTCGGCGACGAAGAAGGCTTCCAGCGGCTCCAGGGTGGTGGCGAGGGGCGCGGCGAAGACGCCGGCCTGGTCCAGCTGCGCCAGGTAGGCGCGGGCCACCTCGTGCTGGCCCTCGTCCAGGGGGAAGATCGCCGAGCGGTACTGGCTGCCGACGTCATTGCCCTGGCGGTCCTTCTGGGTCGGGTCGTGCGCCACCGCCAGGAAGACCTTCAGCAGCTGCCCGTAGCTGATCTCCCCGGGCCGGTAACGGATGCGGATGGCCTCGGCATGGCCGGTACGGCCGGAGCAGACCGCCTCGTAGTTGGCGGTGTCGGCGCTGCCGCCGGCGTAACCCGGCAGCACCTCGGTCACGCCGGCCAGGCGGCGGAACACCGCCTCGGTGCACCAGAAGCAGCCGCCGGCCAGTACGGCCTCGCCGCGGTCGTCGGCCGGCAGCAGGTCATAGATCGGGTCCGGCACCTCGGCCGGCGGCACCCGCAGGCCCTGGCCCGGCAATTCGCAGGAGGGGTCGGCCATCAGCCCGCCTCCTCCGCGGCCGCCAGGTCGTCGGCATCGGCGTCGGCCGGCATCTCCGGCAGCAGGGCCTCGGCGTCCTCCGGCCGCAGCTCGCCTTCCCAGCGTGCCATCAGCGCCAGGTACAGCAACTTCTCGAACTCGGGCCCGAAGCGGCGGATCACCGCACCGGGATCCGGCATCAGCCGCGCGTCGGCGATCAGGCCGAAATGCACCCGGCCGTTGTAGCTGAGGATGGAAATGCCCAGGCCGATGCTGCCGGTCTGCGGCACCCAGAACATCAGGTCGGAGATCCTGGCGCCGCCCAGGTACAGCGGCATCTGCGGTCCCGGCACATTGGTCGCCACTGCCGAGGCCTTGCGGCTGAACATCTCCAGGGCGAAGGCCTGCAGCGCCGGCGGCGCCATGCCGACCGCGGCCAGGGCGCCGAAGGTCGCCACCGCCTGCCGCGACTTGCGCAGCACCCGCATGCTGGCGGCGACACGCTCCAGCCGTGCCACCGGATTGCCCTCGCCCACCGGCAGGTCGAGGAAGACCAGGCCGAAATGGTTGCCGAGCTGGCGGGCGTGTTCCAGCGGCCGCAGGTTCACCGGCACGGTGGCGCGCACGGTGATGCCGTCCAGGCATTCGCCGCGCTCGAGCATGTAGCTGCGCAGGGCGCCGCTGGCCGAGGCCAGCAGCACGTCGTTGACCGTGCAATGCAGGGCCTTGGCCACCGCCTTGACCTCGGACAGGTCCAGGGGCTCGGCCCAGGCCACGCGCTTGCTGACGCCCAGCCGGCCCTTGAGCACGGTTTCCGGATCGTCCGGCAGGGCCAGGGCGACGCCGATCTCGCGGGCGATGTCGGCGCCCTCGCGGGCCAGCACCGCCGCCAGGCTGGGGTCCTGGTACATCTCCATGCCCTTGGCCAGCATCCTGTTGCCCAAGGCCATGTAGCGGCCGATCAGGCCGACCCGGCGCGCCACCGGCGCGTGTTCCTTCTTCAGCCAGCGCCTGGCCAGGCCGGCGCGGCGGCCCTTCTCCTCCACCTCGGTCAGCGACAGCAGCACCTGTACCAGGGCGATGCCGTCGGCATAGCAGTGGTGGATGCGGGCGATCAGGGCGGAGCCGCCGTCGTAGCGCTCGACCAGATGGAACTGCCAGAGCGGCTTGCTCGGATCCAGCGGCGTGGAGGCCAGCCGGCTGACCAGCCGCTCCAGTTCGCGCTTGCCGCCGCGGCCGGGCAGCGCGGTCAGGTGGATGTGCCAGTCCAGGTCGAAATGTTCGTCGTCCTGCCAGTAGGCGCCGGTCGGCGTGTCCACCGCCTTCTGCCGGAAGCGCGGATAGGCCAGGAACTTCTCCTCGATGACCTGGCGCAGACGGCGGATGTCCAGCGGCATCTCGAACATCATCACGCCGGTGATCATCATCAGGTTGGTCGGCCGCTCCATGCGCAGCCAGGCGGTGTCCACCCGCGACATCGGTACCTTGCGGAGCCTGCTGCGCCCTTCGGCCATGTTTGCCCTCCTGATGCGGGGCAGGATGCCGGCGCGCCCGCGCGGGCGTCAACGCCGGCCGGCCCGGCCGCCGTCCTCAGCCGCCGACGTACTCGCGCGGGATGCGGCCGTTGAGCCCGACCAGGATCTCGTAGGCGATGGTGCCGGCCGCCGCCGCCACCTCCTCGCAACGGATGGCCTGCCCGCCCTGGCGGCCGATCAGCACCACCTCGTCCTCGTTGTAGGCCGTGCCCTGCGGGCCGATGTCGACCATGAACTGGTCCATGCAGATACGGCCGACGATCGGCAGGCGCCGGCCGCGGACTAGCACCTCGCCCTTCGCCGAAAGCGCCCGCGGCAGACCGTCGCCGTAGCCGATCGGCACCGTCACCACCCGGGTGTCGGCGGCCGG
>DATGPR010000172.1:0-6107 GCA_035304725.1 Arenimonas sp.
GAAACCGCCGCTGCCGAAGCGGCTGCTGCCGAAGCTGCCGCTGCCGAAGCTGCCGCTGCCGAAGCTGCCGCTGCCGAAGCTGCCGCTGCCGAAGCTGCCGCGGCCGAAGCGGCTGCTGCCGAAGCTGCCGCGGCCGAAGCCGCTGCTGCCGAAGCCGCTGCTGCCGAAGCGGCTGCTGCCGAAGCGGCTGCTGCCGAAGCCGCTGCTGCCGAAGCCGCTGCTGCCGAAGCGGCTGCTGCCGAAGCGGCTGCTGCCGAAGCGGCTGCTGCCGAAGCGGCTGCTGCCGAAGCGGCTGCTGCCGAAGCTGCCGCGGCCGAAGCTGCCGCTGCCGAAGCCGCTGCTGCCGAAGCGGCTGCGGCCGAAGCGGCTGCTGCCGAAGCTGCCGCGGCCGAAGCTGCCGCGGCCGAAGCTGCCGCTGCCGAGGCGGCTGCTGCCGAAGAACCCGAAGAGGCCGAGCCTGTCGCGGCCTTCGCCAGCCTGGACGGCGAGGATCCGGACGAGCCGCTGGATACCAGCGACATCGACGAGGACCTGCTGGACATCTTCCTGGAAGAGTCCGCCGACCTGCTCGACCATTCCGACGGCCTGGTCGCCGGCCTGCGCGACAACCCGAATGACGCCGAGAGCATCGTCGCCCTGCAGCGCGATCTGCACACGCTCAAGGGCGGCGCCCGCATGGCCGGCATCTTCGCCGTCGGCGAGCTGGGCCACGCCATGGAGTCGCTGCTGGAGGCGGTGGCCGAAGGCCGGCGCCAGCTCGATACGACCGGCGTCGGCGTGCTCGAGAACGCCTTCGACCGCCTGCACAGCATGGTCACCCGCGTCGGCCAGCGCCGCGCGATCAGCCTGCCTGCGCACCTGATCGCGCAGATCGACGCCCTGGCCAAGGGCCAGCCGCTGGATGCCGTCGCCGCCCCGGCCGCGCCGGCTGCCGCGCCGGCCCAGCCCGCCGCCGAGAAGCCGGCGCCGGCCGCTCCGGCGCCCGCGCCCGTACAGCGTCCGTCCGCGCCGACCGTCGGCCTCGCGCCGCTGTCCGCGCCGATCGAGGACCTGGGCGAGGAGGAAGAGGGCGCCGGCGTCCGCGCGCCGCAGGAGCAGGTGCGTATCCGCGCCGACCTGCTCGACCGCCTGGTGAACTACGCCGGTGAGGTCGCCATCTACCGCGCCCGCCTGGAACAGCAGCTGGGTGCCTTCCGCGGCAACCTCGGCGAACTGGGCCAGCTGTCCACCCGTCTGCGCGAGCAGGTCCGCAAGCTGGACATCGAGACCGAGGCGCAGATCATCGCCCGCTACCAGCGCGAGGGCGAGCAGGGCAGCGAGGAGTTCGATCCGCTCGAGCTCGACCGCTTCACCACCCAGCAGCAGCTGTCGCGTTCGCTGGCCGAGTCGGTGGCCGACCTTGCCAGCCTGCAGGGCTCCCTGGAAGACCTGGTCCGCCAGTACGAAACCCTGCTGCTGCAGCAGTCGCGCGTGAGCTCGGACCTGCAGGAAGGCCTCATGCGCACGCGCATGGTGCCCTTCGATGCGCTGGTGCCGCGCCTGCGCCGCGTGCTGCGCCAGGCCGGCAGCGAAACCCGCAAGCAGGTCAACCTCAAGGTCGACGGCGCCAGCGGCGAAATGGACCGCAACGTGCTCGACCACATGACCGCGCCGCTGGAGCACATGCTCCGCAACGCGGTCGCGCATGGCCTGGAGACGCCGGCCGATCGCCGCAAGGCCGGCAAACCCGAGGAAGGCACGGTCCGCATCCAGGTGCTGCGTGAAGGTTCGGAAGTCGTGCTGCGCATCAGCGACGACGGCCGCGGCCTGGACAAGGAGGCGATCCGCCGCAAGGCCATCGAGCGCGGCCTGCTCAAGGCCGATGCCGAGGTCACCGACCAGACCCTGTACGGCTACATCCTCGAGTCCGGCTTCTCCACCGCTTCCGAGGTCAGCCGCCTGGCCGGCCGCGGCGTCGGCATGGACGTGGTCTACGCCGAGATCCGCCAGCTCGGCGGCAGCCTCAGCATCGAGGCCGAGGCCGGCAAGGGCACCACCTTCACCATCCGCCTGCCGTTCACCCTCGCGGTCACCCAGGCGGTGTTCGTCAAGATCGGCGACACCAGCTTCGCGGTGCCGATCGCCTCGGTGCAGGGCGTGGGCCGCATCGGACGCGCCGAGCTGGAGAAGCAGCTGGCCAGCGAGAACCCGAGCTTCACCTACGCCGGCGAGTCCTACGCCATCCACGACCTGGGCCGGCTGATCGGCCACGCCCCGGCCAAGGCCCAGGACAGCCTGCAGATGCCGCTGCTGCTGGCCCGTTCCGGTGACCTGCGCGCCGCCATCTGCGTGGACCAGGTGCTGGGCAGCCGCGAAATCGTCGTCAAGCCGGTCGGCCCGCAGGTCAACTCGATCCCGGGCATCTTCGGCGCCACCATCATGGGTGACGGCCGCGTCGTGGTGATCCTCGACGTGGCACCGCTGGTGCGCCGCCAGGCCATCCTCGAGCGCGAGCAGGGCGAGGTGGCGGCGGTGCCGGCGCCGGCGGCCCGCCGCGTGCCGGTGGTGATGGTGGTGGACGACTCGATCACCATGCGCAAGGTCACCGGCCGCGTGCTGGAACGCCACAACTTCGAGGTGATGACCGCGAAGGACGGCGTCGACGCCATCGAGAAGATGGCCGAGCGCATCCCCGACCTCATGCTGCTGGACATCGAGATGCCGCGCATGGACGGTTACGAGCTGGCCCAGAACATGCGTTCGGACGCGCGCATGAAGGACGTGCCGATCATCATGATCACCTCGCGTACCGGCGAGAAGCACCGTCAGCGCGCCTTCGACATCGGCGTCAACCGCTACCTGGGCAAGCCCTACCAGGAGCACGAGCTGATGCGGAACGTGTTCGAGATGCTCGGCATGGAGCCGGTCAATGGCTGAGGCGGCGGTGCGCGTTGCCCTGCTGGCCCGCCCGGGCGATGCCCGCGACCAGCTGCGCCGGGCCCTCTCCGACCTCGGCGCCGAACTGGTGGCCGAGGGCGATCCGGGCGAACTCGATCCGGCCACCGTCGCCGGCAGCCAGCCCTCGGTGGTGCTGGTCAGCCTGGAGCCGGCCGTGGAGGAAGCGCTGGAGCGCTTCGACGGCCTGCTGGCCACGCCCGGCATCGAGGTGATGTACGACGACGCCGAGGTCACCCGCCAGCTGGACGGCTGGGACCTGGCGCGCTGGGCCCGCCATCTGGCAGCCAAGCTGGTCGGCGGCGACGTGCTGCCGCCGCCGCCGAACGATGCCGATCCGGTGCCCGAGGCCAACCTGGCGCCCGAGCCCGGCGCGCCGCGCACGCCGGCCGAGGAAATGGCCGACGCCAGCTTCGAGGAACATCTGGCCGAATCGGCCGAGTTGGCTGACTGGGTGCCCAGCGAGCCCTCGCTGGCCGTCGGCGGCGAGGAAAGCAGGGCCGCGCCCGCCGAACCCGCCGTCGAGGAACCCGGCCTGGACATCGACCTGGGCGACCTGGAGCAGGCGCTGGGCCAGATCGAGGCCGAGCTGGGCGCGGCGCCGGCCGCACAGCCGTCGGCGGAAGAAGCCGAGGCCGACGACAACATCGAACTGGACATCGACCTGTCGTCGCTGCCGGAAGAGGGCGCGCGCATGGTCGTCGCCGACGAGCCGGACCTGGCGGCGCCGGCGTCGGAGGAGCCGCTGCTGGCCGATCTGGAGATCCCCGACGGCCCGGTCAACTTCGCCCGGTTCGACAGCGACGACACCGTCGCCTCCGAGACGCTGGTGGACGATGACGTGGCGGCGCTGGCGGCACAGCTGGAAGCCTTCGAGGCCCAGGACGAGCGCCGGCCGGACGTGCCCGAACCCGATTTCGACAAGCCGGCGCTGGAGCCGGAGCCGGTCGTGGCGCCGGTGAAGCTGTCGCTGGAAGGCGAGGAGCCTGCCGAGGCGGAAGGCGGTGGCCTGAGCCTGTCCCTGGCCGACGCCGACGAACCGCTGCCGATGCCGGCCCAGCCCTCGCCCGCGACCGCGGCGGCCGTTGCCGACGACGGCAAGTCCTCCTTCGGCGACCTGTCCCTGGTGCCGATGGAGGGCGAGAGCGCCGGCCCGAGCTGGAGCAAGGACCTGCCGCGGGGCGTGCTGCTGGTGATCGCCGGCCTGGGCGGTCCGGATGCGGTGCGCCAGTTGCTGTCCAACCTGCCGGCCGAGCTGCCGCTGCCGGTGCTGCTCTACCAGCATCTGGATACCGGCAAGCACGATCGCCTGGTCGGCCAGCTGGCCAAGGCCAGCGCCTGGCCGGTGGACCTGGCCGAGCCGGGCAAGCTGGCCCTGCAGGGCCGGGTGGCGGTGTTGCCGCCGGGCCTGGGCCTGCGCGCCGACGAATCCGGTTCGCGCTTCACCGAGGGCGGCGAGCTGTCCGCGGTGGTGGAGGCGCTGCCGGCAGAGCACAGCGCCATCGTCGTGCTCAGCGGCGCCGATACCGGCCTGGTGCCGGCCATCCTGGCCAAGCGCGCCGCCGGCGCGAAGGTCTGGGCCCAGGATCCGGCGACCTGTTTCGACCCGGCCGCGGCCCAGGCGGTGATCGCCGAGGGCGCGGTCGCCGGCGCGCCGGCGGAACTGCCCGGCCAGATCAGTGGAGCCTGGGCCTGAGCCCCGGCCTTGGAGGACCCGCAAGCATGAACACCCAGCAGCGC
This sequence comes from Arenimonas sp., assembly GCA_035304725.1. Taxonomy (GTDB): domain Bacteria; phylum Pseudomonadota; class Gammaproteobacteria; order Xanthomonadales; family Xanthomonadaceae; genus Arenimonas. The sequence goes on from DATGPR010000172.1 coordinate 4,675, forward strand.
GACATCCGCGGCGTCATGATCGCAGTCACCGACGGCCGGCTGTTGCTGCCCAATGCCAGCGTCGCCGAGGTCATCACCTTCTCGGAGCCGGAGCCGGTGGAGAACGCGCCCGACTGGCTGATGGGCCGCGTGCGCTGGCGCGGCTGGCGCCTGCCGCTGGTCTCGTTCTCGCGCCTGGCCGACGGCATCGTCGAGGACGCGCACATGGGCGCCAAGGTGGCCGTGCTGAAGGCGCTGGGCGGCAATCCGAAGATGCCGTACTTCGCGGTGCTGTCGCAGGGCTTCCCGCGCCTGGTCACGGTTTCGGCCTCGGCCCTGGTCGAGCAGCACGACATCAAGGACCTGCCGCTGGGCGTGCAGTCCAGGGTGATGCTCAACGACGAACACGCCGTCGTCCCCGACCTGCTGAGCGTCGAACTCCTGATCCAGAAGGCCCTGGGCCAGCAGCAAGCCGCCTGACCCCTGTTCCGACCCTTTGTTCCGACCCCAAACCGGGGTCAGACCCTTTACTCCGACCCCGGGGTCAGACCCCGGACTCTGACCCTCTACTCTGACCCTTTACTCTGACCCCGGGGTGGGATCAGAGGTCGCCGAGGCGGGACTGGAGGGCGGCGACGGCGGCCAGGCCGGCGGTTTCGGTGCGCAGGATGCGCGGGCCCAGGCGCAGGCCGCGGAAGCCGGCGGCGCGCAGGGTTTCCAGATCCCGTTGCGAGAGGCCGCCCTCGGGGCCGACCACCAGGCTCAGCGCCCGCGTGTCTTCCGGCAGCGCGTCCAGGGTCAGTTCGCCTTCCGGATCCAGCGCCAGCTTCAGGCCGTCCGGCGCGGCGGCAGCCCAGTTCGCCAGCGGCGTCGGCGCCGCCAGGTCCGGCAGGCGGGCGCGACCACATTGTTCGCAGGCCGAGGCCAGCACGCCGCGCCAGTGCGCCAGGCGCTTGTCGGCGCGTTCGGCATCCAGCTTCACCTCGGTGCGCTCGCTCAGGATCGGCGCGATGGCGGCCACGCCCAGCTCGGTGGCCTTCTGCAGCACCCAGTCCATCTTTTCGCCGCGGGCCACGCCCTGGGCCAGGGTGATGCGCAGCGGCGATTCGTTCGTCACCGGCACCTGACCGCCGACCTCGGCGCGGGCGCCACGCTTGCCGGCCTCGACCAGGGTGGCGGGATAGTCGTGACCGTCGCCATTGAACAGCACCAGCGCATCGCCCACGCCCAGGCGCAGCACCCGCACCACGTGCGCGGCGGCGGATTCCGGAAGCTCGACCGTCAGCCCCGGCTGCAGCGGTGCGTCGACATGGCAGCGGATCGTCCTCATGCCCAGGCCTCGTCGATGGCGCTGGCGGTGACCTCGGCCAGCAGCCGCAGTTCCTCCTCGCCCACGCAGTAGGGCGGCATCCAGTAGAGGATGTCGCCCAGCGGCCGCAGCACCACGCCGCGCG
>DATGPR010000173.1:0-6566 GCA_035304725.1 Arenimonas sp.
GTGCGGGTCATCGGATAGAATTCGGCCGTTTGTCTGCCCCCGCCCGGAGAACCCCATGAGCACCAGCCCGCTGAAGTACCGCCGCATCCTGCTCAAACTCTCCGGCGAAGCCCTGATGGGCGACGAGGACTATGGCATCGACCCGAAGGTCCTGAAGACCCTGGCCCGCGAAATCGTCGAAGCCCAGCGCGCCGGCGCCGAGGTTGGCCTGGTGATCGGCGGCGGCAACATCTTCCGCGGCGCCGGCCTGGCGGCAGCGGGCATGGACCGCGTCACCGGCGACCACATGGGCATGCTGGCCACCGTCATCAACGCCCTGGCCATGGCCGACGCCATCGAGAAGGAAGGCGGCTACGCCCGCGTGATGAGCGCCATCAAGATCAACGAAGTCTGCGAGGACTACATCCGCCGCCGCGCCATCCGCCACATGGAGAAGGGCCGCATCTGCCTGTTCGCCGCCGGCACCGGCAACCCCTTCTTCACCACCGACTCCGCCGCCGCCCTGCGTGCCAGCGAGATCGGCGCCGACCTGCTGCTCAAGGCCACCAAGGTCGACGGCATCTACGACAGCGACCCGAAGAAGAACGCCAAGGCCCGCCGCTACGACCGCCTGAGCTACGACGAAGTGATCGCCCGCAACCTGCAGGTCATGGACACCGCCGCCTTCGCCCTGTGCCGCGAGAACGGCATTCCGGTGCGCGTCTACGACATGATGCAGCCGGGCGCGCTGATGCGGATCCTGCGCGGCGAGCCGCTGGGCACCCTCGTGGCCGAGGACACCGCCGGCTGAACCACGGCCGGCGTAGTGCCTATAATCCCCGCCTTGCCCAGGCAACAGCCCAGAATGACGCGGAGCCCGCGATGCTCAATGAGATCAAGAAGGACGCCCAGACCCGGATGGCCAAGTCGGTGGAGGCCCTGCGCCAGGAGCTGACCAAGCTGCGCACCGGCCGCGCCAGCACCGCCCTCGTCGACCACCTGAAGGTGAACTACTACGGCTCGGACATGCCCCTGAACCAGGTGGCCACCGTGGCCGTCTCCGACGCCCGCTCCATCACCATCACCCCCTGGGAGAAGGGCATGGTGGCGGCGGTCGAGAAGGCCATCCTGGCCTCCGACCTGGGCCTGACCCCGAACACCGCCGGCCAGGTCATCCGCATCAACCTGCCGCCGCTGACCGAGGAGCGCCGCAAGGAGCTCTCCAAGCACGTGCACCACGAGGGCGAGAACGCCAAGGTCGCCATCCGCAACGTGCGCCGCGACGCCATCCAGCAGGTCAAGGAGCTGCTGAAGGAAAAGCAGATCACCGAGGATGACGCCCGCCGTGCCGAGGACGAGGTGCAGAAGCTGACCGACAAGCACGTCAAGGACGTCGACGAGGTGGTCAAGGCCAAGGAAGCGGAGCTGATGGCGGTCTGATGAGCCGCGCCGGCCCCATGTCCTCCCCGTCCGACGCCGGCCACCTGCCCCGCCACCTGGCCATCATCATGGACGGCAACGGCCGCTGGGCCGAGCGCCGTCGCCGCCCGCGCACCCTCGGCCACCGGGCCGGCGCGCGGGCGGTGCGTGTCTGCATCGATTTCTGCCTGGCCCGCGGCATCCAGGCCCTGACCCTGTTCGCCTTCAGCAGCGAGAACTGGAGGCGCCCGGCCGACGAGGTCGGGGCGCTGATGAAGCTGTTCATGCGCGTGCTCGACACCGAGGTGGACGAGCTGGCGCGGCGCGGCGTCTGCCTGCGCTTCATCGGCGAGCGCGGCGCCTTCGCCGCGGAAATCCGCGAGCGCATGGCCCGGGCCGAGGCGCTCACCGCCGGCAATGCCACCCTGGCCCTGACCCTGGCGGTCGGCTATGGCGGCCGCTGGGACATCACCCGCGCCTGCCGCGAGCTGGCCGCCGAGGCCGCCGCCGGCCGGCTGGATCCCGCCGCCATCGACGAGGCTGCCCTGGCCGCGCGCCTGGGCCTGGCCGGCCTGCCCGAACCCGACCTGTTCATCCGTACCGGCGGTGACATGCGCATCTCCAATTTCCTGCTCTGGCACCTGGCCTATACCGAGCTGTGGTTCACCGAGGTGCTGTGGCCGGACGTGGACGAGGCCCTGCTGGACGCGGCCCTGTCCGACTTCGCCCGGCGCGAGCGCCGTTTCGGCCTGACCAGCGCCCAGGTGGCCGGAGGTGCGGCGTGAGCCGTCGCCAGCGCGTCATCACCGGCCTGGTACTGGCGCCGCTGCCGATCCTGGCGTTGCTGCTGCTGCCCACGCCCTGGCTGGGCGCCCTGATCGCCGCCGTGCTGCTGGCCGGCCTGTGGGAATGGACCGCCTTCGCCGGCCTGCGCGACACCCTGCCGCGAATCGGCTACCTGGCCGCCAACGCCCTGTTGATCGCCGCCCTGGCCTGGGGCGCCGGGCCCAGCCTGTTCCCGCTCAAGCTGCTGGCCCTGCTGGGCGTGCTCTGGTGGCTGCTGGTGGTGTTCTGGGTGCTGCACCCGAACTTCGCCAGCGGCAACGGCCAGGGCGCCGGCGCACTGAAGCTGCTGGCCGGCAGCCTGGCGGTGGTGCCGGCCTGGTGCGGCCTGGTCTGGCTGCACGCCGGCGAACTCGGCCCGCGCTGGGCCCTCTACGCGGTGGTGCTGGTCTGGGTGGCCGACAGCGGCGCCTATTTCGCCGGCTCGAAGTTCGGCCGGCGCAAGCTGGCCCCGGCGGTCAGCCCGAACAAGAGCTGGGAAGGCGTCTGGGGCGGCATGGCCGCCTGCGCCCTGCTGGCCCTGCTCGCTTTCGCCCTGCTGGGCCTGGGCTGGGGCCAGCTGCCGGCCCTGGTGCTGCTGACCCTGCTGGCCGGCGCCGCCTCGGTGGTGGGCGATCTGCTGGAAAGCCTGATGAAGCGGCATTCCGGCCTGAAGGACTCCGGCCACCTCATTCCCGGCCACGGCGGCCTGATGGACAGGCTGGACAGCCTGCTGGCGGCGCTGCCGGTGTTCGCGGTGGGCAAGGCATGGCTGGGCCTGTGAAATCCGTTGCCCTGCTCGGGGCCACAGGCTCGATCGGCCGCTCGACCCTGGACGTGATCGCCCGCCACCCGGCGCGCTTCCGGGTTGGCGCGCTGAGCGCGCATTCGCGGGTGGACGAGCTGCTGGCGCTCTGCGCCCGCTTCCGCCCCGACGCGGCGGTGGCCACCGATCCGGCCGCCTGGCCCGCCCTGCGCGACGGCCTGCGCGAGCTCGGCCTGCCCACCCGCGCCCTGGCCGGCCCGGAAGGCCTGGACGAGGTGGCCGCCGATCCGGGCAACGACATCGTGGTGGCGGCCATCGTCGGCGCCGCCGGCGTCGCCTCCACCCTGGCCGCGGCCCGCGCCGGCAAGCGCCTGCTGCTGGCCAACAAGGAATCGGTGGTGCTGGCCGGCGGCCTGCTGGTGCAGGCCGTGCGCACCGGCGGCGCCACCCTGCTGCCGGTGGACAGCGAGCACAACGCCATCTACCAGTGCCTGCCGGCCGACGGCGGCCGCCAGGGCGTGCGCCGGCTGCTGCTGACCGCCTCCGGCGGCCCCTTCCGCGGCCGCCGCCGCGAGCAGCTGGCCACGGTCACCCCGGACGAGGCCTGCGCCCACCCGAACTGGTCCATGGGCCGCAAGATCTCGGTGGACTCGGCCACGCTGATGAACAAGGGCCTGGAGGTGATCGAGGCCCGGCACCTGTTCGACCTGCCGCCCGAGGCCATCGAGGTGGTGGTGCATCCGCAGAGCATCATCCATTCCCTGGTCGACTACGTCGACGGCTCGGTGCTGGCGCAGCTGGGCAATCCGGACATGCGCACCGCCCTCGCCTACGGCCTGGCCTGGCCGGAGCGCATCGATTCCGGTGTGGCACCGCTGGACCTGGCGGCGCTGGCCCGTTTCGACTTCGAACGCCCCGACCTCGAGGCCTTCCCCTGCCTGCGCCTGGCCTATCAGGCGCTGGCGGCCGGCCACGGCGCCACCGCCGTGCTGAATGCCGCCAACGAAGTGGCGGTTTCAGCCTTTCTTCAGGGCCGGCTGGCTTTCCTTGGCATTCCCGATCTCATCCAGGCCAGCCTCGATGCCCTGCCCGGTGGCCCCTCCGACAGCCTCGACGACCTGCTGGCGCTGGACGCGCAGGCACGCCGCGTGGCCGAATCGCTGATCGGGAGGACGGGGGGATGAGCGAATTCTTCGGCTCGGTCTGGTGGCTGATCGTCAGCCTGGGCGTGCTGGTCACCTTCCACGAGTTCGGCCACTTCTGGGTGGCGCGCCGCTGCGGCGTGAAGGTGCTGCGCTTCTCGGTCGGCTTCGGCAAGCCGCTGTGGAAGCGCGTCGGCCGGGACGGCACCGAATACGTCGTCGCCGCCCTGCCCCTGGGCGGCTACGTGAAGATGCTGGACGAGCGCGAGGTCGAGGTGCCGGCCGGGCTGCGCGACCAGGCCTTCAACCACAAGCCGGTCGGCCAGCGCATCGCCATCGTCGCCGCCGGGCCGCTGGCCAACCTGCTGCTGTGCGTGGGGCTGCTCTGGGCCATGTTCCTGGTCGGCAAGCCCGACAGCCTGCCCGAGGTGGGCCGGGCCGAGGGCATCGCCGCCGAGGCCGGCTTCCAGCCCGGCGACCGCATCCTGGCGGTGGGCGAGCGCGAGATCCGCACCCTGACCGAAGCCGGCATCGCCCTGGCCACCGCCGCCATCGACCGCGAGCCGACCGAGGTCCGGGTGCGCACGGCCGAGGGCTACGAGCGGCTGCGGCTCCTGCCCCTGGACCGGCCTGGCCTGGTCCTGGACGAGGAGCGCCCCTTCGCCAGCCTGGGCCTGGTGCCGGCCTGGCCGCCGGTGATCGCCGACATCGCCCCGGGCTCGGCCGCCGAGGGCCGGCTGCGCCCGGGTGACCGGGTCCTCAGCCTGGACGGCCAGCCGATCCACACCTGGGACCAGCTGGCGCCCCTGCTGCAGGAACGCGCCAGCGAGGACCGCCCCCTGCAGCTGCTGGTCGAGCGCGAGGGCCGCCGGCAGGCGGTCGAGGTCAGTCCCCGCCGGGTCGAGACCGAGCGTGGCCCGGTCTGGCAGCTGGGCGTGCTGGCGGCGGCGCCCGAGGCCAATGCCCTGCTGCGGCACGGTCCGCTGGCGGCGGTGCCGGTCGCCCTCTCGGAAACCTGGCGCATGACCCGGGACGTCACCGGCATGCTCTGGCGGATGGTCACCGGCCAGGCCTCGCTGAAGAACATCTCCGGTCCGATCACCATCGCCCGCGTTGCCAATGGCAGCGCCAGCCTGGGGCCGGCCTGGTTCCTCAATTTCCTGGCGATCCTCTCGCTCAGCCTGTGCATCATGAACCTGCTGCCGATCCCGATACTGGATGGCGGGCACCTGCTGTATTACCTTATCGAGCTGGTCAAAGGCAGTCCGGTCGGCGACCGTGCGTTGATGGCAGGGCAGTACATCGGTCTGGTCCTGCTGGCCGGGCTGATGGGGCTGGCCTTCTACAACGACATACTCCGGCTCGGTTCCTGACCCCACCCGAACCGCGGGCAATGTCCTGCCCGCAAACACCCACGGATTGATGATGACGCGACCGATCGCCCGCCGCCGCCTCCTGAGCCTCGCGCTCGCCGCCGCCCTTGCCGCCCCGGTCCAGGCCCAGAACTTCGAGCCGTTCACCGTCGCGGACATCCGTGTCGACGGCCTGCAGCGCATCTCGACCGGTACCGTCTTCACCTACCTGCCGGTGGAGCGCGGGGACGTGCTCGACCGGGCCCGCTCCGGCGAGGCGATCCGCGCCCTGTTCCGCACCGGCTTCTTCAAGGACGTGCGCCTGGAACGCCAGGGCGACATCCTGGTGGTGGTGGTGGTGGAGCGGCCGGCGATCAACCGCATCACCCTCTCCGGCAACAAGGACGTCCAGACCGACGAGCTGATGAAGGGCCTGGCCAACATCGGCCTGTCCGAGGGCGAGACCTACGACCCGCTGGCCCTGGACCGCGTCACCCAGGAGCTGATGCGCCAGTACAACAACCGCGGCAAGTACGGCGTCACCATCAAGCCGTCGGTGACCGAGCTGGACCGCAACCGCGTCGACATCACCATCGCCATCTCCGAGGGCAAGGCCTCGAAGATCCGCGACATCAACATCGTCGGCAACGACACCTTCACCGAGACGCAGCTGCGCCGCAGCTGGGAATCCAGCACCACCAGCTGGATGTCCTGGTACAAGCGCGACGACCAGTACTCGCGCGAGAAGCTGTCCGGCGACCTGGAGAAGCTGACCAACTTCTACCTCGACCGCGGCTACGTGGACTTCAACATCGAGTCCACCCAGGTGGCGATCAGTCCCGACAAGCAGGACATCTTCATCACCGCCAACGTCAGCGAGGGTGAGGTCTACACCGTTTCCGAGGTCAAGGTCACCGGCGACACGGTGCTGCCGCAGGAGGACATCGAGAAGCTGGTGATGATCCGCGAGGGCGACACCTTCTCGCGCGCCCGCATCGAGTACACCACCGACGCCATCGTCGCCACCCTCGGCAACATCGGCCATGCCTTCGCCCAGGTCACGCCGGTGCCGGACATCGACCGCGA
>DATGPR010000174.1:0-5665 GCA_035304725.1 Arenimonas sp.
GCAGGCGCATGTGCCGTACCTCGCCGCTGCCCGGCTTCAGGCGGATGGACACGTCCGCCTGGCCCTCGGCGGGCAGGAAGCGGACGACGTACTCGACGTCGTACTCGGTGCGGGCCTGGGCGGACACGACCAGCCCCAGGCCCAGGATCAGGGCAAGCAGGAAGCGTTTCATGGGGCCGAAGTATGCCCGGACCGGCCTGAACGGGTTCAGGTCCGGTGCTGGCGCCACCATTCGCCCAGGAAGACGGCGGTGGCGGCGGCGACGTTGAGGCTTTCCACCGCGCCGGTGCCGGGAATGCCCAGGCGCATGCCGGCGGCGCCGGCCAGGGCCGGATCCATGCCCTCGCCTTCGGCGCCCATCATCAGCAGCAGGCGCTCCGGCAGGGCGGTGCCGTACAGCGGCTGGCCACCGCGGACGACGGTGGCGGCGGCGACGAAGCCGGCGGCTTCCAGCCGCACCAGGCTCTCGTCCGGCCGGCCCAGGCGCACCAGCGGCACCTGCTCGGCGCCGCCCTCGGCCACCCGGGCGGCCGCGCCCGACAGGCCCAGCGACGAGCCCTGCGGCAGCAGCAGGCCGGCCACGCCGAAATGCGCCGAGGAACGCAGGATGGCGCCGAGATTGTGCGGATTGCCGACGCCGTCCAGCCACACCGCCAGCACCGGCCCGGCCGGCAGGCCGCGCAACCAGGCGTCCAGGCTGCGCTCGGCCGGCGGCAGCGCCGAGAAGACCACGCCTTCGTGGTGCTCACTGCCGGAAAGCTTGCGCAGGTCCTCGGCCTCGACCACGGAGTAACCGATGCGGCGGGACACGCACCAGGCCAGCACCGGCTTCAGGGCGGGAATGCGCGATTCCAGCAACCAGACCTTGCGCAGGTCCTGTGGCCGCTGCCGGAACAGCGCCAGGCAGGCGTTCAGGCCGTACACCCGCTGTTCGCGCGGCGCAGCCGTGGCGCTGGCCGGCGCGGGGCGGGCGGGACGACGCCGCTCAGGCATGGCCACCCACCGAGGGCGTTTCCCGCTCCAGCTGCTCGAGCTTGCGCGCCACCGCTTCCGGCGAGCGCGTGTACGGCGCCAGCAAGGCGTAGAAGGCGGGGATCACCAGCAGCGACAGCAGGGTCGAGAAGGCCACGCCGAAGATCACCACGATGCCGATGGTGACGCGGCTGGCGGAACCGGCGCCGGTGGAGATCACCAGCGGCACCGCACCGAAGATGGTGGCGATCGAGGTCATCAGGATCGGCCGCAGGCGGGTGGCGGCGGCTTCGAGGATGGCCTCGCGCACCGCCCTGCCCTCGTCGCGCAGCTGGTTGGCGAACTCGACGATCAGGATGCCGTTCTTGGCCGCCAGGCCGACCAGCATGACGATGCCGATCTGGCTGAACAGGTTGAGCGTCGAGCCCATCAGCCACAGGCCGATCAGTGCGCCCAGCACCGCCAGCGGCACAGTCAGCATGATCACCACCGGGTGCAGGAAGCTCTCGAACTGCGCCGCCAGCACCAGGTAGACGATCAGCAGCGCCATGGCGAAGGTGAACACCACGGTGCCGCCGGCGCGCTGGTATTCCAGCGACTCGCCCTTGTAGTCGAGCTGAGCGTAGTCGGGCAGTTCCTCGGCGGCCACCTGGCGGATCCAGTCCAGCGCCTCGCCCAGGGTGTAACCCGGCGCCAGGCCGGCCTCGATGGTGATGGCGCGCAGGCGGTTGTAGCGGTTGAGCGTGCCCGGCTCGGCCACTTCGGTCAGGGTCACCAGGCTGGACAGCGGCACCAGCTCGCCGGTGCGCTGCGAGCGCACGTACAGGCTGGTCAGGTCGGCCGGGCTGGCGCGGTCGGACTGGCGGGCCTGCAGGATGACGTCGTATTCCTCGCCGTCCTCGACGAAGGTGGTGACGCGGCGCGAGCCCATCATCGTTTCCAGCGTGCGGCCGATCTCCTGGGCGGACACGCCGAGGTCGGCGGCGCGGGCGCGGTCCACCTCGATGCGCATCTGCGGCCGGGTCTCCTTGTAGTCGGAGTCGATCGACAGCAGCTTCGGGTTCTCCTCCATGCGCGCGATCATGCGGTCGCGCCACTGCGCCAGCTCCTCGTAGCTGGGGCCGCCCAGCACCACCTGCACCGGTTGGCCGGAACTGCGCACCAGACCCTGGCGCACGATCGGCGTGGCGCGCACGCCGGCAATGCCGGCCAGCTCGCGCCGCGCCTCGGCCACGACGGCACTGGTGTCCTGCTTGCGCTTGCTCCAGTCCTCGAGGATGACCACGGCCTGGCCGGTGTGCATTTCCTCGCTGGCGCCCCAGCCGGCCGGGGCACGGGTGATCACCCGGTAGATCGGCTCGCCGCGGTCGCGCATGGCCAACAGGCGCTGCTCGATCTCGTGCAGGTTGGCGATGGTGTAGTCGAAACCGGCGCCCTCGGGACCGGCCACCATGACGAAGAAGGCGCCGCGGTCCTCCGGCGGCGCCAGCTCGCGCGGCGCGGTGGAGAACATCAGCGCGGTCACGGCAAAGGCGCCCAGCATGACCACGATGAACAGCACCGGCCGGCCAACCGTGCGCTCCAGCAGGCGGCGGTAGGCCTGGGTCAGGCGGCCGAGCTGGCGGTGCATCCAGGCGTCCAGGCCGCGCGGCGCGGTATGCGGCCGCACCAGCAGCGAGCACATCATCGGCGTCAGGCTCAGCGCCACGAAGGCCGACAGGGCGATGGCCCCGGCCATGGCCACGGCCAGCTCGCGGAACAGGCGGCCGTTGTTGCCTTCCATGAAGGCCACCGGCAGGAACACGGCGATCAGCACCGCCGTGGTCGCGATCACCGCGAAGGCCACCTGGCGGGTGCCGCGCCGGGCCGCCACCAGCGGCGGTTCGCCCAGGTCGGCGCGGCGCTGGCAGTTCTCCAGCACGATGATGGCGTCGTCCACCACCAGGCCGATGCAGAGCACCAGGGCCAGCAGGGTCAGCAGGTTGATGGAGAAGCCGAACAGGTACAGGCCGAGGAAGGAGGCGATCAGGCAGACCGGCACCGTCACCGCCGGGATCAGCGCCGCGCGGGCACTGCCGAGGAAGACGTAGATCACCACCAGCACCAGCACGATGGCCTCGATCAGGGTCTGGTAGACGCGGTTCACCGCCGATTCGATGAACACGGTGGCGTCGAAGGACACATCCAGGGTGGTGCCTTCGGGCAGGGTGCCGGCGATGCGCTCCAGCTCGGCGCGGATGCCGTTGGCGACGTCCAGGCTGTTGGCGGTCGAGGTCTTGATCACGCCCAGGCCGACCTGGGGCAGGCCGTCGCCGCGGTAGTAGGCGCGCCGGTCGGACGATTCCAGGGCGATGTCGGCGACCTCGCCCAGGCGCACGATGTGGCCATCGCTGCCCTTGGCCACCGCCAGGCGCTCGAAGTCCTCCGGCCCCTGGTAGCTGCGCTCGATGCGCAGGGTGAAGTCGCGGCTGGACGATTCCAGGCGGCCGGCCGGCAGTTCGACGTTCTCGCGCCGCAGTGCCGCCTCGACGTCGGCCACGGTCAGGCCGCGCGCCGCCAGCGCCTGCCGGTCCAGCCAGATGCGCATGGCATAGCGCTGGGCACCGCCGACGCGGATGTTGGCCACGCCGTCCACCACCGACAGCCGGTCGACGATGTAGCGCTCGGCGTAGTCGGCCAGCTCCAGCTGGTCCATGTTGCTGCTCTTGAGCGCCAGCCAGAGCACCACCTCGGCGCCGGCGGCCACCTTCTCCACCTCGGGCGGGTCGGCTTCCTCGGGCAGCCGGTCCAGGACGCGGCTGACGGCGCTGCGCACGTCGTTGGCGGCGCTCTCGATGTCGCGGTCCAGGCTGAACTCGATGGTGATGTCGAAGCCGCCGTTGCGGCTGCGCGACTCCACGCTCTGGATGCCCTCGATGCCGGCGATGGCGTCCTCCAGCACCTGGGTCATGCGCGTCTCGACCACCGCGGCCGAAGCGCCGGTGTAGCTGCCGTCGATGGAGACGATCGGCGGGTCGATGTCGGGCAGCTCGCGCAGGGTCAGCCGGCTGAAGGCGATCAGGCCCAGGGCGACGAGCATGAGGCTCATCACCGTGGCCAGGACCGGCCGCCGGATCGAGAGGTCGGACAGGACCATGGCGCGCTCCTCAGCCCGCCGCCGGCACGTCGGCCTTCGCCTCGGCCACGCGCATGCCCGGCCGCAGCTTCACCACGCCGTCCACGACGATGCGGTCGCCTGCGTTCAGGCCCTCGGTGACCTCGACCTCACCGGCCCGGCGCGCCCCCAGGCGCACCGGCACCTGCTCGACGGTGCCGTCCTCGCGCAGGCGGAACACGTGCGCGTCGCGGGCGATCTGGGTGACGGCGATTTCGGGAATCACCAGGGCACTGCGCTCGGGCTGGTACAGCCGCAGGGTCAGCAGCATGCCCGGGCGCAGCAGGCGGTCGGGATTGGGCAGCTCGGCGCGCACGGTGACGGCGCGGGTGACCGGATCGACGCGCGAGTCCACCGTCACCACCCTGCCCTCGAACTCGCGTTCCGGCCAGGCCGCGCTGCGGGCGCGGATGATCTGGCCCGGCGCCACCACCGAGAGGTAGGTCTCGGGGATGGTGAAGTCGAGCTTGATCACCGAGATGTCGTCCAGGCTGGCGATGGTGGTACCGGGCGTGACCAGGGTGCCGGGGCTGACCTGGCGGAAGCCGAGCACGCCGGCGAAGGGCGCGGTGATGACACGGTCGGCCAGGCGGGCGCGGGTGGCGTCCAGGCGGGCCTTGGCCGATTCCATGGCGGCGCGCTGGGTATCGAGCTGGCCGGCGGAGATCAGCTTGCGCTCGGCCAGCTCGCGCTGGCGCTCGTACTGCTGCTTCGCCTCGCGGTAGGCGGCCGCGGCCTCCTCCAGGCCGGCCAGTTCGGCCTTGCCGGACAGGTCCACCAGCACGTGCCCGGCCTCGACCTCGTCGCCGTCCTGGAAGTTCACCCGCACCACGGTCTCGGTGACCTTGGCGGTGACCAGCACCGACTCGTTGGCGCGGGCCGTACCCAGGGCCTCGATGGTGTCGCTCCAGGGCTGCGGCTGCACCACCGTGGTGGTGACCGCTACTGCTGCCGGCGGGCCGTTGTCCGCCGCCTCCTGGCCGCAGGCGGCCAGGAGCAGGACGAGCAGGAGGGCGGACAGGCGCGGGCGGATCATGGGGCAGGACCTTCCTTGTTTCTGCGGCCCGCATCGGCGGGCGGGGTCCAGGCATGGACCCGGGGGCGGCGCGAAAGTTCGCAAGGGCCCGATTCTACGCCCGGGCCCGTTGCCCGCGCCCGGGTCGGGGCCCGGAAATGCGAACGCCGGCACGGGGCCGGCGTTCGCGGGACCACGGCAGCAGCCGATATCAGGCAGCCGACTTCCAGCGGCCGAGGGCGGCCAGGCCGTTGTCCTTGGCGCGGGCGTACACGGTCTTCTGGGCGGCCTCGTAGTTGCCCGTCATGTCCTTGGCCCACAGCTTGAGCGCCGCCGACTGCATGGCGCGGCCGTAGCTGAAGCTCAGCGGCCAGGGCTTGGGGCCCATCTGGTTCATGGCGTTGAGGTGGGCGGTGGCCGCCTCGTCGCTCTGGCCGCCGGACAGGAACACGATGCCCGGCAGGGTGGCCGGCACCGAGGACTTCAGGCAGCGCAGGGTCATCTCGGCGACTTCCTCGACCGAG
>DATGPR010000175.1:0-5200 GCA_035304725.1 Arenimonas sp.
CCCCCGGCCTCACTCGATCCCCAGCTTCTTCAGCTTGTACCGCAGGGCCCGGAAGGTGATGCCCAGCTGCGCCGCCGTCTTGGTCTTGTTGTAGCGGTTGGCCTCCAGCGCGCGCTGGATGGTGTCGCGCTCCATCTGCTCCATCGCCTCGGGCAGGGGGGTGCCGTCGGGGCCGCTGCCGGCGCCGGGGGCGGGGGCGGGCGGCTGCAGCGGGCGCAGGGGGGCGTCGGCTTCCTGGCCGATCAGCTGGTCCACCTGCGGCAGGTACAGGTCGACCGCCTCGATGGTGGCGTTGTCGCACAGGGCCACGGCCCGCTCCAGGATGTTCTCCAGCTCACGCACATTGCCCGGGAAGGGGTAGGCCAGCAGGGCCGCCTCCGCCTCCTCGCTCAGCTGCGCCGGGCTGTCCTCGCCGGCCAGGCGCGTGAGGATGGATTTGGCGATCAGCGGGATGTCCTCGCGGCGCTGGCGCAGCGGCGGCACCGCCAGCTCGATCACGTTGATGCGGTAGTACAGGTCCTGGCGGAACTTGCCCTCGTCCACCAGCCTGGCCAGGTTCTTGTGTGTGGCCGAGAGGATGCGCACGTCCACCGGCTGCTCGGAGGCGGCGCCGATCGGCCGTACCGTCTTCTCCTGGATCACCCGCAGCAGCTTCACCTGCATGTGCAGGGGCAGCTCGGCCACCTCGTCCAGGAACAGGGTGCCGCCCTGGGCCACCTGGAACAGGCCGTCCTTGTCGGCATGGGCGCCGGTGAAGCTGCCCTTGCGGTGGCCGAACAGCTCGCTTTCCATCAGCTCCGAGGGAATGGCGCCGCAGTTGACCGGCACGAAGGGGCCGCCCGCCCGCGAGCCCTGCTCGTGGATCAGGCGGGCCACCAGCTCCTTGCCCACGCCCGATTCGCCGCTGATGTACACCGGTGCCTGGCTGCGCGCCACGCGGCCGATGGTCTGGCGCAGCTGCTGCATGCGCGGCGAATCGCCGAGCAGGCGGGCGCTGGCCGGGCCGGGGGCCTTGCGCTGCTCGTTGAGCTCAAGGGCGTGCTGCACCAGCCGGCGCAGCACCGCCAGGTCCACCGGCTTGGTGACGAAGTCGAAGGCCCCGGCCTTGAGCGCGTTCACCGCCGCCTCGACGTTGCCGTAGGCGGTGATCATCGCCACCGGCAGTTCCGGGTAGCGCTGGGCGATGTGCTCGATCAGCTCCTGGCCGGAGCCATCCGGCAGGCGCATGTCGGTCAGGCAGAGGTCGTATTTGTCCTGGCCCAGCTGCGTCTTGGCGGAGGCGACGTCCACCGCCGTATCCACGCGCAGGCCCATGCGGCCCAGGGTCAGGACCAGCAGTTCCCGGATGTCGCGTTCGTCATCGACGATGAGGGCGCTGCGGGAGGGGCTCATGCGGACCGAGGGGCTTGAAAACGCTTGTTACTGTAGCGTATTCGCTCCGTCTCAGGCCAGATTGAGCCGGGCTCCGGGGCCCTCCGCCTCCTGGTCCTGGACCAGGTTCATGCCCGGCGGCAGGACGATCCGGAAACAGCTGCCGCCGCCCGGTACCGGCTGGTAGCTCAGCGAGCACTGGTTGGCCTCGCACAGCTGCCGGGCGATGTACAGGCCCAGGCCGGTGCCGTGCTCCGAGGTGGTGTAGAAGGGGGTGAAGATCTGGTCGGCCACCGCCGCCGGGATGCCGGGGCCGCGGTCGATCACGTTCAGCTCCGGCGGCGCCCCGGGCGGGCCCGAGCGCACCGCCACGGTCACCCGGGCCGGCTCGTCGGGCAGGCGGCCGTAGGTCAGGGCATTGGAGACCAGGATGGTGATCACCTGGTGCAGGTGGCGCGGGTCGGCCATGGCCAGGGTCGGGCGGTCGGCCACCGATTGCAGGACATCGCGCTCAAGCGGGTGGCTGGCCCGGTACTCGTCGACGAAGCGGCGGGCGAACTGGGCCAGATCCAGGGTTTCGGGCTGCGAGCGCTCGCGCCGGGCCAGGCCCAGGATGTCCTGGACGATGCCGTTCATGCGCTGGCACTGGGTGTGGATGATTTCCAGCAGGCGGCGGTCGGCCTCGGGCAGCTCGGGGGATTCCTCCAGCAGTTGCACCGAGTAGTTGATCGCCGCCAGCGGGTTGCGGATCTCATGGGCGATGCTGGCCGAGAGGCGGCCGAGGGTGGCCAGGGTCAGCTCCTCGGCCCGGTCGGAGAACACCCGGCTGTCCTCCAGGAAGATCAGGTACAGGTTGTCGCGCAGGCCCAGGGCGACGAAGCGGGGCAGCACCTCGGGGGCGCCTTCGGCCAGGGTCATGGCCTTGGGAATCTCGCCGCGGCCGCCGCGCCAGCGGCCCAGGGCCTTGTGCAACTCGGGGGCGATGTCGGCCAGTTGCTTGCGCTCGGGCGAAGGCTTGCCCAGCAGCGCCCAGGCGGCCTCGTTGCAGATCTTCACCTGGTGGTTGCCGTCCACCACCAGCACGCCGGTGCGCATGCGCCGGATCACCAGTTCGTTGATTTCGGCCTGGTTGGCCAGCTCCTCGCCGCGCTTTTCCGCCAGGGCCTGGGATTCGCGCATCTGCCGGCTGAGCAGCTCGCACAGCACGGCGGTGGCCAGGTAGGTCACCGAGAACATCACCGATTCGGCGATCGGCCGGGCGTTGAGCGGGTCCAGGGCGCGCACGTACAGGCTGTCGGCCAGCACCACCAGGGCCGCCGCCGAGGCGAAACCCAGGCCCGCCCGCTGCGGCAGGATCAGGGCGCCGGCGCCGACGTTGAACAGCAGCAGCAGGGCGATGCCACCCTGGCTGCCGCTGGTCGCCCCCAGCACCAGGGCCGCCACCACCAGGTCGGCGCCCAGGCCGATGGCGGTCTGCTGGGCCGGGCTGATCTCGCTGCGGTAGCTGGCCACCAGCAGGGCGATGGCCATCACCACGTACAGCACCACCACCGAGCGCAGCACGGTGGGCTCGCTGATCACCAGCAGGACTTCGCCGACCGGGGAGAAGGCCACCAGGGCCAGCAGGGCTGCTTCCAGGACCCGGTACAGGGTGAAGAAGT
The DNA here is from genome assembly GCA_035304725.1 of Arenimonas sp. Taxonomy (GTDB): domain Bacteria; phylum Pseudomonadota; class Gammaproteobacteria; order Xanthomonadales; family Xanthomonadaceae; genus Arenimonas. The sequence continues at coordinate 3,033 of DATGPR010000175.1, forward strand.
ACAGCTCCCGCCGCTGCGGTGGCACGTTCGGCGCTAGGGCGGGGCGGGGCACGGGCATGGCCGGCAGTATGCCACCGGCCCCGGGGCGTTTTGCCTTTGCCCCGGTGAGCGGCGAAAATACGCGCCCTTTCCCGGCGCCCCCGGCGCCGGCCTCCCCTTCCCAAGACAGGTAGCGGCATGAATTTCCACGAGTATCAGGCCAAGCAGCTGTTCGCCGAGTACGGCATCGCCGTACCCGCCGGCCGCGTCGCCCGCACCCCCGAGGAGGCCGTGGACGCGGCCAAGGCCATCGGAGGCGACTTCTGGGTGGTCAAGGCGCAGATCCACGCCGGCGGCCGCGGCAAGGCCGGCGGCGTCAAGCTGGCCAAGACCCTCGACCAGGTGCGCGAGTACGCCAAGGGCATGCTCGGCACCCGCATGGCCACCTACCAGACCGCCGGTGTCGAGCTGCCGGTGGATTCGGTGCTGGTGACCCAGGCCACCAACATCGCCAAGGAGCTGTACCTGTCGGTGCTGGTCGACCGTTCGGCCAAGGCCATCACCTTCATCGCCTCCGCCGAGGGCGGCGTCGAGATCGAGAAGGTGGCCGAGACCAACCCGGACGCCATCAAGACCGTGCACGTGAACTACGTGCAGGGCCTGCAGCCCTACCAGTGCCGCGAGCTGGGCTTCTCCCTCGGCCTCAGCGCCAAGCAGGTCAACCAGCTGACCAAGATCATGCTGGGCCTGTTCAGGCTGTTCAACGAGAAGGACCTGGCCCTGGTCGAACTCAACCCGCTGGCCATTCTCGACAACGGCGACCTGGCCGTGCTCGACGGCAAGATCAACTCCGACGACAACGCCAGCTTCCGGCATCCGGAGCTGACCGCCATGCGCGACATCCGCCAGGAGGACGAGACCGAGGTGCTGGCCAGCCAGCACGACCTCAACTACGTCACCATGGACGGCAACATCGGCTGCATGGTCAACGGCGCCGGCCTGGCGATGGCGACCATGGACGTGATCAAGCTCAACGGCGGTGCCCCGGCCAACTTCCTGGACGTGGGCGGCGGCGCCAACAAGGAGCGCGTCACCGAGGCCTTCAAGCTGATCCTGCGCGATCCGGACGTGAAGGCCATCTTCGTCAACATCTTCGGTGGCATCGTCCGCTGCGACATGATCGCCGAGGGCATCATCGCCGCGGTCAAGGAAGTGGACGTGAAGGTGCCGGTGGTGGTCCGCCTCGAGGGCACCAACGTGGAGAAGGGCAAGGAGATCCTCAAGAACTCCGGCCTCGCCATCATCCCCGCCGACGACATCAACGATGGCGCGAAGAAGGCCGTCGCGGCCGCCGCCTGAGGAATACCAATGAGCGTTCTCGTCAACAGCAAGACCCGCGTCATCGTCCAGGGCTTCACCGGCCAGCAGGGCACCTTCCATGCCGAGCAGATGGTCGAGTACGGAACCAAAGTGGTCGGCGGCGTGACCCCGGGCAAGGGCGGCCAGCAGCACATCGGCCTGCCCGTCTTCAACACCGTCGCCGATGCCGTCGCCGACACCGGCGCCGACGCCTCGGTCATCTATGTGCCGCCGCCGTTCGCGGCCGATGCCATCCTGGAAGCCGCCGACGCCGGCATCCGCGTCATCGTCGCCATCACCGAGGGCATCCCGGTGCTGGACATGCTGCGGGTGAAGAACACCCTGCGCGGCTACGACGACGTGGTGCTGATCGGCCCCAACTGCCCCGGCATCATCACCCCGGGCGAGTGCAAGATCGGCATCATGCCGGGCCACATCCACAAGCCGGGCAAGGTCGGCATCGTGTCCCGCTCGGGCACCCTGACCTACGAGGCGGTCAAACAGACCACCGACGCCGGCCTGGGCCAGAGCACCTGCATCGGCATCGGCGGCGACCCGATCCAGGGCATGAACTTCATCGACGCCCTGCAGCTGTTCCAGGACGACCCGCAGACCGAGGGCATCATCATGGTCGGCGAGATCGGCGGCACCGCCGAGGAAGAGGCGGCCGAGTTCATCGCCGCCAACGTGACCAAGCCGGTGGTCGGCTTCATCGCCGGCGCCTCGGCGCCCGCGGGCAAGCGCATGGGCCATGCCGGCGCCATCGCTTCCGGCGGCAAGGGCACCGCGGCCGGCAAGTTCGCCGCCCTGGAGAAGGCCGGCGTCACCAC
>DATGPR010000176.1:0-2378 GCA_035304725.1 Arenimonas sp.
GGCATCTTCTACCTCAACACCTACGACCTGCCGAGCCGGCGCACCTGGGACGCCGAGAGCCTGTTCCTGCACGAGGCCATTCCCGGCCACCACTTCCAGATGGCCCTGCAGCAGGAGCTGGGCGAACTGCCCAAGTTCCGCCGCTTCGGCGGCGAGACCGCCTTCATCGAGGGCTGGGGCCTGTACGCCGAGTCGCTGGGCAGGGACCTGGGCATCTACACCGATCCCTACCAGTACTTCGGCCGCCTGCAGAACGAGCTGTGGCGCGCCATCCGCCTGGTGGTGGACACCGGCCTGCACAGCAAGGGCTGGAGCCGCGAGCAGGTGATCCGGTACATGATGGAGAACTCCGCCAGCGGCGAGACCGATGCCGTGGCCGAGGCCGAGCGCTACATCGCCATTCCCGGCCAGGCCCTGGCCTACAAGATCGGCGAGCTGAAGATCCGCGAGCTGCGCGCCCGCGCCGAGGCCGCCCTGGGCGATCGCTTCGACCCGCGCGCCTTCCACGCCGAGGTGCTGCGCGACGGCTCGGTGCCCTTGGCGGTGCTGGAAGCCAAGATCGACCGCTGGATCGCCAGCCAGCAGGCGCAGTGAGATGATGCGCCGGCGATGATTCCCTTCGTCGTCCAGCGCCTCGATCATGTCGTGCTCCGGGTTGCCGACCTGGAGCGCAGCCGGCGCTTCTACACCGGGGTGCTGGGCTGCCGGGTCGAACGCGAGCGGCCGGACCTGGGCATGCTGCACCTGCGTGCCGGCACCTCGATGATCGACCTGGTCAGCCTGGATGGCCCGCTGGGCCGGCGCGGTGGCGCCGGCGCCGGCGAACAGGGCCGCAACGTCGACCATGTCTGCCTGCGCGTCGAGCCCTTCAACGAGACGGCGATCCTCACCCACCTGGCGCGGCACGGCCTGCAGGCGCTGGGCCCGGCCAGCCTGAACTTCGGCGCCGAGGGCGAAGGGCCCTCCCTGTACCTGCGCGATCCGGACGGCAACATCGTCGAGCTCAAGGGCCCGTCCGGCACGCAAACGTCGACCTGAACCTCCGCCTGAGGTAAACATGGGGGCCCCCGGACCCTCCCTACCCCCCAGGAGGAAACAGATGAGTCGCCTGTCCACCACCCTTTCCGCCATCCTGGCCCTGTCCGCGCTCCTGGCGATGCCCGTCGCCGGCCCCGCGTTCGCCCAGGCCGGCGCGCCACCCGCGGCCGAGGCGATCGCCCCCGCCGACATCGCCGCCTTCGCCCGCGGGCTGGCTGCCGAGAACGCCCGCCTGGAATCGCTGGCCGACGCCCCGCCGGACACCGATGCCGACGCCGAAACCCGCGCCGCCCAGGCCGCCCTCGGCATGCAGGAAGCCCTGCTGGCCGGCGCCGAGGCCGCCGGCATGCCGCTGGCCCGCTACGGCGCGGTCAAGCGCCAGGTCTACGAGGTGCTGCGGGCGGTCAACCTCAACGCCCTGGTGGACGAGACCCTGGTGCACGTGAACGCCTCCTCCCTGGACGAGGAGGCGCGCGAGCAGCTGCGCAGCGAGGCCGAGGCCCTGCGCGCCGGCGACGATCCCTACGCCGGCCTGCCGCGGCCGGTGGCCGCCGCCCTGCGCGCCCGCGAGGCCGAGCTGATGGAGCTGCGCACCCGCAACATCCATGCCCTGGCCCGGGTGGCCGCCCGGGGCGCATGAGCGGCCTGGTACTGCTGCATACGACGGTGGCCGAGGCCGCCGCCCTGCTCCGCCGCGAGCATCCCTATGAACTGCCCGCGATCTGGACCACGCCCGTCGCCTGGGCCGAGCCGGCCTATGCCGACTGGGTGGCGACGGAGTCGCAAGCCCGCCCCTGAGGAGATGCGCCCATGACCACCTACACCGGAAGCTGCCACTGCGGCCGCGTTGCCTTCGAAGTCCAGGGCGAAATCGACGGCGGCGTCGCCTGCAACTGCTCGATCTGCCGGCGCAAGGGCTGGCTGCTGTGGTTCGTGCCGCGCGAGGCGTTCACGCTGAAGACGCCGGAATCGGACCTGGCCAGCTACACCTTCAACCAGCACCGCATCAAGCACCGCTTCTGCCCCGTCTGCGGCGTGCAGCCCTTCGCCGAAGGCAGCAATCCCAAGACCGGTGAGGCGGTGACGGCGATCAATCTGCGCTGCCTGGACGACCTGGACCTCGACGCCGTGCCGGTGCGGCACTTCGACGGCCGCTCGCTGTGAGTGACATCCGGCTCAGGCCGGCGGGGCCGGACGACCTGGACCTGCTGCGGCGCTGGGACGAGGAGCCGCATGTCGTCGCCAGCGACCCGAACGACGACTGGGGCTGGGAAACCGAGCTGGCCCGCAATCCCGACTGGCGCGAGCAGCTGATCGCCGAACTGGACGGCCGGCCGATC